>CAYMAQ010000256.1:0-5682 GCA_964388385.1 uncultured Anaerolineales bacterium | reverse complement strand
CCGTCTGGGGATTATGCTATTATACCGGGGTCTCCCTATTCCTTCCCTTTCAAGGAGGTGCTATGAAGCAGCATTCGGTCATTGCGGACGAAGCTTTTGAGCGACGTAAGATCCGCATCGGGATCCGTATGACGGTTCTGTATTCTCTCGTGTACGGAGGGTTTGTGGCGCTCAGCGTGTTTCAGCCTACGTGGATGGGGGCGCGCGCTGTGTTTGGGTTGAACCTGGCCGTGGCCTACGGGTTGGGTTTGATCATCATTGCCTTTGTGTTCGCATTGATTTACAATTATCTTTGCAGGGTTCCCCCGACGGGTGTCGATTCCCGGTCATTATCGCAGTCCGGACAACAGGAGGGTTAGATGGCTATCGTGGTTTTCTTTGTCTTTGTGGGGGCGGTGTTGGCGATCTCTGCCTATACGAGCCGGCGGGCGCGGGGCGTCGGGGGGTATTTCGTCGCTAACAGCTCCATTCCATGGACCATTAACGGGATCGCTTTCGCCGGCGGCTACCTGTCGGTGGCAAGCTTCCTGGGCATCTGTGGGCTTATCGCGTTCTTTGGATACGACGGCTTTCTCTACTCCATTGGGTTCCTCGCCGGCTGGATCGTGGCGCTCTTCGTGATCGCCGAGCCGATGAAGCGACGGGGCACCTTTACTTTCCCCGACGCCCTGAACAGCACGTTCAAACATCCGGGCATCCAGTTGGCCGCGGGGTTGAGCGTGTTGGTGGTTTCACTCTTTTACCTCGTGCCGCAGATGGTGGGCGCCGGCGTCCTCGTCGAGCCGCTGCTCGGCATTCCCCACCATTGGGGGGTGCTTCTCGTCGGTTCGGTGGTGATCCTGATCGTGGCGGGGGGTGGGATGACCTCCACGACGTGGGTGCAGTTTTTCAACGGGGGCCTGCTTCTGGTCTTCGCCGGGATCCTTACCGTTGCCGTCCTGATGCGTGGGGTGAGTACGTCCGATCGTCTGGTAGAAGAAGGTGAGGCAGGCTTAACGAGCTACCAGTATTCGACGGTCGCCGCCGAACTGCAAAGTGAGGATCTGAGCGTGGATCTCCCGGGGGCGCGGGTGGTGGAACGGCACGCGGTGATCGACGAACACACGGGGGCGGAGCGCCTGGTGCTTTATCGGCTCTCGCGGTTGATTCCGGCAAACGCCGAAGGCGCGGGTGGCTATATGGCCGAGATCAAGGGCCGGATGCTGTATTTCGATCCTTCATCCAACCCTGACGCTGAATGGACGCTGGAAGAGGTCGACGGTAGGCCCTTCATTCGGATCGAGGACTGGTGGCGGCTGGTCGACGGCGCGGACGCCGAGCCTCAGTTGGTTGAAACTCAGTTCCGAGCGGTGTTGCCTGATGGGCGCGTGCTGGTCAACGGCGCGCCGGAGGGGCTGGATAACCGGCTCCGCCAGATGGGCGGCGTCTCCGACATCCCTGAGGCTTACGGTGAGGAGACCGGTGCTGTGGGGCCGCTGCGGTTGCTGAGCGTTTTTGTGGACAGGGCAACGGTGGTGCAGCGCCCGAAAAACGTCGCTTTCACCACGGAGGCCGACGAGGAGGTCACGGTCCACTATGAGGCTCCGATCGCAGGTGCGACGTTTATGCGTCCCGGCCTTATGTTCCCCCTGGAGGCGCAGGCGGGCGAGCCGGCGTCTACGACGCTGTTGAATCGGATGAACTTCATCTCGCTTATGTTGGCGCTCTTCTTCGGGACCTCGGCCCTTCCGCACGTTCTCATCCGGTACTACACCGTTCCTAGCGCCGACGATGCCCGCAAGTCAACCATCATGGCGATCGCCGGCATTGGCCTGTTCTATATCTTTACCATGTACCTGGGTGTCGGCGCCGTGACAAGCGGTGCGCTGAACCCGGAGACCAGCAATATGAGCGCCCCGCTGCTGGCCCGCAGTTTCGGTGAGGTTCTCTTTGCGATGATCTCGGGGATCGCCTTCACCACAGTCCTGGCGACGGTTTCCGGCCTGATTATGGCGGCCTCGGGGGCGGTGGCGCACGATCTGATGGAGAATCTGCTCCGGCGGGATTTCTCCGACGACGCGAAGGTGCTGACCGGGCGGATCGTGGCCGTGGTGGTTGGGGTCATCGGTATTGTGCTGGGCATCGCTTTTCGCGATATGAACGTCTCGTTCCTGGTGGGATGGGCTTTCGCCGTGGCTGCCTCGGCCAATCTCCCGGCGTTGTTGATGACGCTGTTCTGGAAGAAGGTGACCGCCCAGGGAATTATCGCGTCCATTCTGGTGGGGATTATCGCCTCCGTGGGGCTGATTATGCTAAGCCCGGATATGTGGGCGCGGTATGGCCTCGACCCGGCAACCGCACCTATGCCCATCAACCAGCCTGGCATCGTCTCGATTCCCCTCAGCTTCGTGGTGCTGGTGGTGGTGTCGCTCCTTACCTCGGACAAGCGGCGGGCTCCGTCGACGGTGTAGCGGATTCCCGATCTCTCTCGCTCCTGGCTCCCCGCCCGAGGGGAGCCAGGGGATGAGAGCGTTTATCCCGTTATGCGGAAATCGTAACTCACCTTCTTCTGGATCATAGAGATCCGGGAGAAGGTGTTTTTCAATATGCCTATCTCGATCTGCGTCAGGGTTCTCGGATCGATTGAATTATCCGGGTCCCGGCCCCTCTTGAGCATATCGACCTGGTGGCGATAGCGTAGCCGCATCAGATGCGCGTAGGCCTGGTAGATGCCCTGATAGTCCTCCTCCTGGAGCACGCCCAGCGACGAAAGCCGTTCGAGCCGGCTGAAGGTGTTAACTTCTTCCATCCCGTGCTTGAGGGCATAGAGTCGGGCAAAGTTGACGATGGGCAGCATCGCGTCCTTGATGTTGAAGGTGTGGGGCCCTTCTCCATCTGCGCCGGTCACAATGCGCCCGAAGCGTCCAACGGGCGGCTTGTAACGGAGCGCCTTCATCGCCATGTGTGAGAGAAAGGCCTGGCGGGCGGTGACGATTCCGGCGATGTGCTCCCACCACGCACTGACCAGCGACCGGTCGCCGTAGATGTGGCGGTGATCCAGGAAGATGTGACAATGGGCGAGGGCCTGTTCGTCAGGCTCCGCGATCCATTCGGCCACGTACTGCTTCCACCGGCGCAGAGGTTGGTTCCAGCGCGGGTTCTTTGCCATCGTGCCGCCCTTGCAATGCTGGTAGCCGATCCGGTCGAGCGCATCGCAGACCCGCTCTCCGAACGTGAGGAAGTATTGGGCCACTCCCGACGCCTCCGGCGGGGGGGCCGCGTAGATCAATGCGTTGTCCTGATCGGTCGCCAGCGTCTGCTCCTGCCGCGCTTCGCTGCCCAGGGCGATGAAGGCGAAGGGGACGGGGGCCGGGCCTATCTGCTCCAGCGTCAACGCGATCACCCGCTCGGCGATAGCGTCTGATACAGAGGTGGTGACGTGGCAGAGGTTCTGCGCCAGCGCGCCTGATTCGACGAGGGACCCGATCAGCGCCGGCAGGCGTTGGTAGGTTTCGACCAGCGCTCCAATCGTCTGGGCGCGGCGAATGCTGTGGGTGAACGCAACCAGGGAGTAACGGTCCGGCTGCAGCGCCCGGCTGCTCTGGATAATCCCCGTCAACGCGCCGCTGCCGTCCGTCACCGCCAGGTGGCGGACGTTTCGCTCCCGCTCCAACAGGAAAGCCTCGCAGAGCGGGGCGTTCTCGCTGATCGTCACCAGCGGGGCGCTCATAATCCGCGAGATGGGGACCTGTGGATCCAGCCCCACGGCCATCACCCGCTCGCGAAGATCGTGGTCGCTGACTATGCCCACCAGGTCACCGTCCTCCGAGGTCACGACGACCGCGTCGGTATCGTGGCGGCTCATCAGCCGCACGGCGCGCGTGATGGGGGTGTCCAGGGGACATGAGAGCGGTTCTTCCATAACCTGGCTCACGGGCTCGGTCAGGAAGAGGGTCGACGTCTGAAGCTGAGAGATGAGGCGGTCGCGCTCGGCGGCGGACTGCATCGTACGGTGCTGCGTGAGATCCTGGACGCTGAGGATCATCCCCTGCTGTCCCGAGAAGAACACGGCGGTCGCCGAGAGCAGCACGGGCACGGTCTGTCCGCTCTTGCGGCGCAGGCGCGCCTCGAAAGGCTCGCGCACTTCGAAGGGCCCGCGCGTTTTACTCCCGTCGACGATGCGTTGTAGGCTCTCCGCAGCGGCGCCCTGATCCTCGGTCAGGACGATGTCGTGGATGTCGAGAAAGGCCAGCTCCGCCGCGTCGTATCCCAGCAGGTCGAGCAGCGTGCGGTTGGCGTAGGTGCACCGTCCGTCGAGCAGCAGGAGGGTGCCGCTGGTGGCGGATTCGACCAGCGCGCGGTAACGCTCGTGAGAGAGGCGCAGATCCTGTTCTGCGGCACTCCGCTCGCGCTCCACTTTCAGACTCTGATAGGCGACGGTCAACAGCAGGCCCGTGGCGATGACGGTTACGATGAAGGAGATATCCACCATACGTCCGGTGATCGCGTCGATCTCCTGCCGGACGTCGTCCACGTAGAGGCCCGTCCCGATGATCCAGTCCCATGGGGCGAATTTCCGGACGTACGATTCTTTAGGCTCCAATCGGTCCGGGTCGTCTTGCCACTGCCAGACGTATCTGACGAAGCCGGAGGCGTCATCTCGGACCGCATCCACGAATGCCACGAAGGGCCGGACGCCGTCGGGGTCGGTAAAGTCGCTGAGGTCTGTGCCTTCGAGGTCGTCCCGGTAAGGGTGCATCACCATACGCGGATGCATATCGGTGATCCAGAAGTAGTCTTTGTCATCCGGCCCGTAGCGCAGGCCCCGAATTCGCTCGATGGCGGCCTGCTGGGCCTCTTCCAACCCCAGCTCGCCCGCCTCGACCTCCTGCTGATAGGCCCAGAGGATACTCCATGCGGAGTTGGTGAGCTCGGCTGCCATCTCCCGTTTGCGTTCGAGGAGGCGTTGCTCCATGGTTGGGATCAAGAAGCCAAAGATCAGGGTCACAAAGACGCCAATCACCAGCAGAGAGGGGAGCATAATGTGGAGGAAGAGCCAGCGCCAGTTGATCTGCCCGTCCGGTGGGTTTGGGGCCGGCGCGGTCTCGCGTGGGCGCGCCGGGGTGTGTTGCCCGTTGCGGGCGTGATCGCTGAGGGCCTCGCGGAACTGCTTCCAGCGTGCGATGGGCATTGCAACGCCGGGGCTAATCTGATTGGGTCCGTGATAGTCGCTGCCCCCGCTGGTGAGGAGGCCCAGCCGGTCGGCGAGGGCCGCCAGACGCTCCTGGGTCTCCACGGGGTAGGGCTTGTAGAAAGCCTCGATGCCGTCCATCCCGGCGCGCACCAGCCTTTCTACGGCCTCATCCAGGGCATAGGGGCGCCCATCGACCGCCAGGGGATGGGCGAGAAACGCGAGGCCCTCTGCCTCGTGGATGGCGGCGATCGCCTGCCCGGCGTCAAGCGTTCCGTCGAGCAATCGCTCGAGGGCCGGGCTTTCCGGGTCGAATCCGTAGGCCAGCAGATGGATCTCCACGCCCTCCAGCGTGACGGGTATCTCGACGCCCGCAACCCCGGCGATGTGGTGGCGCGCCGCGGCCTCGTGAAAGGTCCGCAGCCCGACCAGGGTTTGGTGGTCTGTGAGTGCGGCGTAGGCTACGCCCGCCTCGGCGAGAAAATCGGCCACAATCGGCGCGGTGTAGTAGC
>CAYMAQ010000255.1:0-5716 GCA_964388385.1 uncultured Anaerolineales bacterium | reverse complement strand
GACGTGGTCGGCGGGGAAGTCCGGCGCGTTCGCCAGCGCCTCCTCCGGGATGTCACCCTCGGCGCTGAGTTTGGCCAACTCGATGAGCATCGGGTTGCCTGCCAGGGCGGAGAAACAAGCGTAAGGGGAATCCCCGTATCCGGTGGGGCCCAAGGGGAGGATCTGCCACAGGGTCTGGTCGTACTCCTGCAGAAGATCCACGTACTGGTACGCGACGTCCCCTAATTCCCCGATACCATAGCGGCCCGGCAGTGAGGTGGGATGCAGCAAGATACCGGCAGAGCGTGGAAAGCGCATAGGGCTCCTCCCTGTTGTGATGGGTATGATCCCGTCTGATCCCGGTCGGCAGCCGTTGCTGTGCCTGAAGGCGGAGTCGTCTTCCGGGTTGATCGGGGATGATAAACCTATCTTGAGTATACCGCAGAGTCTGTACCCGGCAATTGTGCAGATTGCGTCTTGATGCGGGTCAGAGCTTCGCGAACGCTCAATCGATGCTTCGGCTTACCCGCAGACTGCTCTCATCCAGCGCGGCGACCTCCTCGTCGTGCATCCGCCACCCCATCGCCCCGGCGTTGCTGCGCGCGTGGCGGGCGTTCTTGGCGCCGGGGATGGGCATCGTCCCCTTGCAGATCAACCAGTTCAGCGCCACCTGCGCCGGCGTCTTCCCTCCGTGGGTTTCGCCGATCTTTCGCATCTGTTCGAGGAGCGGCTCGATCTTGGTCAGATACTGGGCAGGGTACTGCCGGCCCCGGAGGCCCGGTGGGGGAGTGTCCGGGGTGTACTTTCCGGTCAGGATGCCCTGTTCCAGGGGGCTGTATGCGATCAGTGTGACGTTCAGGTCGTCGCACAGCAGCTTGACGCCGTTGAACTCCGGCTCTCGGTGGAGCAGGCTGTAGTGAACCTGGTTGGAAGCCAGCGGGACGTCGTGGGCTGCCAGGGTGTTATGCGCCCGCCCCATCTGTTTCGCGCTGAAGTTCGAGACCCCCACGGCGCGGGTCAGGCCCGCCTCGACAGCCTCGACCATCGCCTCCATCCAGGCCGCGATTGAGACCGGCGGGAAGGGAAAGTGGATCTGATAGAGGTCGGCCCGTTCGAGTCCCAGGCGTTTCAGGCTGTGGCGTAACGCACGATACAGCGCTTGCTTGCGCAGCCGCCACGGCAGGGGCATAAACTTGGTCATCACCAGGGGATGGGCGTCGGATCGGCGCATGAACTCGCCCAACAGGGATTCCGCGCGCCCGAGCCCGTAGACCTCGGCGGTGTCGAAGACGTTGACGCCCGCCTCCAGCGAGGTCTCGAATGCTTCCCGAATGTCCTCGTCGGTATATCCCCCCTTGCCGTATCCCCAAACCCACCGGTCACCCCACGCCCACGTGCCGATACCGAGGGATGAGACTTCAAGCTCGGTTCGGCCTAATCGGATGCGGTCGTTGTTCACGCGTTGACTCCTTTGTAGATCTGGACATCATAAAACACTCCATGTTCCCGGGATACCCACGGAACGCTTGGCGCCGCGAAACTCCGTCCGAAGTTGGATCCCGGCATCCTTTACAGCCAGTCGACCGTCTGCTGCATCAGTCGCTGATAGGGGGTGAGATCCCACACCTTCTCATCGTGCCCCATCCCGATATAAGCGACCCGTCCGTCACCGTGGGAACGGGTCCAAACCATTGGATAGGCTGTGCCGCGATCGACGGCGATCATGTGGACGTCAATATCCCGGTGGGTCCTCTGAATGTAGAACTCGTCGTGGACCGAAAATGCGTGGATATCGGCGATGATGGGATGCTCACGGAAGAGTGGGTAGACGGTGAAACTGAACTGCGGGGGATGTTCGATAAAGGTCCCGCCCATCAGGGTGGCGAGCGCGGGGTGGAGCTGACCGGAGGTCGTGGCTGCGTGGACGCCCAGAAGCTTTCCCCCCTCTGCAACCCATCGATCCAGCCCCGCGATCTGGGCATCGGTATAGTCCATGTCGGGGTCTTTTTCCTTGGACATCGCGCTCAGACACGTGCCCACCATCACCAGATCATAGGCGCGGTCGTCAAGCTGGGTCAGGATATCCCGATCGTACGTAGCATCCAGCTGGTGTCCGGCGCTTCCCAGCGTCACCTTCATACTCTGCGCAAATCCGTCGAAGTCGTGGGAGGTTCCGCCCAGGATTAAGAGAATCGTTTTACCTGCCATAGTTAGCCTCTCTTTCTATATGATGAGATGATCGGTATACTTTCAGCGGTCCCAGGACTTTCTGTTACCGAATGGGTCCTTGGGAGTCGCCGTGCCCGTGTGCCATGCGCTTGAGTCGCTGCTTATCTCGCTCAAGTGTATCATGGCCCCCATGGAATGTCAATGTATTGAATACTTTTTGAGTATATTTGTTTGACAATCCGGATGGATTATGCTATAGTATAACAAAATTTAACAAGTTTGCGTTTGCAGTCGAGGAAAATTCTGCTCCCTGCAGACGTTGATTCCAAAGTGACTTTACAGTGGGGGGCGTGATGAGTCGTGACGAACCGATCTATAATATTGGCGTGGTAGAGCGTATGATCGATATCCCGGCCGCTACCCTGCGCGTGTGGGAGCGTCGGTACGGATTTCCGGATACAGCACGGACGGAGGGGGGCCACCGACTCTATTCAGATGCGGATATCGAGCAGCTGAAGTGGGTCAAGCGGAAGGTGGATGCTGGAATGCAGACCCGGCAGGCAGTGCGCGCGCTTCAATCCCTGCTCGAGGAGGAGGGGACGGTCGTGCCGCAGCCCCAGCCCGACACCCGTGCAGCGTTCGGGGTGACGCCCGCCGTTCCTTTTGAGGAATCGCGGGGGAGCTCCTATCTCGCTCTGTTGCAGCGCCGGCTCTTTAACCGGCTGAGTGAGCACCAGATTGATGAAGCGGATGACGTCTTTAATGAAGCGCTGGCCCTGTATGCTCCCGAGGACGTCATCCTGCACATCATCCGTCCGACGCTCTCGCAGGTCGGCACCGATTGGGCGCTGGGTGAGATGACGATTGGGACCGAGCACCTGGCCTCTCATTATCTGCGCCAGCGTCTCCTCGTGTGGCTGCGCGCGGGGCCGCCGCCCTTTGCGGTCCAGCCGACGGTGCTGGCATGTGCGCCGGGGGAGTATCACGAGGGGAGCTTGATGATCCTGGGGGCGCTTCTGCGGCGTCGACGTTGGCCCATCGCCTATCTGGGACAATCGATTCCGCTTCCGGACCTGGCGGAATTTGTGCGTGAGACCGATCCGCTGGCCGTGGCGCTGGTGGCGATGACCGAGAAGCCGGCGCAGGCGTTAGTCTCCTGGCCCGAATATCTGCCCGAGGCGTCGGAATCGGGTCGACCGCTCTTCTGCTTTGGCGGGCGAATCTTCAACCAGCAGCCGGAATGGCGCGCCCGGCTTCCGGGACTCTTCCTGGGTGCGACGCTGACCGAGGGCGTGCAGACGTTGGAGCGAGCGCTGCGGAGCGTCAGCGGCGTGTCGATGCCGGAAGAGGCGTCCCGGTCGGTCGCTGGATCTGGTGATGAATAACTCAAGCGTTGCTGCATTTCCACAGCCCCCCAAGGCAGTTCCTGACAGGCTGCGGGCCCTTCGCGCGCCCGCACAGGCCCGGCGCTACAGCAGCGTCCTGGGGTCCGGGTGAACGTGGGGCTCCAGGAGATCGAGGACTTCCGCATAGCCCTCTTCGGCCAGGGCGTCGGGATTGGCGTCCCGGATCCGCTGGCGGGCCTCCGTGGGCGTGAGGCCCTGGTAAACGACGAGATAGCCCCCGAGTACGGCCCCCGTCCGATCCCGACCCGCATAACAGTGGACGATCGTCGGTTTCTCCGCCCGAATCTGTTCGTGGATCAACCTCCACACCGGCAGGGCTTGGTAGATAAAGGCTTTGCGCATCCCCGGTGAGAAGAGTCTGACGGGGGGAAAATCCACCCGGTAGTGCTCGAGCCCGTAGGCAGCCAAATCCTCGACCTGAACCTCGGTCGCCAGCGAGATGACGACCCGCACCCCGCCCGCATAGAGCGACTTTGGATCCCAGGGGGCGCGTGTCGGACCGGGACGACCTCCGAGTAGTTCCTTCCAAACCCAGTAAATGTGTTCCATCGCCGCTATTGTATCGATTTTCCCGGGTTGGTCAATGGTTGAGGCCCTCTCCCGTCCCTATGAATAGATAATATGGTCGATATTTGACGGAATCCATAAGTTAATCTATTCAAATACTTGACAAATAGTAAACAATATGCTATGCTGTAGACAGTTTGATAAAGCCTGAACAGGACAGGCCAGACAATACACAATCAGAAAACAGCAGGAACCATATAATCGGAGGATAGAAGAGATGAAACGCATAACATTGGTATCGATCTTGAGTTTGGTATTGGCTTTGGTGTTGGCGATTCCTACCCTGGCTGCGACGGGTCCGCGCGTCCGTGTCGTTCATGCCTCGCCAGACGCGCCGGCCGTGGACGTCTGGGTTGACGGCGCGGTAGCGTTTGAGGGTGCGCCCTTCAAGGGCATCACCCCTTACGCAACGCTGACCGAGGGGATGCACAACTTCCAGGTGGTACCCTCCGGCGCGACGGAGCCGGTGGTGATCGAGGCCGATCTGGATCTGCAGATGGACCAGGACTACACGGTTGTCGCCGTGGGGCAGCTTGAGAACATCGAGCCGCTGGTGTTGGCCGATAATAACGCGCCCCCCGCCGAGGGTAAGGCTCACGTCCGTTTCGTTCACGCCTCGCCCAACGCTCCCGAGGTTGACATTGCGGTGGCTGACGGGGGACCGGTGCTCTTCGGCAATGTCGAATTCAAAGAGGCCAGTGATTATCTGCCCGTCGACGCCGGGACGTACGACCTCGAGGCTCGCCTCGCCGGGACTGAAGATGTGGCGCTGAGTGTGCCCGGTGTGGTACTTGAAGAGGGCACGGTCTACACGATCTTCGCGATGGGTCTGGTCGGTGAGGATCCCGCCCTGACCGCGGTCGCCAGTGTGGATGCGACGGCCTCGCCCGAGACGCTGCCCGCCACCGGTGGTATCAGCATCGCGCTCTACGCCGGATTCGCGTTGGCTGGCCTGGGCCTGATTGCGATGGGGTACGGCGTTAAGCGATTGGCGCTCGATCGCGCGTAGGTTTGACCCTGTAGATTAGGTAATTCCGTATCGGTTCACAACACGGACTCAAGGAGGCGGGCATTGTGCTCGCCTCCTTGATCTTGACAGCAACATCTGATCACAGATAAGTAGGATATACGGTGGAGCAGTCTGCACAACACGCACGTTTTCGAGGGTTGCGGCGGTCTAACCTGGGGATGGGGCTCTTACATTCTTATCGGGATGCTGGTGGGGATGTACGACGTGCCCAGTCTGATTTTGCTCTTTTCGCTCAACGCGATGATGAACCTTTTTGGGCTGCTGATGGAGGTGCACAATCAGACGACCGAGCGCACGAACTGGCTCTCCTACAGCTTTGGGACCCTCGCCGGGATCGTGCCCTGGATTACGATCGTCATGTACCTCGTCGGCGCAGCGCAGTCCGTGGACACCAGCCCGCCGGATTTTGTCTACGCGATCATCGCGTCGATCTTCGTCTTTTTTAATATCTTTGCCGTCAATATGCTGCTACAATATAAGAAGGTGGGCCCGTGGAGGGACTACCTCTTTGGCGAGCGGATGTATATTGTGCTCAGCCTGGTGGCGAAGACGGCGTTAGCCTGGC
>CAYMAQ010000254.1:3128-5733 GCA_964388385.1 uncultured Anaerolineales bacterium | reverse complement strand
TGCCGGGCGGCTCCAGCGGTGGGTCGGCGGCGGCGGTCGCGGCAGAGATGGCCCTGTTTGCCCTGGGAGAGGACACGGGGGGGTCGATCCGGATGCCTGCCGGATTCTGCGGCGTGACCGGGCTGAAACCGACGTATGGTCGGGTTTCACGATACGGCCTCATCGCCCTGGCTTCATCCTTCGACAGCATCGGGCCGATCACCCACGATGCGCGGGATGCTGCGTTGGTGATGACGGCCCTCGCCGGTCGCGATCCTATGGATAGCACCTCCCGGCAGGCGCCGGTGCCCGACTACGAAGAGGCCTGCGAGGAGGATCTCACCGGCTTAACCCTGGGGGTCCCTGCCGAGTACTTCGGCGAGGGTCTGGCATCCGGTGTTGAGGAGGCGATTCAGGCGGCGATCGAGCACATGGCGGATCTGGGCGCGGAGATCGAGGAGGTCTCTCTGCCGCATACCCGTTACGCGATCCCAGTCTATTATACGATCCTCTTTGCCGAGGCGAGCGCCAACCTGGCCCGCTTTGACGGGGTGCGGTTCGGGCTCTCCTGCGCGCCGGAGGACGGCGACGTGATCGCCCGGATGCTGCAGACCCGCGAGCAGGGTTTCGGCGACGAGGTCAAGCGGCGCATTATGCTCGGCACCTTCGCCCTCTCCTCCGGTTACTATGATGCGTATTATCTTCGAGCGCAGCGCGTGCGCACGCTGTTGCGGCAGGATTTCGAGCGCGCGTTCGACCGGGTCGACGCCCTCGTCGCACCGGTCTGCCCGACGGCGGCCTTTCGCATCGGGGAGAGGATCGACGATCCGTTGAAGATGTACCTGTCGGACATCCACGTCGTCGCTGCCAACCCGGCGGGCGTGCCGGCCCTCGCGCTGCCGTGCGGCTTCGCACCGGCCCAACCGGACGGCGCGCACATGCCCGTCGGCATGCAGGTCATCGGCCCGCCGATGGGGGAGCCGCTGCTCTTCCGGATCGGCGCGGCTTACCAACGGACGACGGATTGGCACCGGGCGAGGCCGCCGCTATCCGGTCGAGCCTCGGATGACGGGGTCGAGAAGGGGGGCGGACAATGAACGGGCGCGGATACGAACCTGTGATTGGCATGGAGATTCACGCAGAGTTAAATACCCGATCCAAGATGTTCTGCGGGTGTGCGGTGACCGACACGACGGCAGCGGAGCCCAACACCGCTATCTGTCCCGTGTGCACCGGGCAGCCAGGGGCGATGCCGGTGGTCAACCGGCGGGCGGTCGAGATGGCGATGCTTGTGGGGCTGGCGCTGAACTGTGAGATCCAGGCGTTCACCAGCTTTGCCCGCAAGAACTACTTTTATCCCGATCTGCCCAAGGGATATCAGATCTCGCAGTTCGACCATCCGATTGCGACCGGCGGCTGGGTGGCGCTCGACGTCGAGGGTGCGATGCAGCGCGTCCGGATTCGCCGGGCGCATATGGAGGAGGACACGGCAAAGCTCTATCACGAGCAGGGCGATTGGATTTCGCCGGAGTCACGGACGCTGATCGATTTTAACCGCGCCGGCGTGCCGCTGCTCGAGATCGTCTCGGAGCCCGACATTCACACGGTCGAGGCTGCTCTCGCTTATGCGACCCAGATCCGGGAGATTTTGCGGTATCTTCGCGTCAACAGCGGGGATATGGAACGGGGTGTGCTGCGATTTGAGGCGAACGTCTCGGTCCGGCCCAGAGGATCGAAGGTCCTGGGCACCCGGACGGAGATCAAGAACCTCAACAGTTTTCGGGCGCTGACCCGGGCTGTTGCCTACGAAATCGAGCGGCAGTCGGCGCTGCTGGATGTCGGGGAGACGGTGCGGCAGGAGACGCTGGGGTGGGATGAGGCCCGCGGTGCTACTTATTCCCAGCGCAGCAAGGAGTACGCGCACGACTACCGTTACTTCCCGGAGCCGGATCTGCCGCCCCTGGCGATCGACCGACTGTGGATCGAGGCGATGCGTCACCAACTCCCGGAGCTGCCCGACGCCAAGCGCCGGCGGTTTGTCGATGTGTACGGGCTGCCCATCGGGGATGTTGAGATCCTCGTGGCGGAGCGCTCCCTGGCGGGCTACTTTGAAGCGGTGGTGGCGGCTTATGACGGGGAACCTACTTCGGTGAGCAAATGGATCGTGGGCCCGCTGGCGTACCTGATGAACCGCGATGGGGTCGATATCGAGGCGGTGGAGATCGAGCCGGATCAGCTGGCGGCGTTGATCGGGATGGTGGATGCGAAGGTGCTCAATCAGAACACGGCCAAGGAGGTGCTGGGGGAGATGTTCGAGGGTGGGGGCTCGCCCCGGGCCATTGTTGAGGCCAAGGGATGGGTGCAGATCTCCGATGAGGATCGTCTGGAGGCACTGGTGACGACGCTGCTTGATGAGAACCCCGAGCAGGTGCAGCGGTATCTGGAGGGGAAGACGTCGCTGCTGCAGTGGTTTATGGGGCAGGTGATGCGAGAGACCCGGGGGCGGGCCGATCCCCAGGTGGTGATCCCGCTGCTGGAGTCGGCGCTGGAGGCACGGGGGTAGGTAAAAGTCGGTGCAACGCACTCGTTTGTTGGCCTGTCCCGTGCCGCCTGCCGTTGGGCCAGG
>CAYMAQ010000254.1:0-3028 GCA_964388385.1 uncultured Anaerolineales bacterium | reverse complement strand
GGGTTGTCGGGTGTCGCTGTGAGTGCGTCGCACCGGGTTGGGGTTTTAAAGGTTACTCGCGGCGCCGCTTCTTCCTCAGGAGGATGATCAAGAGGACGGCGAGGACGCCGACGACCGCGCCGGGGACCCAGGGCGGGACGCCCGGAAGCTCCTCGGGCAGCGTCTCGGGTTGAGCCTTGGCCTGGGACCAGTCGATGTGCTTATACTTGGCGCCGGTGGTATCGGTGTCGGTGAAGTCGGCGTCCGTCACGTCGATCTTTTTGAGCGTGCTGCCGGTGAACTGAGCGCCGGTGAAGTCTGCCTCCTTGAAGCTGCTGCCGACGACCGTTGCCCCGGTCAGGTTGACCTTGACCGCAGAGCTGCCCTCCAGGCTGGTGCCCATCATTTTGACGTCGGTGAGATCGGCCTCGTCCAACGTGGAGCCGGCCAAGCTGACCCCCATCAGTTTAGCCGCGATCATTTTGACCTTTTTCAGTATGCCGGCTGAGAGGTTGACGCCCATTACCTTCGCACCGGTCATGTCGGCGTTTTTCAGATTTGCCTTGTTCAGATCGGCACCGGCGACGATGGCGCCGGCCATGTCGGACCCGGAGAGATCCACGTTGGCCATCTTGAGGCCCGTGAACTTCATACCGACCAGATCCATTCCGCCGAGGTCGGCGTTGCTGAGATCGCGCTTCTGGGACATCAGGGCGTAAACCTCGTCCCGGGATCCGGGTCGGTGGGTGGTCCGAGCTTCCTCTTTCACTTCAGGGGCCTTTGTCTCCTCTGACATAGTCGATTGCTCCTTTCGTTTCGTGTGTCTGGTAATTGAGTACGTCTCTTCGTCGACCCGTCCTGCTTGTTGTCTGGGGTCTACTTACTCCTACGCAAAATGAGGCAGAAGGTTGCAAGGATGCGCCGTGTTGAGAGGTGGGGAACCCCTAACCTTACCATTGGTGGGCCTCGCCGGGATGGTGCTCGATGATCTCCTTCTCACGCCCGGCGACGCGATAGCGGCGGATGGGCTGAACGTGGAGCGTCGCGGCAGTCCGGGCGGACCGGCGTGCGACGTGTTGAAGCTCGCGCAGGCTGGCCTCCATCGCCCGTCCCTCCCGGTGGCCGTAGCGGTAGGTCAGGAACCCGGGATTGCGATGCTCCAGGTAATCGAGGATCGGCTGGATCGCCTGTGCCAGCCGCGCCGGATCTCGGGTTTCTCCAAGGTTCTGAAGCGCTGAGATCGGCAGGCCGATGTCCTTAGCGAAGACGTTGACCAGGGCCGGGCGGTAGAGCAGCTTGCAGAGGGCGTCGGCGTGCGGGATGTCCGACGCGGCGTCCATAGGAACCGGATTGCCTGCGGCATCATAGGCTGAGATCCGCAGCTCAAAGCGCTCGTCGTGGATCTCGGGGTGGCGCATCCGATCCTCCTCTGGAATCAGGGTTTTGACGCGCGTCATCACTTCGGCCGACGCTGCTTTCAATACCGGCTTCCTGGACACGCCCGCGGGCACCGAGACCGGGGGCATTACCGTCCCGATGTTCATCGTCAGCCGGGGGCGCTTGAGCCGCATCAGGGCGGTCAGCGCGCCCTCAACGCCGCCGAAGCCGATGGGCAGGATCGGAGCGTGGGTCATGTGGCTGAGCCACGCGACGCCGCGCTTCGGCGGTTTCTCCCCGACCTCCCAGATGCCGCCCTCGGGAAACATCCCCAGAACGCCGTCCTGCCTGAGGACGTCCAGCGCCTGGGTGAGGGCGCGCCGGTCCAGATTGCCCCGGTTGATGGGGATATATCCGTGCATTTTCGCGATGGTGTTCATCAGCGGGGGCGGCGGAACGTCCCCGGGCCCCAGTAACTCCATCTGCCAGGGCGCGTAGACGACCATCAGCACGACCTCCATTGCGGCAATGTGATTGCCGACGACGAGGAGGGGACCGTGGGTCGGGAAGTGCTCCCGCCCCGAGACCTGGGTTCGGGTGAGAAGCGGCATCAGTCCCCGTCCGATCCATCGCAGGATGCTGCGTTGGAGGCGTCTCCGGGGATAGGGGAGTGTATACGTGTGGTCCATAGCGGTTGCCGTCCTCTCGTTTGGCGTTTGAATGGGAGCATGATAGGATTGCGGTATTGCCCGGTCGGAAGCTCCGCATCCTCATTATCTCGGCCTGTGTGTAGTGCTTGCGACCCCAGGCTCGTGACGCTGAACATGTGCTTACCAACATATCAGAAGTTACCACGAGGTCAACATACCAGGGGGCCCTATGAGGATTGCTGTCGCCGACACACACTCGCATCAGAATGTTCGGGAGAAGAGAGAAACGCGGTGGTATGACTTCATCACGATCAACATCTATTGGTTTGCCCTGACGACCCGGTCTCAGGTGCTCACCCCGCTCGTCGTTCCGGTCCTGGTGCAGCGCTTTGTGGGGGATGCGGTCAAGGGCACGTATATGGGTCGGATGCGCCTTTGGGCGCTGATGGTCGCCATCCTGGTGCAGGCGCTGATGGGCTATCTCTCGGACCGGAACACCTCGCGCTGGGGTCGCCGCCGGCCCTTTATCGCTGTTGGCACCCTCGGTGAGATCGCCGTCTTTGTATTGATGGGGCTTACACTCGGTCTGGAGGGGATGCAGGGGTATACGGTGCTTTTCGTGCTCTATATCCTTTCCATGATCTCTTCGAACACCGCTCACGCCGCGATCCAGGGGTTGATCCCCGATCTCGTGCCGATATCGGAGCGGGGACGTTTTTCCGGGGTCAAAGCGCTGTTGGAGCTTCCCGTGCCTTTGATCTTCTCCTCGTTTGTCGTCGCCGGGATGGTCAGCGCGGGAAACCTATGGGGAGCCCTGATCTCGCTGATGATCGTGCTCTTTATCTGCGCGTCTATCGCGATGTTCGTCCGCGAGAGGCCCATCGAGGCACCACCCCCGTTCGATTGGCAGCCGCTGATCCGGTTGGCTGTGATGACCGGGGCGTTTACTGTGATCATCCTGGGAGCGGGAGCGGTGGCGAACCTGTTGATGCGCTCTTTCCGGTCGCTATCGGCGGCGGCGA
>CAYMAQ010000253.1:4453-5806 GCA_964388385.1 uncultured Anaerolineales bacterium | reverse complement strand
TATAACATGTAGAAAATTGTGGGTAACTTGACGAGGAGAGAAACCATGGGCATTCCCGATCCACCCAAGCGACGAGATCGTAAGGCCATCCAGTACGTGGCGGAGCTCCGGACGCAGGCCCGCACCGATCCCGCCCTGCAGATCGAGGACGAGGACGCCGCCCAGCTCTACGCCTGGGCCCTGATCGTGGTCGCGCTCTTCGGGGAGAAGGAGCGGGCGCTCTTTCAAGAAGTCTACGCCGCGTACGCCCAGGGCGAGTGCCTCGACGAGGTCCGCGAGGCGTGCGCCTGCGACGAAAACAAGGATCAACTCTGCCTCATCCTCGACCGGATCGTCGCCGAGGGCGCGACCACCCGCATGGCGGACTACATGGCCGACATCCTGGAGCACGAGCGCTGGCGCCCCATCCAGCAGACCATGACCGAGCGCAAGTTCAAGGCGGACAACTTCGTCTGGTGGCGCTTCGACGCGGACCAGCGGTTGGGCTAGGGGCACAATGCTTGTGCGCAGGACTGAGGATTGAGACCTGAGGATTAAGCCTAAGGACTAAGAAAAAAAGCCTTACGGGATGCCCCCCCTCAATTCTCAATCCTCAGGTCTCAATTCTCAATTCTTGATTCTCAGTCCTTCCCCCGCTTTTCCGCGACGATCAGAAAAAACGGCAGATGCGCGATCTGTCCCCACGGCTGACGGCGCACCATCGCTGCCTCCTCGATCCGAGCGAGCGCTTCGCGCTCCTCACCGGTAAGCGGCAACCCGCGCAGCAGCTCAAATCTTGCCGGATCGGCGGCAAAAAGCGCCGAAAAGAGCATCACCCGGACGTCGAAGCCTCGGTTCGCCAGCATACCCGGCAACTTTCGCGCCACCCGGGGGTCCGCCCCGGCGCGGTCGAGCGCGTCCTCCCAGATCCGCTGCGTTGCCACCTCCGGCGGATGCTCGATCATCCCGCCGTAGTCGGGCTCCAGCGCCACCAGCGCCCCGCCCGGCGCCAGCACCCGGACCGTCTCGTCGAGCACCGCGTCCAGCGGGGACATCCAAAGGAAGGCCAACTGCGCGAAGACGAGGTCGAACACCGCGGTCCGGAAGGGCAGACGCCGCGCGTCGCCGCATACGGCCCCCGCCTCGGGCACCTCCGCCGCGACGACCTCCATCGCGCCCTCGTTGCGGTCCAGCGCCACCACCTGCCCGCCCGCGCGGCGCACCAGCGCCGGCGTCACCGCCCCGTATCCGGCGCCCAGATCGAGCACCCGGGTGCGCCGGGCGATGTGCACCCGCCGGAAGAGCCGCCCGCGCGCGGGCGCCAGCCACGACGCCTGCTTCCGCAGGAGATCGGGCTCGGGCAGCGACGGGGTG
>CAYMAQ010000253.1:0-4353 GCA_964388385.1 uncultured Anaerolineales bacterium | reverse complement strand
CGCCAGCCACGACGCCTGCTTCCGCAGGAGATCGGGCTCGGGCAGCGACGGGGTGCTCGCCGTGTCAGCCATAAAATACCGCCGCTCGTTGTCTGTCCATACCCCGATTGTACCCGCCCTCCAACCTACGCCAACTCTAAATCCTTAATCCTCAGTCCTCTCAACGCTCACAACACGATCAAACCTCGGCCCGCCGTCACGCTTGCCGATTTTGATCCGCTCCACTACAATCCTGGAACAAACCCTGCATCCGATAGCCAGACATCGCACACGGAGGTGCAGGCATGCCCAAGATACGCGAAGACGCACGATCTGATCGATCAGGTGGTCTACCGGCTGTATGGATCAACGGAGGAGGAGATCGCGGTGGTGGAGGGAGAGAACGGAGAACCCACTGAAAAAGCTAACGCGCCGCAGGACCGTGCCCGCGGCGCGTGGGTAGATCCCGACCGTCCCCTCACCTACACCAGGTCGCATGCCTCGTCGGGCATCCAATGGGCGTCCATGCCGTCCCATTTCACGTTGCAGCCGATGGGATTGGTCAGGGGGGTGCTGACCGGTTTGCCCGCCACGTGCGCCTCGAGCGCGTTCGCCAGGTCGTTGACCGTCATCTTGCTGACGTCGCGGGGGTTGTCAACGCCGCGTCCGGTGTAAATCAGCGTGCGGTCGCGGTCGAAGACGTAGAAGTGGGGCGTGCGCAGCGCGCCGTAAGCGCGGGCCACGTCCTGGGACTTGTCGCGCAGGTACACCCACGGGAAATCCTCCTCCTCCATCACCTCGACCATGTGCGCGAAGTCATCGTTGGGATGGGTGTTCTCGCTGTTGGCGTTGATCGCCACGAACCGGACGCCCTGGTCCGCGAAGCGTTCCGCCGTCTGGCGGGTCACCTCGTTGGAGCCGCGAACGAACGGGCAGTGGTTGCAGGTGAAAAAGACGACGAGGGTGTCGGCGTCATCGAAATCCGATAAACGATAGGTCTTGCCGTCGGTGGCGGGTAACTCAAAATCCGGGGCGCGATCGCCAAGTTGCAGAGTGAATGCCATAGGGTTCTCCTTAAGAGTATGGATCGGATCATCAAAAGCCAAAGCGCCGGTACGTTCCCCTGAATAGGCTGGAAAGCTTTCGTGCTCTGTATCCGGAACGGTAAACAGCGTAAGAAAGAGTATAATCGAAATGAGCAAGAACACAAAGCGGCCCGTTGGCACAAACATCGTTGACAAGCGGTCGTCGATCGGATAGAACCGTTGATAGAGAGTCACCTCTGCCGACGTATCTATCCAACGCCCAAGCGGCGATTGACTCCGAGGAAACAAGGCTCTTTCTGATACTTGAAAACGGAGGCTACGATGACAGACGCAACCTCGACAGACGCCACCGGCCCCACCCGCTTATGAACAATCCCGAGGCCCCGCGCCGTCACGTCGTGCCGTCGCAATCCACGGTCGACACATATCGACAAACCCCGTGTAAAGTGTGAAAAGCTACTTGGGTATAAACTAATCTGTCACCAGTCTCAACCTGCTCCCTTCATCAATTCCTTTTTCTTCAAAGAGCCCCGAATGGGCCATCAAAACATACTGATAGGGCTCTTGTGGATGATAACCCGCCGGTTCACCAGGTTCGGCGGAAAAGATAGCCAGTAGCTGTCCCTCTGAATCGAAAAAAGCCATATCTATGGCCGTTTGTACATTCTCAGTTCGGTGAGCCACCGTCGCATCAAACGGATATTCCATGTAAAGGATATGTTCTTCCACGACCTCCGGGGCCACATTCTTAAACCCTCTAGTTCTGGCCTCACTGCTACCGGCGAGTTTGACTTCGAGTTGAACCACCTCACCCGCCCCCGTTTCAAGGGTCACCGTTGCATCAACCATCTCCTTTATTGCCCGGCTAACGGGATCCCTGCGCCCCAAAATCAACCACACGCCAGCCACAGCAACTACGACCACCACAGCGATAATGATCAGTGTCTTCTTTTTCATCTCACGTTTCTCCCTTATGCTATATTACGTCACAAGCTCTCCACCAAACAGGCTTTAGCTAGGACGACAAACCCGTACCAAACGACCGTTCGCTCTTATCCAATGATAAACTCTATCTACCCCGTCATCACAAATCGTACCCGCTTCACACGCAGACATTCCGGGACGGCATCCAACAGAGTGGGAAAGAGGCTAGAGCCAGCATATGAACTACGGGGAGAAGGCCCACTCTTACATCATACTATAGACCGGCTGTTCTCTTCTGTCAAACGACGCTTCGAAACTTGCAGATCCGGACACGAACCACTAAGGATTGGCTATCAAATAACTTCCGCGAAATCAAGCTGAAAGCGGTGCAGAAAGCACCCCAAACGTGGAAGTTATTGAGCTTTCAGCCCTAAACTTTTCCGTGATGCCTATGGCAACGCAGAAACGCTTTCGTTATTGATGATCAGATCCATATAAAGACATCAAGTCACCTTCCCCCGCCCCCAAAAAAAGCTGCCCTGCCCGCCGTCACACTTGCCGATTTTGATCCGCTCTATTACAATCCTGGAACAAACCTTGCATCCGACGAACCCGAGTCGCACGCACCGGAGGTGCAGGCATGCCCGATTACAACGAAGACACGCCGCTGGCCCGGCCCGACGTGCAGTCCCTCAGCACCGCCGATGCCCTGGCGGCCTTCTTCACCCGCCTCGGCTATCCCAAGGGAACCCGCCTGCCGATGACGGCGGAGGCCCTGAGCCTCAACCGGAGCCTGCAGGACGCCACCCGCCGCGTCGAGCGCCTGACCAGCGTCGGCGGCGCCCTGGAGATCTACCTCTTCCGCCTGACCTCCGTCACCGTCGCCCACACCCGCGCCCTGGCCCGCGCCTTCCGCGACAAGGCGGGCGACTTCCTGCTCGTCCTGACCGACGACTACCGGCGCATCGACTTCGTGCTGCTGGAGCGGGACCTCCCCGGCGGGGGGACCGCCGCGCGCACCCCCGTCGTGCGCCCCCGCGTCCTGACCGTCGACCGGACCGATCCCGACCGGGTGGCCCTCCGCGTTCTCCGGCGTTTCACCTTCACCGAGGTCGACGAGGACGGCGACCCCGATCCCTACGCCCAGTTCGACAAGCTGAAGAGCGCCTTTACCATCGCCGAATGGGCCGAGCCCTACTTCAACAACCGCGCCCTCTTCTCCGACTACTACCTCAACGAGCGCCTGCCCGACCTCGACGTCTGGAACGCGCCCGGGCGCAACCGGGCCTTCCGCGCCATTCGCGGCATCGTCGCCGAGAGCCGCCCCCACGTCCGGGACGCGCCGCGCCTCGTCGCCACCGCCATGGTCCAGCCCATCCTCCAGACCCTCGGCTTCCGCACCGTCCCCGACGCCACCGACGCCGACCTCCTTCTTTACCCATCCCCTCTCCCTGAGGGGGAACTCCAGGGTGGAGTTGCTCCTCCCCCCCAGCGGGTCGCAGATGCCCGTAAGGGTAGGGGACTAAGGGGGGGAGAAGACATCGAGACATCCACCCCACCCGCCTTCGCCCTCATCTACCCCTGGGGCCGCTACCTCGACGGCAGGGATCTCAAGGACCCCGACCGCCCGGACGAAAACCCCGGCGCCCAGGTCGTCAGCCTCCTCGATCAAGAGGTCGCCCCGTGGGCCATCGTCACCAACGGCAAGACCTGGCGCCTCTACAGCGCCCGCGCCCACTCCCGCGCCACCAACTACTACGAGATCGACCTGGAGGAGATCCTCGCCCTCGCCGACCCCGCCGAGGCCTTCCGCTACTTCTACCTGCTCTTCCGCGCCACCGCCTTTGCCAAATCCCCTCCCCCCGCGGGGGAGGGACAGGGAGAGGGCGGCGGCGCGGCCTCTGCGCCCTTCCTCGACCGGCTCATGGACGAATCCACCGCCTACGCCCGCGAGCTGGGCGAGCGGCTCAAGACGCGGGTCTTCGAGTCCATCTTCCCCCACTTCGCCCGCGGGTTCGTCAGTGGCCTGACGTTAAGGCCCGGACTTGGCGGCGCGGAAGCGCTGCTGGCCCTGGACGAGGAGGCGCGGGAGGCGCAGCTCCAGACCGTCTTCGACGGCACCCTCACCTTCCTCTACCGGCTGCTCTTCCTGCTCTACGCCGAGAGCCGGGACCTGCTCCCGGTCCGCGAGGTGCGCGGCTACCGCCGCATCAGCCTCCGGCAGCTCAAGGAGACCATCGCCGAGAAGGCCGGCCCCCTCGAGGACCTGGTGCCAGAACGGTTGGCGGACGCTTTTCCCCTCCCCCCTCGGGGGAGGCCGGGAGGGGGCAGCCCGGGGCACGCGCTCTACGACGACCTCCTCAACCTCTTCGAGGCCATCGACACGGGCAGCAAACCCCACAAC
>CAYMAQ010000252.1:0-5874 GCA_964388385.1 uncultured Anaerolineales bacterium | reverse complement strand
TGGATCGGATGCAATCGATTCTTTTTTGGCCATTTTCGGCGTCCTCTATTCGGCGTCCTCTATTCGGCGGATCTCCCGTTCGTGAGGCCCCATGCACTTGAGCGTGTTCTGCGGACGGAACGTGGCTGCCGGTTTGTCCCCGACGGCGTTACTCTCTTTACGATGAGGATACACCCTTACCGCAGGATTTTCAAATTTCGTGACAGAGTCACAGAGATATCGAGATGACAACACGCCGTTCTTATCGTTCGCGTCGATTCACGAGATGGGCCGCCAGATGGCCGAAGACGAGAATACCGGCGTAATCGAACACCAGATCGATGAGGGAGAAGCCCCGAAACTGGAGAAAGAGCTGGGAGAACTCCTCCACCGTGACGATCGCCAGCACGATCAGACTGCCCTTGAGCACGTCCATGGATCCGATCCGTACCCGGGATGCCCGCAGCCACAGGTTGACGAGCAGGGCGAACATGCCCGCGAGGACGAAGTGTCCGAGTTTATCGCCGTACGGTATGCGGGTGAGGAAGCCGAAGAGCGAAGGTGCCAGGCCCAGATTCGCCACGAGGACGATCAGGATCAAGATGAGGACGAACAGGGCGGTCAGGTATTTCACTGACCGGGCCTTTTTTCGTGTAGTCATCCGCGCGATTTCTTTTCCCGGCGTCATTCGTTACCGGTCACAACCCTGACAGTCTTGATCTCCCACGGACTCAGCTTGAGCGCGACGTCTGTGCCGTCGACGGAGATAAACGCGTCGTCCGCTGATGTGGGGAGTGGGCGTTCGAGCATATCCGTCACGACGGCCGATTGGATCGGCCGGTGCCAGCGCAACAGGACGTCGTCCGGTTCACCACGGGTCTCCACGATGCGCAGGATAATGCCGTCACCGTCCTCGGCGCGTTTCACCGCGGTGATCTGAGCCCCGCTGCCCTCGATCATCTCGACGAGTGTTGAGGGGACGCCCTCGGGTGCGGTGTCGAGGATCTCCCACCAGTCCCGCCAGACGCCGGACCGATCGAAGCCGCTCTGCACCGGTCTCACGATCAGCGGATGGTTGAACTCACAGCCCAGCCGCGGCGCGTCGACCGCTCGCCATCCGCCGCTGTGGACGACGATCCCGTACGAGAAGGCGAACGGGCCTAAATCCGTGATGGAGCGTTCCGCCGGCTCGCTCTGTTCCCCCTTGGATTTGAGCGGGGCGTAGGGGGCACGCAGGAGACTGAGCCGCACTCGATCGTCGTCGGCGTCGTATCCGTATCGCCCATCGTTCAAGAAGAGCATCCCTCGGTCGCCGTCGGACACGTCGAGCCACCGCTGCATATAATGATCCGGGTGCTTTTCATACTGCTTGTCTCCACTGACCGCATCCTCGGCTGCAGCGTCGAGGTTGAGTTTATGGGTCGTGGTCAGCGCTCCCGGCGCCCGTTCGACCACGGCGTAGGGTGCTTCGGACGCGATCGAATCGACGTTGAAGGCCAGGTCAAAGGCCGTTTTGGCCATCACTTGTGACGCATACCACTCACCGCTTGTCACAAAGGTGAGGACGGGCGATCCTTCGTCAAGCCTGATCTCTTGTATAATTGTCGTGACAGGCATCTCCAGATCCAACTGCACCGTTCGGACGATCCGAACCGCCTGGCGCACCGGTCCATCGGCCACTTTTTCGATCTTCTCAACCTGACCGGGATCGAGCTCTCGACCCGTGTACTCGAGGGTCCACGACGGCATCGTCTCGTGCGCATCTTCGAGAAAGACCCACCGGTTGGCGCTTCCACCGGCCTTGACGAACTCCTCGCCCGTCTCTTTATCGACGATGCTGGTGAGTTCGCCTGTGGTCCGGTCGATCTCGACCCTGACCAGGTCGTTCTCCAGCACCACATCCGCCTCATTCGGGGGAGGTGCGGTTTGAAACTTCGCTCGGGCGGATCGGTGGATCCTCAGGCGCTGGTATCCGATCCCAGGTACCCCTGAAAGGGGGACGAGGGCTGAAGGACGCGTCCCGGTTCCCACAATCTGGACCGGGAGCGGCGTTCCGTCCTCGGTCGTCACGCTGACCTCACTGTTTCCATTCAACGGGATTTCGATAGGGGACGTGCGGGGCCACGAAAGCAGATTGAAGACGGCGACGTCGTTGCCCTCTTCCGCAACCTCAGAAGGGACCCCCGCATGAATGCGATCGCAGAGGAAAGCCAGGGCTTCGTCGCGGGCGTATGCGGCGCGCCGGATCGCGTCGGCCCACAGCTCGCGATCCTCGGTGTGGACCTCGGGCACCGAACACCCGCAGATTACGTCGTGGAACTGGTTGACGCAGTGGTCGCGCCACGCCTGGGTAAGCTGCGAGTCGGGATAGCGGAAGCCCAGGGTCGATGCCCATACGGCGGCTTTTTCCGCATCGACCAGGAGCGATTCGACGTAGCGGTTCGTGCGCTTGTTGAAACCGTTGGAGGTGTACGTGCCGGTGAATTGGAACCCCAACTCACCCCGTACGACGGGTAGGCGGTCGGCATAGGTCTTCATATCGGCCAGTGCGTCGGATGCGGCGGCCCATTGAACTGAGGTGTCCTCCAGCGCTTCGTCGGCGGTTTCGGGCAGTGAGACCCACTCACGCTGCATCGTGATACGGCGGTCGGATCCCCGACCCGTGACCACGTGCATCGCCGGAAGTGTTTGGTGGGCCTGTTCCTCTATCGCGGCCCGGATGGTTGGCGCGTCCGGTGCCGCGATCCACGCGCCGGCAAGGTAGAAGATCCGGCTGCCGTCCGGTCCCTCCCAGACGAACTGGTAGAGCGGGTTTCCCTCGTCGTCCCGGGGCCGGCTGCGGTGCGAATAGAAGCCCTCCAGGCCGCACTTGAGGAGAATCTGCGGCAGCGAATGAGGGTGGCCGAAGATATCGGGGTCCCAGCAGACCGAGGCGGCGCGTCCGAACCTGTCCAGATAGTACCACTGACCGAGGGCGGACTGACGGATGAGTGATTCCCCGCCGGGGATCAGGTGATCCGGCTCCACCCACTCGCCGCCGCACAGCTCGATCTGCCCCGATTCGACGTAGGTTTTTATCCGCTCAAAGAGCGTCGGATACCGCTGCTCGATGATCCAGAACGACCAGGCGGTCGACCGCGAGAAGAGGAATTTTGCATCGGGATCCGCTTCGATCATCTCGATCGCCCGCTCGAAGCACTGCCGCATCAGTTCCTCGCCGTAGGGCACCCGCGTCCACCGCCACGCGACGTCGAGGTGCTGGGTGGCGATGACGTGGACTCGCTGTGTTACCTTATCCATTGGGTCTTCCTTTCTCGGGCTCGTGGGTCAACCCCGTTTCCAATGAGAGTGCCGGGGCCTATATCAGGGACTCTAACGTTCGGGTGTGAATCGCGTAGGCATCCTCCCCAAAAAGCACGAACCGGATATATTCGACGGATGACAGGTCAGGCAGTTTGTCGAGGACGGTCTCCAGTGCGATCCGGGCTGCGGGTTCCATCGGATAGCCGAACGCACCCGTCGATATGGCGGGGAAAGCGATGGACGCGATCCCATGCTCCTCGGCTAACTGGAGCGCGTTGCGGTAGCACTCGGCCAATAGGCGGTCGGACGGCTCGTCGACGCCGTAGACCGGGCCGAGACAGTGAACCACGTACCGGTTGGGCAGATTGTGCCCGCCGGTGATCACTGCCTCACCGGGTTCGATGGGGGCCAGCGGACGGCTTTCCTCAGCCAGACCCGGGCCGGCAGCCCGATGAATTGCGCCCGCCACGCCGCCTCCCATGCGCAGCTCGGCGTTCGCCGCATTGACGATGGCCTCCACATCGGGTTGCTCGACAATATTCCCCTGTACGATTTCGATCGTAATGTTGTGAAGCTCTCGCTTGATCATAGACTCCTCTTTCTTGCGAACGATGCTGCGTGTACCATGCATTCAACGTCCGTCGGCGTCCATGCTTGCTTCAGCATACCATACAACCGTGTATCCCACCACCGACGCTTGAAATATACCTTCTCCGCAGGCTGCTGATGCCGAGACCCATTTCGAATTGATAGCTATGGACGTCCACGGCTTCCTACCTCTCTTCCGAATCGACAACGAGTCCGTCATAAGCGATCTCATAGCCGTGCCGCGACGCATATTCCGCCAACTCGGTGTGCGGTGGATTGCCCTCGTGGGCGATATGCGTCGCGAAGGCACGCCCTGTTTTCGCCAACAAACCCTCTTTTCGCATCCGGCGGACGTGGTTGGCCAGATTTTGGGCGTTGAGATGGTCGGACTCGGGTTCTGCCGGCCCGTAAGTGTGATCGAGGACTACAAGATCGAAGGTCAGTTCAAAACGATGGAATGCCGCCCAGGTCTCGTCGAGCAGACTCGCCGTATCCGTCCCGTAAAAGACCGTCCGCCCTTGCTCCTGAATGGCATAGAGTAGGGCGCCGTACCCCTGAGCGTGATTCGCCGGAAAGCCAATAACGCGGTAGGGTCCGATCTCGGTCGGTTGGAACGGCTCGATCGCGTGCGCGTTCAGATTGAGGTCCGCCTCGAAGGCCGGATCGAGCAGATCCATCCCCGAAAGATCACGGGTGAACGTTTCATTCGCTTTCTCCAGGGCGAGCTTCGACCCGTAAAAATGGAGGCGCGGCGCGCCGATAACGCCATAACCGGGGCTGCGAGAGAGCAGATGAGAAAGGTCCAGGTGATCGGCGTGGGGATGCGTCTGCACACAATACCGCACTCCGTTGAGATCAATGCGGTGGATCTGCGACGAGGCCATAATATCGGGACCAAGGTCAATCAGGAGGTCATCGTTTATCAAGGCAGAGGATCGTTTACGGAGGCTTTTTCCGCCCTCCTGCCTTGCGGCTTTGCAGTGATCGCATCTGCAGAAGGCTTCGGGGAATGCGTTGGCTGCCGAGGTGCCCAGAAATGTGAGTTTCATCCTTCTCCTCCCGGATTGAGTCTATGACCGGAGCCGTCAGCCAAACCATCCGGCGACTTCAGGGTGGCAAGGTAAACGACCGTGAAAATTAGGAAGACCAGCGAAAGTGGGGCGAAGAGCCAGAACTCAGCCGGATCGAGGGGCAAGCCGTATCGAATCGGTTTGATCAACTCAGCAAACGCCAGCGGACTCAGGATGCCCACACCCACGATGAAAAGCGCCGGCAGTCCTATGATGCCCAACGCGCGCTTGCGGAGTGCCAGGTAGGCCGTGATCACAAAGGACGGCATAATGAAGACCAGATCGATGACGAAGACCGAAAAGGTGTTTTCGATCCGGTCATTGGCGCGCAGTAGCGGCGCGAGTTGACCGAGCCAGATAATGTTGAACATCACGGCGATGAACACGCCATATCCCGCGGAGACATATCGAACGACGGGTGGAAGGCTCAGGTCCTCAACCGTAGAAGGATCCAGACTTGCCAGGCTGAGCGCGAGTGCGTAGAAACTAAGTGCCAGGATCGCAAGATAGAGGGGGTAAAGCGCCGTGTAGACCTGCTCCATCGAATAGATGCCATAGGCGTAAAAGATAAACCCAAGTATTCCGAGGATGATGATGGTTTTCCGGTAGTCCATCTGGCGCATCAAGACGGCGAGTCCCATCATCACGATGGACGCAACGATCACGACCAGGTCCTGGGTAAAGACCCCTGGGATGATCCGGGCCATCACAACCGGGTCGTACATCTCTGGATTGAGCACGCCTATCATCGCCGCGATGATCGAGAGCGCACCGGTCAGCAGGTAGAGTATCTTGTTCAGTGTAAGATTCTTAATCACGCTTTATGTCTCCTTAAGGGTCAGTTTGTGTCATCCATACTATTGACTCGACGTTAGGAAATTTACAGTCACTGCAAAGATCGGATTGCGAACCACCGCTGGCATAATGCCTAATT
>CAYMAQ010000251.1:0-5919 GCA_964388385.1 uncultured Anaerolineales bacterium | reverse complement strand
TGGGCTCCCTGGCGACCGGCGCGGTGGTCAAGGGCGACCTGCGCACCGGGCAGACCAAGGTGCTGGTCCCGCCCCGGCAGGACGGAGCGGCGGCGGGCCTGGCGTACGACGCCCGCACGGACACGCTCATCGTGGCGGGCGGCGGGACGGGTGCGGTCTACATCTACAATGCCACCACCGGGGCCGAGGTCGCTGCGATCCAGCTCGCGGCGGAGGCGAGTTTCGTCAACGACGTGATCGTGACGCGCGGCGCGGCCTATCTCACCGACTCCTTCCGTCCCACGCTCTACAGGGTGAACCTCCCCACCGGCGGCAAGCCGCCGGACGCGGCGGTCGCGCTGCCGCTCGGCGGCGACTTCACGTTCGCGCCCGACGGGTTCAACGCCAACGGGATCGAGGCGACGCCCGACGGCGCGTGGCTGATCGTGGTCAACACCCGCACCGGGTCGCTCTACCGGGTGGACCCGGATTCGGGGGAGGCCGTGCGGATCGATCTAGGCGGAGACCTGGTGCGCCACGGTGACGGGCTGCTGCTGGACGGGACGACGCTGTACGTGGTCCGGAACGCGCCGGAGCAGATCGCGGTGATCGAGATGGGGCCGGATTGGCTGAGCGGCAGAATCGCGGCGACGATCACCGACGCGGAAGTCGGCGGTCGGTTCCGCGTGCCGACGACGATCGCGGCGTTTGAGGACGATCTCTACGCGGTCAATGCACGGTTTGGGGTGACGGAGCCGTCCAGGGCGGCGTACGAGGTGGTGCGGGTGTCCCGGTAAAACTCTGCGGCTTCTCGACCGGCAACCCGCCTAAATATCCAGGTTCTCGACCTCGCGGGCGTGGGTCTGGATGAACTTCCGGCGTGGGGGCACGGAGCTGCCCATCAGCATGTTGAAGACGCGGTCGGCCTCGGCGGCGTCCCGGATGGTCACCTGAAGCAGCGTGCGCGTCCCGGGATCCATGGTGGTGTCCCAGAGCTGCTCGGGGTTCATCTCGCCCAACCCCTTGTAGCGCTGGATCGAGTAGCGGCGCCCGTCCAGGTCGGACAGGGTGCGCTGGAGCGCGTTCTCGGTGTAGACGTACTCCTCCGCGCGGCCGGCTTTCACCAGGTAAAGGGGCGGCTGGGCGATGTAGAGGTGCCCGGCATCGATCAACGCCTGCATATAGCGGAAGAAGAAGGTCAGCTCCAACGTGGTGATGTGGGCGCCGTCCACGTCGGCGTCGTTCATGATGATCACCCGGTGGTAGCGGAGGTTCTCCAGGTTGAACTGCTCGCCCACCCCGCAGCCCAGGGCGGAGATCATCGCGCGGATCTCCTTGTTGCTCAGGATGCGGTTGAGGCCCGCGCGCTCGGTGTTGAGGATCTTGCCGCGCAGCGGGAGGATCGCCTGGAAGTGGCGATCGCGCCCCTGCTTGGCCGAGCCGCCCGCCGAGTCACCCTCGACGATGAAGATCTCGCTCTCCTCGGGGTCGCGGCTGGAACAGTCGGCCAGCTTGCCGGGGAGGGTCATCGACTCCAGGGCGCTCTTGCGGATCACCAGGTCGCGCGCCTTGCGGGCCGCGGCCCGGGCGCGGAGGGCGGTCAGGCCCTTGTCGATGATCCGGCGCGCCTCGCGGGAGTGGGTCTCGAAGTAGTCGGAGATCGCGCGGCTGGTCGCCGTCTCCACGGCGAGGCGCACCTCCGGGTTCATCAGCTTGACCTTGGTCTGGCTCTCGAACTGCGGGTCGGGGATCTTCACGCTGATCACGGCGGTCAGCCCCTCGCGGACGTCCTCACCGGAGAGGTTGGGGTCGCCCTCGCGGAGGACCGAGAGTTCGCGTCCGGCGTCGTTGATGGACCGGGTGAGCGCGGACCGGAAGCCGGTCAGGTGGGTGCCGCCGTCGATGGTGTTGATGGTGTTGGCGAAGCAGAGCACCGTCTCGTTGTAGCTGTCGGAGTACTGGATGGCGACCTCGACAATGGTATCGCCGACCTCCTTCTCCACGTAGATGGGCTCGTGGAGCGGATCGCGGTCGCGGTTGATGTAGCGGACGAAAGAGAGGATGCCGCCCTCGAAGTAGAAGGTCATCCGCCGCGCCGGCGTTTCGCGCCGGTCGATTATGTCGATGGTCACCGCACGGGTGACAAAGGCCATCTCCCGGAACCGTTGGGTCAGGGTGTCGAAGTCGTAAGTGACGTCCTTGAAGAGCGTGGGATCGTAGCGGAACCGGACCGTGGTGCCGGTATCGTCGGGATCGCACTCGCCGACGACCTCGACGCGGGTGACGGGCATGCCGCGCTCGAACCGCTGGCGGTGAACCTTCCCCTCGGCGGTGTTGACGGTGACCTCCATCCACTCGGAGAGGGCGTTGACGGCGGAGACGCCGACGCCGTGCAGGCCGCCGGAGACCTTGTAGCCGCTGCCGTCGAACTTACCGCCGGCGTGAAGCGTGGTCAGCACCAGGGTCAGGGCGGAGATCCCCTTCTCGGGGTGGATCCCCACGGGAATGCCGCGCCCGTTGTCGCTGACGGTGACGGTCTCGTCCTCGTCGATGACAATTCGGATGTGATCGCAGACGCCCGCCAGGGCCTCGTCGATGGAATTGTCCACGACCTCGTAGACCAGGTGGTGGAGGGCGCGGACGTCGGTCCCGCCGACGTACATGCCGGGGCGGCGCCGGACGGCCTCCAGCCCCTCGAGCACCTGGATGGTCGATGCATCATATTTGAGTTCTTCTCTGATTTTAGCTGCCATACTTACCCATCTTCCACTCTATCGTTGTCTGTGCACCCAAGGATCTGCGTCCACGCACCGGCATCACGAGAAACCGGTCCGTCCATCGCAGTCCTCAATTCTGAATTCTCAATCCTGACTACGGTCCTGCCGGCGAGCTGGGCTGAGCGTCCTGCTGCGCCCGCGCGTGGGCCGCGGTGGCGTGCTCCAGGATTCGCAGGAAGTTCAGCCGCTCCTGGTAAAAGACGAAGAACCCCGCGGTCAGGCCGGTGCTGACGAACGCGTGACCCGCCAATCCCACCGCGGTCGACCACGAGTCGGGGTCGGGCAGGGACCAGACGACGTTCAGGCCCTGCGAGATCAAAAGGGTGAGCCCCACCAGGAACAGAATGCTCATAAAGTCACTCCGCGTGAGGATCAGGCTCTCCCGGATGGCCCGCAGCGGCCCCCGGCGGAGCTGGACGATGCCGGGCACGGCAAAGAGCAGGTGCAGGCCGGCGAAGAACACGAACGAGGACGCCAGCGTCACCAGGATGCCGGACACCGTCATACTCACCAGTCCCACCAGCATGGCGAAGAACAGGAACGCCGTCGAAAAGACGAGCAGGAGCGCCAGCAGCAGCCCGCCGAGCTTGAGAAATTCGAGCCAGACGGTCAGCGGCGACCGGGGACCGGGCAGCGGTGCCTCGGTCTCGTCGATCACGCGCCGCCCCACCCCGCGCAGATAGAGCGCGGTGAGGGCCAGGCCCACCCCCATCAGGAGGAGCGTCCAGCCCATCATGCCGCCCACGGAGTGAACGGGCAGATCGGGCCGCGGGCCAAAGGGCCGCGCGACCGTGAGCCGGTACGGCATCAGCACGGGAACGCCGACCAGCGGGGCGGGCCGCAGGGCGCTGAAGAGGTCGAAGGTCAGCGCGATCTCGCTCAACAGCTGCTCGATCGTCACGGCGGCCTCGGAGACCTCGGGCGTCGACACCTCGCTCAGCACCCACCGACGCATAAAGACGTTGACGGCCCGGACGATGGGAGCCACCGACAGCCTGGGGCCCAGCCAGAGAAACAGGTCCAGGATCAACGGAGTGAGGATCAGCTCTGGGTGCCGGGCGACCACTTCGAAGCCCATCTTCAAACAGGCCAGGGTTCCCAACGGGCGGCGTGTCTCTTCCTGGGTTCGATTACTCTCAGTCACACCTATATTTTACCAGATTTCAACGTAAAGACGAGGGGGAGCGCCGGGTGAGGCGACAGGCTCAAAGCCCCTTTTTTAGCGATACGAGCCTTGGTTAAGGGGGCATCTGGCACCGAAACCGTCCCGAAGACGTGGGGACGAAGATGCCCGGGGTACTTTGAGCCTGTTCGGCCAACTGCGATTACCCTATTGACGGGGAACTCGGGGTTGCAAAGAACGTCCATTTCGTTTATGATGGTAATAAATAGATAAGTGTATTCTTAATCTACCTTCCGATGAAAGGAGGCACCGATGCAACCCAAGTCCATACGTGTACGCATGCTCTCTCGGACCCATCCACGCCGCTGGATGGTGGCGATCCTCGCCTTGACCCTATTCCTGGTCGGATGCAGCCCATCCAACGCCGCCGAGGCCGCCCTGCCCGACGACGGGCCGGATCCGGCGATCTCCGGGGAGGCCGCACTGCGCTTTATCCAGAAGTCGGCCGCCGCCGGGCAGCAGCTCGCGGACCAGAAGGCGTTCACGCTGGTGCTCACGGAGGAGGAGGTCACCTCGTTTCTCAACGTCCGGTCCGAGGTGATGCGACAGATGCAGACCCAGGGGCTGGCGCAGATTCAGAATCTCGAGGGAACCGGGGGGCTCGAGCAGTTGGGCAACCTGGAAGATTTCGAGGCCCTCGCCGGCCTGGAGGGGTTGGAGGACCTGGGCATCGAGGGAGTCGACGTCGATCTGCTGCGGCGCCTCTTCCCGGGCAGCGGTGGGACGGATGGGCGGGGCGGCGGCCTCCTGGGCCGGTTGGGACTCCGCGTGGGGCTGCGGCAGCCCAGCGTGCGCTTCCTCGGGGATGGGCAGCTTATCGCCCGGGGGACGCTCACGCTGCTGCGCTGGGAGTGGCCCGCCCGCTTCGTCCTGGCGCCCTACGCCGCCGATGGCGAGATAGCGTTTGACTTCGTGGAGGGACAGCTCGGGCCGCTGCCCGTGCCGGCGCTGATCTTCGATATGCTGGGCAGGGGGATTGCCGCGGCGCTGATGGCCGGTCAGGAGGTGGCGGAGATCACGGAGATTCGGGTGGCTGCGGGTACGTTCACGTTGAGCGGACGGGTGAAGTGAACGCCTCCGATCATCGGCGGTTGTCACGCTCACGAACATGCGAAGGATTTACGCGACGCATTTTTATGCTAAGATAAAAGCGTAAGCAACACGAGGAATCTATGCAAACATGCAAGGGGTTTGGGGGTGAATGATGGTAACCCGTGTTTCGGATATGAGCGTTGAGGAGCTGAGAGAACTCATTCAAGAAACAGTCACGGAGGTGTTAGTCGAGATGGTTCGCGACCCTGATATGGGCCTGGCGTTACGTGAGGATTTTCGAGATTCCCTGCAGCGCTCTCTTCAGACCCCGGATTCGGAGAGAGAGACCCTGGGAGCAGAGAAAGTTGCGGAAAAACTGGGGTTGAGCTGGTAACGTGTACAGCGTCAAATTTACCCCAACCGCATTCGATGACTTGGGGCGTTTAGCCAAGCCCACAGCGCAACGAATCCTCGATAAAATCCACTGGCTAGCCGATAACTCCGAAGTTCCGAAACTGAGCTAGCGGTTCACGACCAGGGGCACGGTCGGGATGCCGGGCCAGGCGCCCAGGCCGGGAACGGGGTCGTCGAACCAGAGGCCGTAGAGCTCCTGGTAGACGCCGCGCGACTCCAGCGCCATCAGCGAGAGGTTGAAGAGGTCGCGGTAGGCCGAGTCGCCCTCGGGCAGCATATACGCCACGGGTCGGTAGGTATACCGCCGGTTGCTCATATAAAAGCCCGGCTGGCGAAAGAGCACGTCGAGCGCGGGGCGCCGCTCGGTGAGAATCGCGACCACCTCGCCGGCCTGCAGACCCGCGACGGCAGCCTCGAAGTTCGAGTACCCCACGGCGTTCATCCCGATCCCCTGGGAGAGCTGCGGCACCGCATCCTCCCCGGCGCTGCCCGCCACCACGCCCACCGGCTGTCCGCCCAGCCCCTCGAGCCCCT
>CAYMAQ010000250.1:0-5958 GCA_964388385.1 uncultured Anaerolineales bacterium | reverse complement strand
GGATCATCGCACGGATAATCTCGGGGTCGTCGGTGGCGGGCCCCAGGGTACAGACGATCTTCGTCAGCGGCATAGCGGCTCTCCTTTTACGGCGCGGAGCGCAGGTGTCATCCTATCCAATCGGGACCGTGAAACGGTCCCGAGATTTGTCGAACGCGCCCTCGAGAATTGTACTCGGAAGCCCCCGACGGTCAAATCCCCTTGGCGTTTTTGTCCTGGGGTAACGTTTAGTCAGGTGAGCAAGGCGTGGCGCTCCACGGACTTATGCCCAACTGAAGCCGGGGCCCTGCGGCACCCGCACGCAGCCGTCCTCGATCTCAAACGGCGAGTCCTCGCGCAGCAACCCGGTCTCCAGGTAATACGCGTTGGGCAGACAGGCCATCACGTTCATCTGCACCGGGCCGCCGCCGTGGGAGGCGTAGCGCAGCCGGAAGGCGTCGGCCATCGTGCCGATCTGCAGCATCGCCGTGGGACCGCCGCTCCGGCGCAGGTCCGGCTGGACGACGTCCACCGCGTCCCGGCGGAAGAAGCGCGCGAACGCCGGGCGGGTGTAGAGGTTCTCCCCGGTCGCGATGGGGATGTCCAACGCTGCCACCAACCGGGCGTAGCCGTCCACGTCATCGGCGGGGATCGGCTCCTCCCACCATACGCAGCCCAGATCCTGGAACGCCCGGCCCCGGCGGATCGCCTCGGCGGTGGTGAGGGACTGGTTGGCATCCACCATCAGGTCGGTGTCCTCGCCGATCACCTCCCGGACGGTCTCGACCCGGGCCACGTCCTCCGCCAGCGTGGGGTATCCCACCTTGATCTTCACGGCGCGGAATCCCTGCAGCATCGCCGTCTCACAGATCTGTTGGACCTGCGCGTCGTCGTAGTTCAGCCAGCCGACCATCGCGTAGGCGGGCACACGATCCCGCACGCCGCCCCACAGGGTCCAACAGGGCGTCTCCAGGGCTTTGCCCCAGCAGTCCCAGAGGGCCGTATCCAGCGCCGCGATGCCGAACATCACCAGCCCGAAGCTGCCGTGATACTCCGTCTCGCGCAGGAGCGCCTCGTGGGTCCCCCGCACGCACGCCGGATCGGTGCCGACGACGACCGGCTCCAACTCGTGCTGGATGACCGCAGCCAGCGCGTCCGGCGCGCCGCCGATGCGCCCGAAGCCCACCGTGCCGGTGCCTGAGACGCCTGCGTCGGTGTGGACCGTGACCCGCACCGAGCCGGTGCCGGGCAGACACTGTAGGGCATCGCAGATGGGATCAGGATTGGGCTCCCGGTGGTTGACGTCCAGGGTGATTTTTGTGACTTTCATCGTTGTCTCCTTATCGTGAAGGAATCAGACGTTATCGCCCTCAGGATAACGGGAGGGCGAACGTGGGAAATTGTTCGAATCGGCCTTTACCGCTCGGGATCGTCCTGCATCGAGGCCCAGAAATTCAGCGGGGCCTCCAGCGCCTCCAGCAGCGCGTCCGGCACCTCCTCCCGGTCCAGGACGCCCGACGCGATGGCGGCGGCGACCACAAGATCCTGCTCGCCGCCGTTGTACGTCCTGTACAATTCCCTGGAAGGGCCGGTCTCATAACGATGCACCCGGTGACTCAGCTCTCCGCTGCTGATCCGGCCCTCACGCCACTCGGAGAAACTCTGATCCAGCGCGGAGAGCTCGCGGTGGAGCTCCCGCTCGTACGCCTCGATCCAGAACTTCCTCAGGAGTTTCTTGACCTTCGTTGAGTATGCGCGCGGCATCTTACCCTCCTCTGAAAATAAGATCCGTTTGTAGTAGGCACTTCAGTGCCGTAACGATCACAGCGATGAATCGCCAATGCGTCTTATCAATCGTAGGGCAATTGCATTTAGGACTCGTCTATGCACACAGGGCTCAAAGCCCCGTTATTAACGATACTAACCTTTGCTAAGAGGGCGTCTGGCACCGAAACCACTCCTAAAGACACGGGGACGAAGATGCCCATTAGGGTACTTTGAGCCTTTACTGCCAACTGCGATTGCCCTATATCAATCGGACGCATCCTCGAACGGGAAATAGACGGTATACCGCTCGTCGACGACCTCGTACAGCGGCTTGAAATGTAGATTCTCGGCTTGTCCCCGCGTCCGGTAGATCTGCTTCCATCCCATCCACTCGCGCTCGTTGTGCGGGGCCAGGATCGCGGTGGGATCCTCGGCGTCGCCCGTGAGCGCGCGCTCCTCCTCGCAGAGCCCGGCGAGCACCACCGGACCTTCCATAAAGGCGATCCGCATCGGGTCGTCGGGGATGGGCTCGGTCCATAGGTCTCTTGGCAGCTCGATGCGCACCGTATCGTCGTGCCAGGTCCGGCGCAGCTCGAAAAACTGCGAGGGCTCGGCGGGGACGGTCTCTGCTTCCCCATTGACCGAGATGCGGGCCCGGTCGGCCAGCCAGAACGGCAGCCGCACGCGGAGCGCGAAGTCCACCGGCGCCTCGCTCCGCACCGTCAAATCGACGGCCCGATAGTCGGGGCGGTGCACCGCCCCGTCCGGTGCCGCCGGGCTGGGCGGGCAGGCCATCGTGTCGAACGTCTGCCGCACCGTGACCGGCACGCCGTCCCATTCCCAGGCCAACTCGGTGGGCACGTACTGTGTGAGGATCAGCCCATCCTCGCCCTGGTAATAGGCATAGGCGTTATGGGTGGTGTGCGCCTGCACGAGGCTGCCGTGGCAGCACCAGAAGTCGTGCGTCTCCGAGCCCCAGACCTTTTTGGATCCCGGCTCGAGGGCCAGGAAGTAATTGATCATCCCCGTCTGGGGGTTCTGCTGGGCCAGGATGCCGTTGTAGAGATTGCGCTCGATGTAATCAGCGTACTTGACGTCGCCGGTCCAGCGAAAGAGATAGTCGGCTAACCGCATCATATTGTAGACGACGCAGTGCTCCTGTGTCTTATCGCCGAGGCGGGCTGCGAACTCGAAGGGCGGCGTCCAGATCTCGCCGTTGGTCTGCCCGCCGGTACAGAACGTGCCCCGGTCGTCCACGGCGCATCGCCAGTAGGCCTCGGCGATCTCGCGCCATCGCGCCTCACCGGTCACCTCGTAGGCGCGGGCGGCACCGTGGGCCTCGGGGACCGTGGTGTTGGCGTGGCGGTTGGTCAGCGGATCCTCTCCTGCCAGCAGGCGGTCGAAAAGGCGCGGGCGGTCGTAGCGCCGCATCAGTTCCAGGTGGTCGGGGTCGCCGGTGATCCCGTAGAGGTCGGCCCAGGCCTCCAGCATCCCCCCGGTCTCGACGTCGAGGATGTCGTCCATCGCCTCGCGGGAGAACGGCTCGGTCCACCGCAGGAACCAGCGGGCGGCCTTCTTTAGAATCTCCACGGCTTGATCGTTGTCCGCGTATGTGTGCATATCGACCAGCCCCATCAGTGTCTTGTGGAGGGTATAGTGCGGGGCCCAGACCCGCCGTCCGCGGACGATCCAGTCGAGGTACTTCTCGGGGATCGAGAAGACCCACTCGCCGCCGTTGGCCTCCTGGCAGGCGGCCAACCGGGCGACGATGGTGTCGGCTTTGGCCTTGGCCTCGGGATCGCCGGTCGTGGCAACCATCCGGGCGGCTGCTGACAGCCAGTGACCGAGGAAGTGCCCGCGAAGCTGGCACGTGGGCGCCTCCCACCCCCAGTGCCAATCCTCCGCCAGGTGGTCGTCGCCGTGCCCGCCGCCGGCGCCCATCCGGGCGGTAGTCAGGCCGGCCTCGAGCTCGAAGTTCTGAAGCAGCGCGTCGCTGTCGAGGCTCATCACGTAACGCCGGTTGAGTGCATACCGGCGCGAGAATTCGCTCTCAAGGAGCCGGACATCCTTGAGAGGAAGCGATTGCCATTGGCTAACGCGAACTGTCATCATAGGGGCTCTCCTTTTTTAAGGGTTGGTTCGAAACCTATTATACGCCAAAGGGCTTATTTACGAGAGTGCTTCTTTTTCACGGGTATCGCTTGCGCGGCCCCTTATTTGACTTATACTGCGGATAGCAGGATCAAAGATCAAGGTAAAATTGGGAGGTGCGCCGATGAACGAGCCGCGACGCGATGATCGGAACCGAGAGATGGACGAAAAAGAGCGGGCGATGGAGGAGAAAGAGCTCCAGAAGCACGAGGAGAAAGAGGACGAGAAGTCGGTCGAGGAGAAATCCCGCCAGGATCCTGTCGGCTCGATGGTCTGGGCCGGCACCCTGATCTGGGCGGGCGTGGTGCTGCTGGCGCAGAACCTGGGTTGGCTCGAACGCTTGCGACTCCGCCTGGGCGATCGCGGCTTCGATATGCCCTTCGAACTGGAACCGTGGATTGGGGCGTGGCAGCTCTTCTTCCTGGGCGCCGGCGTCCTGGTCCTCATCGGGGTGTTGGCCCGTCTGTTGGTGCCCGAGTACCGCACCTCCGTCCTGGGACACCTCATCTGGGCCATCGTGCTCTTCGGCCTCGCCCTGGGGCAGTGGGACCTGATCTGGCCCCTGATCCTGATCGCCATCGGGATCTCGCTCCTCTTCGGCTCGCTCCTGAAACGGAAGTGAATGTGGCGTTCGACGAGAGCTCAGTAACCCTTTAGTTTTATGAGCAACCGTGCACAACAGCAGGCTCACCCCCTCCTAACCTCCCCCTCGAGGGGGAGGGACTGGCGCTCCCCTCCCCTGGTGGGAGGGGCTAGGGAAGGGGGAAACCACGCCCTGCTCGGCCCGGTGTCTCGATCGCTTCCCCTCGATCCCGGCTAGAGCTGCCCTAAATTGAACGAGACCAGCTCCTTCCACGCGTAGCGCAGCGGGGTCCACCAGTGCTTGCGCCCGATGCAGCGGAAATAAGGCGGCTTGAGCGCCAGGATCAGGTCGCCGATCTCATACCGGGGCAGCACGGGCGTGGAGACGACCAGGCTGCCCAGCTCGCCCGGACGCATCTCGTGCAGCATCTTGAGGCCGCGCCGCGTCTTGACCTCGAAGACAAATAGGTCGTAGTTGGGCACCCAGGCGCGTTTCTCGTCCCGCTGCTGCCCGAACATCCCCTCGGTCGCGCCGTAGATCTCGCGGATCGCCGCCGGCCCGTAGAGCGCCTCCAGGGACGGGCGGTAGTGGGTGTTGATGCCGGGCTGGCTGCCCAGGGTCATCACGCTGACCTGCCACAGCTCCCTGGGGTAGACGCCGTGCTCCTTGCGGACGTGGCTTCCGAACTTCAGCGCCGTCGAGCAGACCCCGCCCACCAGCGTGACGTTCTGATCCCGGCACGTCTCGTAGGCCAGCTCGAAGCGCCGGTGCCAGTCCTTGAGCGTCTTGCCGCCGCCCAGCGCGTCGATAGCCTCCTGCGCGGGCAGGGACCGCACCGGGGTTTTCTCGGAGACGTACTTTGTGTAGATGCCCGAGCTGTAGCCGTAGGCCACCTCCCGGTCGCCCATCGTGATCGTGCCCACCCGGGAGGGGAAGTTGAGGTTCAGATTGGCACCCTGGAAGACGTCGAACCGCTGGCTGCTCGCTACGTACTGCATGACGGCCCGACCCGCGCTGACCCGCATCCGCAGGTCGGTGGGCGTCATCGGGATGAACTTCGATTCTCCCCTGGTGGTCCCCCGGGTGATCGCCCAGCCCACCGGCTGCTCCCAGAGCAGCGCCTCGGTGTCGCCGCGCATCACCTGTTCGAGGACCGGCTTGACATCCTCGTACGTGCGGATGGGATAGGCGCGCCGGTAATCACCCCAGGTCTCGACGGCATCGGCGTGGTGCTCGCGCCCGTCGCGCGTCCTGGCGTAGTCGGTGAGCAGACGATGGAGCGCCGCCTCCTGCGCCGAGGGCGGATCGGCGACGGCGCGGTGCCACGGGTCGAGCTGCTGTTGCAGCATGGCACCGGCCTGGGTCGGATCGATTGGCATGGTAGGGTCCCTCCTTCGAAAATAACAACGAATTGAGAAATGAACGAATTAAAACCATGACTCTCTAGCTGAGGCCGGTCTGCCGGGCCGACTCGAATG
>CAYMAQ010000249.1:0-6010 GCA_964388385.1 uncultured Anaerolineales bacterium | reverse complement strand
TCTTTCTGACGGCGGACGATGGGGAGGCGCTGGGAGCGCTCGGCGATATGCGCCCTCGGCTCGGCACCCGGCGCGACGTGGAGGCGCTGTGGGCGCACCTGGACACGACGGTCGACTGTATCGCCACCGATCACGCGCCGCACACGCTGGCGGAGAAGCGCAGCGACGACCCGCCGCCGGGCGTGCCCGGTCTGGAGACCGCGCTGCCGCTGATGCTTACCGCCGTCAGCGAGGGCCGTCTCACGCTGGATCGGCTCGTCGCGCTGATGGCCCGCAACCCGAGGCGGATTTATCACTTACCCACCCAACCGGACACCTGGATCGAGGTGGATCCGGATGATAGTTACACGCTTGACGACGAAGGGCTCCATACCAAATGTGGGTGGAGTCCTTTTTCCGGGTGGAGGGTTCGGGGACGCCTGCGACGCGTCCAGTTACGGGGGAACGTCGTCTTTGAAGACGGGGTGATCCATTCCATTCGTTAGGCACCAAGGCCCGCATTGGCGGGCTTTTTTTATGCACATTTCACGGTTGCACGAGTCAGGAGGAATAGGGGGATTATGGACTACGTTAAGGATTTAGGGAAGTTGCTTGATGTTGAAACGCTGCCGACCCGTAACCCGGTGCACGGCAATGGGATGACCGGTCAGGATGTGATTTCGGTCGATCAATTCGATCGGGAGAAGCTCTCGTATATCTTCCACCGGGCGCACGAGATGCGTGAGGTCGTGGAGCGGGCCGGTTCATGCGATCTGCTGAGGGGCTACGTGGTGGCGTGTCTCTTCTACGAGCCCAGCACCCGCACCAGTTCGTCCTTTATCGCGGCGACGCAGCGCTTGGGCGGGAGCGTGATCCCCATCACGCAGGGGGTCCAGTTCAGCAGCATCAGCAAGGGGGAGAGCCTGCCCGACACGATCCGCACGTTGGAGCAGTACGCCGATGCGATCGTGCTGCGCCATCCGCAGATCGGCTCGTCCCAGATGGCGGCGGAGGCTGCGAGCGTGCCCGTTCTCAACGCCGGAGACGGGGTTGGGGAGCACCCGACCCAGGGGCTTCTGGATCTGTTCACTATTCGCGAGGAGATGGGGCGCATCGATGGACTGAAGATCGCGATGATCGGTGACCTCCGGTATGGACGCACGGTCCACTCGCTGACCCGTCTGCTGATGCAGTATGACGTGAGCCTGCGGTACGTCTCGCCGGAGATTCTGCGCCTGCCGATGTCGCTGATGAACGAACTGATCGACCGGGGGATGCAGGTGCGTGAGACCCACGATGTGGCGGACGTGATCGAGCACGCGGACGTGCTCTACGTCACCCGGGTTCAGAAAGAGCGGTTCAGCGACCCCTCTCAGTACGAGACGGTCAAGGACTACTACCGGATCACGCCGGATCTGATGGCCCAGGCCAAGGAGAAGATGGTGGTGATGCATCCGCTGCCCCGCGTGGGCGAGATCTCCCCGGAGATCGACGACGATCCGCGCGCCGCGTACTTCCGCCAGGTGAAGAACGGGATGTACGTGCGGATGGCCCTGCTGGCGGCTGTGCTGGGAATGGCGTGAGGGTTATCGCGGCGTGCTCCTTTGCGCACGAGTCATGGATAGGTGCGAAGCACTCCCGAGAGCAACCGGCAAAGGGCAACAATGTCGAGGAACGTAAACGGTCACTGGGAAATGATAGTTCCAGTGCTTTGCACCGAGTTTTCAAGGACACCTCACGCAATCATATAGCCTAGGAGGCTTTAGACCCTATGTCTTTTGTAGAAAAGTTAACCCGCAGTATCGAAAAGAATGACTCGTTGCTCTGCGTCGGCTTGGACCCGGATCCGGCGCGCATCCCCCCGGATTTTATGCCCGAGGCGCCGCTTGCCGCCCGGCTGCGCGGCTTCTGCCTGTCCATCATCGAGCAGACCGCGGATCTGGTCTGCGGCTATAAGCCGAATTTCGCCTTCTTCGAGCAGGCGGGCCCCGAGGGGTTGGCAGCGCTCCGCGACGTGATCGCTGCGATTCCCGAGGGTCTGCCGGTGATCCTCGATGCCAAGCGCGGCGACATCGGCAACACGGCGAAAGCCTACGCTCGAGCTGCTTTCGAGGTTTGGAATGCCGATGCCATCACCATCAGCCCCTATCTGGGGGAGGACAGCGTCACCCCCTTCCTGGCCTACGAGGGCCGGGCGGTCTTTCTCCTGAGCCATACCTCCAACCCTTCGGCGGCTGCGATTCAGCTCCACGGTGAGGGGACCGGGGCCGGTCCGCTCTTCGCGCACGTCACCCGGCAGGGCCAGACCTGGGGCGATGCGGATCAGGTGGGGTTCGTTGTGGGGGCTACCCAGGTGGAGGCCCTCGCTGCAGTGCGCGACCTGGCACCCGACCGCTGGATCCTTGCGCCGGGCGTCGGCGCGCAGGGCGCGGACCTTGCTTCAGCCCTCGCTGCCGGGTTGGACGCGCGGGGCACCGGACTCATCGTGCCGGTCTCCCGGGGGGTGCTCTACGCCGACGACCCGCGGGAGGCGGCCCAGGCCATCCGCGATCGGATCAATCAGGCGCGGGCCTACGGACCCCACCGCGATCTGGTGCTCGCGCTCTTTGAGGCCGACTGCGTGCGGTTCGGCGAGTTCACGCTGGCCTCAGGGCAGACCTCGCCCATCTACGTCGATCTGCGTCGGGTGATCTCCTACCCCGCGCTCTTCCGTAAGGTGGTGGACGCCTACGTCGACCTGGTTCGCCCTCTGAGCTACGATCGGCTGGCGGCGGTCCCGTACGCGGCCTTGCCCATGGCTGCCGCGGTCGCGATGGCGCTGGAGGCCGCCTTGATCTATCCCCGCAAGGAGGTCAAGGATCACGGGACCGGGCGGGCCGTGGAGGGTGCGTTCGAGCCGGGGCAGCGGGCGGTGGCGGTCGAGGACGTGGTCACCAGCGGTGGAAGCCTGCTCCGCGCCGTTGGCTCGATGGAAGAAGCCGGTCTGGAGGTGCGGGACGCCGTCGTGCTGGTCGATCGCGAGCAGGGTGGGCGCCAGCGGTTGGCGGAGGCCGGATATACGCTGCATGCTGTGTTGACGCTCACCGAGATCCTGAGCGTGCTCCGCGACGAGGGCCGGATCGCCGCCGAGACCTTCGCAGACGTCCAGGCTTACCTGGCAGCGTGATGGGGCCGACGGTCAGCCGCGTCGATCTCCGTTGCGAGTTGCTTGGGCTTCACCTGCGCAATCCGCTCGTCCTGGCGTCCGGAATCCTGGGGACCAGCGCGTCCCTCCTCGCCCGTGCGGCACGTCAGGGGGCCGGGGCGGTCACGGCCAAGAGCTGTGGCCCCCGACCCCGCGAGGGACATCCCAATCCGGTGGCCCTGGATTGGGGACACGGCGTGATCAATGCCATTGGCCTGAGTAACCCCGGTGCTGCCTCGGAGGTGCCGCTGCTTGCCGAGGCCCGGACCCAGCTCGAGCCGCTGGGCGTCCCCCTCATCGCCAGCGTCTTTGGCGGCACCGTCGCCGAGTATGCCGAGGTCGCCCGCGTCGTCGCCCGGGCGGAGCCGCACGTGATTGAGGTCAATATCTCCTGTCCCAACGTCGCCGACGAGTTCGGGACCCCCTTTGCCGCCAGTTGCGCGAGTGCCGGGGACGTGACCGCTGCGGTCAAGGCAGCGGTTGGGGATATTCCCGTCGCCGTCAAGCTGGCTCCCAACGTCCCCGATATCGGGCGCATCGCGGCGGCGGTGGTTGAAGCGGGCGCCGATGCCATCACGGCGATCAATACGATGCCGGGGATGATCATCGACGCCGAGGCCGGTCGGCCCGTGCTTTCCAACCGGGTGGGCGGCGTGTCGGGCCCGGCCCTCAAGCCTATCGCTCTCCGCTGCGTGGCGGAGATCGCACGGACCGTCGACGTGCCCATTATCGGCACCGGCGGGGTCAGCACCGGGCGTGACGCGGCGGAGATGCTGATGGCAGGCGCGACCGCCGTGGGTGTGGGGACCGCGGTGTGGTATCGGGGGGCGGGCGCCCTGGGCGAGATCGCCGCGGAGTTGGCAGCCTTGATGCGCGCCCAGGGGTACGCCTCCCTCGACGACCTGCGGGGCCTGATCCACCGCTGATAGGGGTTTGAGCCCCGCGTTTCCCAAGGTGCCATCGGCGGCGGGGTTACGCTGAGATGGATGGGGCCGTACATCGAGAAGCGTGGTATACTATTCGAAGAAACCTTGGATCCCTCAACCTATAAGGAGGCCATTATGAAGAAGATCCTTAACGATCCGAACGAGTTTGTGGCCGAAATGCTGGACGGTCTGCTCAAAGCGCACAGCGATCAGCTGGATTACGCCGGCGAGGACCTTCACTGTATCGTCAGGGCCGATGCCCCCATCGAGAACAAGGTCGCGCTGGCGACGGGCGGCGGGTCGGGGCATTTGCCCGTCTTCCTGGGCTACGTTGGCGAGGGGCTGCTGGACGGCTGCGCGGTCGGAGACGTCTTTCAGTCACCCAGCGCCGACCAGGTGCTGGAGGTCACCCAGCGCATCCACGCGGGAAAAGGTGTCCTCTACATCTACGGCAACTACAGCGGTGACGTGATGAACTTCGACATGGCTTCGGAGATGGCGGACTTTGAGGACATCGAGGTCCGTACCGTGCTGGTGACCGATGACGTGGCGTCCGCGCCCCCGGAGCGGGCGGATCGACGGCGCGGCGTCGCCGGGATGGTCTTCGCGTTCAAGATCGCCGGCGCCATGGCCGATCAGGGCGGCTCCCTGGATGAGGTGGAGGCGGTCACGCGTAAAGCGCTGGACAACATCCGCACGATGGGCGTGGCCCTCTCGCCGTGTACGGTCCCCATGGCCGGTCAACCGACGTTCACCATCGGTGAGGACGAGATGGAGATCGGGATGGGCATTCACGGCGAGCCCGGCGTGAAGCGCGAGGCGCTCAAGCCCGCCGATGAGATCGCCGAGCGGATGGTCTCGACGATCCTGGACGATATGCCCCTCGACGCGGGCGATGAGGTGGCCGTGATGGTCAACGGTCTGGGCGCGACCCCGCCCGAGGAGCTCTACATTCTCTTCCGCAAAGTGCACCAGATGCTGACGGATCGCGAGGTGAGCATCTACCGCCCGTATATCGGCGAGTACGCGACGAGTATGGAGATGGCGGGCGCGTCCATCACCCTCTTCAAGTTGGATGACGAGCTGCGGGACCTTCTTGACTATCCGGCGCAGTCTCCGTTCTTCGTGCAGGGGTAGCGCGATGACGACCCTTACCGGCGATACTTTGGTCGCAGCCGCTGAACGGGCGGCGGCACGGATGCACGAACTGCGTGACGAGCTCACCCGGCTGGACGCGGCGGTGGGTGACGGCGATCTGGGGATCACCGCCTCAAAAGGGGCGACGGCGGTCCGGGCGTACGTATCGGACACCGATCCCGGCGACGATCTGGGCAAGTTCTTGGTGGGGATGGGGATGGCCTTCAACCGGGCGGCCCCCGGCACGATGGGGACGCTCATCGCCACCGCGCTGATGCGCGCCGGCAAGGAGGCCCGGGGGCAATCTGTGCTCGATGCACCGATGCTGGCCCGGATGCTGGAGGCCGCGGACGTGGGCATCCAGGAGCGGGGCAAGGCCAAACCGGGCGACAAGACTGTCATCGATGCCCTTCATCCGGCGGCTGAAGCTTTCTCCGCGGCGATCGAGCGCGGCGAGGATCTCGATACAGCGGGCGACGCGATGGTGCAGGCAGCCCGCGAAGGGCGCGATGCTATCGTCCCGCTGCGCAGCCAGGTCGGGCGCGCCTCCTGGGTCGGCGAGCGCACCGAGAACCAGCCGGATCCCGGCGCCGTGTTGTGTGTGGAGATCCTGGAGGCGATCGTGGAGACGTAAAGTAACCCGAACTGACGACCGGGTGCGATGCACTCCCGAACACAACCATCAACAATTGGCAGCCTACAGATCCGGACACGAATCCCTAAACTTTTACGTGATGCCCATGGCAACGAAGAAGCGTTTTAGTTATTCATGATCAGATCCATA
>CAYMAQ010000248.1:0-6022 GCA_964388385.1 uncultured Anaerolineales bacterium | reverse complement strand
GCGTTCGCGGGCAGGTCTTTTGGGGAGCCGGAAGGTGCGACGCAAAGCGCTCAAATGCGGCGCACCTTTTTGGGCTGTTAAACCTTGCGAAGTGCTTCGTTCAGATCCTGGCGGTTGGCCTGCTGGGCTTGTTGTCTATCTCCCTGCTCTGAGCCGTCCTCGGATTCACGCTCTGTGGTCACAACGCTGGGTGCTGAAATGACGCGGTGCGTCTCGGCTGCGTCGCATTGCGGGCAGGAAGGGGATGCCGGGCGATCCTCCGGGGAACGAACGATCTCGGTGAACGTGTGGTTACACGCCTCGCACTGATATTCATAAATGGGCATAGTTTCTCCTATTCTTGCTATGAACCTTCTTGCTTAATCCTGGGATCGATTTTATGCGATCGATCCAACAGCTATCCTTAATGATAAAAGATGCGCCTTACATCGACAAGGGTTTGCTGCAAGGTAGAGCGCAAAGCCCTCTTTGCAAAAGGTCATCTGGGTATAAGGCAGGGCTTTGCGCTTTTGTCGCCAACGGCGATGGGTGTGGGGGAGGCAGAATCAATACCTATGATATAATAGAGAACAATAGACAGTAAATACGCATGCGTACGTGTTGCGGCATGCTTTATGTGCCGCGTCTACGATGGATGCACTTAAGGGAGGACTCGATGGCCAACCACCTGAAAGACGAATCAAGCCGTTATCTGCAGCAGCACGCCGACAACCCCGTGGATTGGTATCCGTGGGGGGACGAAGCTTTCGAGAAAGCGGTGCGGGAGGATAAGCCGATCTTTTTGAGCATCGGCTACTCGGCCTGTCATTGGTGTCACGTGATGGCGCACGAGTCCTTTGAGGACGAGGAGACGGCCGCCCTGCTGAACGAACACTTCGTCAGCATCAAGGTCGATCGTGAGGAGCGCCCCGATCTCGATCGCATCTATATGAACGCGGTGCAGGCGATGACGGGCCGCGGCGGATGGCCGATGTCGGTCTTCATCGCACCGGATGGGCGCCCGTTCTACGGCGGAACGTACTTCCCGGCGGAGCCGCGCCCCGGCGTGCCGGCGTTTAGACAGGTCTTGTCGGCGATCGCCGAGGCATGGGAGACGCGCCGGGACGAACTGATGGCGAGCGGGGAGGAACTGGTCGAGGCGTTGGAGGATGAATACGAAGGCGACGTCGTGCCCCGAAGCCCTGACCTTTCCCCCCAGGTCGTGGATACGGCCTATCGAAAACTGAACCAGCAGTTTGACGATGTGCACGGCGGATGGGGACGCGCGCCGAAGTTTCCACAACCGATGACGATGGCGTTCTTGCTGCAGTACTATAAGACCCGTGAGTATGACGGGGCGCTGGATATGGTCGTCGATTCTCTGCGAGCGATGGCGCAGGGCGGTATCTACGATCAGCTTGGCGGGGGATTCCACCGTTATTCGGTCGATGCACAATGGTTGGTGCCGCACTTCGAGAAGATGCTCTACGACAATGCCCAGTTGGCCCGCATCTACCTCCACGCCTGGCAGGAGAGCGGAGCGCCGCTCTTCCGGGCGGTGGTTGAGGAGACGTTGGATTACGTGAGCCGGGAGATGTGGGCTGATGAAGGCGGGTTCTATGCAACCCAGGACGCCGATACGGCGGGGGAGGAGGGCCGGTTCTTCCTCTGGACGCCCGAGGAGATCCGGGACGTGCTGGGCAACTCAGCCGACGCCTTCCTCGATCTTTACGGGGTGACCGAGGCGGGTAATTTCGAGGGCCGCAATATCCTCACGTTCCACGGTTCGTTTGACGAGCGGGAGGCGATGGCCGATGCGCGGCAGAAGCTTTTTGATGCCCGCGAGCAGCGGGTCCATCCGGGCCGAGACAAAAAGGTGATCACCTCGTGGAATGGGCTGATGTTGGCTGCGTTTGCGGAAGCCGCCCGCGCCCTGAAGCGCGACGATTATCGGGAGATCGCTGAAGAGGCCGGGGCATTTCTCCTGGAGCATCTGCGTGACGACGAGGGTCGGCTTTGGCATGTGTGGAACGAGGGACACGCCAAGGTTCCGGGGCTGCTCGACGATCACACGCATCTTATCGAGGGCTTATTGGCGCTCTACCAGACCACCTTTAACCCCCGGTGGTATACAGCAGCCAGGGAGTTGACAGAGGTGATGATCGAACACTTTGTCGTAGATCCGGAGCAGTCGGCACTTGATCGCGGCACTTCCGAAAAGCGAGCGGGTTCGCATATCTACTTTGCCGGTTTCTATGACACAGCCGATGACGCGGAGGATCTTGTGGTGCGACCTCGAGAGATGCAGGATAATGCGGTGCCCTCGGGTAATGCGATGGCAGCGACGGTGCTGTTCAAACTCGGTCGGTTCAGCGGTGAGCCTCACTACGCATCGATCGCGCGACGCAGTCTCGTGGCGATGGAGGAGATGATGGCTCAACATCCCCTGGCCTTCGGGCAGTGGCTCTGCGCCCAGGAGGCGGCCCTGGCGACGCCCGTAGAGGTCGCGATCATTGGAGATCCGGATGCGGAGGACGTACGTACGCTCGTTGCGTTGGCGCAGGAGGGTTATCATCCGCACCGCTTAGTCGCGGCTGGCGCGGGGACGCCTCCCTCTCTTCTGGCGAACCGGGATCAGGTCGATGACCAGGCGACGGCGTATGTATGCGTGGATCACGTGTGTCAGGCCCCGGTTGTCAATGTCGACGATCTGTCCGATCAGTTTTCGTAGATAAGGAGTTCTGCAATGAAGGCAGCCTATTTCCGTGGAGAGGGCGTCATCGAGTTTGTTGAGGTCGATCGGCCACAGCCCGGACCGGATGAGTTGTTGATCCGCGTGGCCGCGAATGGGCTTTGTGGTTCCGACCATAAAGCCTTGGAGGGGGGGCACGCGACAATTCCCGGGCACGAGGTCGTGGGCAGGGTCGTGGCGCGGGGGCCCGATTGTGAGACCGAGGTCGGTACCCGCGTCGCCGCTTATATTCCCCTTTACTGCGGCACGTGCCGGTTCTGCCAACAGGGAGCTGAAAATCTGTGCCAGCACAAGGCGGGCCTCTTGGGGTGGGGTACCGATGGGGGATACGCCGAGTTTATGCGCTTGCCAGATCGTAATGCCCTCGAGCTGGACGATCGCATCTCTTTTGGGGAAGGTGTCCTGCTGCTGGATACCCTGGGTACCTCGGGGCACGCGTTACGATTGGCTCATTGCTGGGAGTCGGAAAGCGCCCTGGTCATCGGTGCGGGGCCGATCGGGTTGGGCGCGGTGGTCATATTAAAGGCGTTCGGTGTGCCCACCGTCTACGTCTCTGAGATCGCGACGTATCGTCTAGAAGCGGCTGCGGCGTTGGGTGCAATCCCTGTCGATCCAACATCGGAGAGTTTAGCGGACCGAATCCGGGTGGATTATCCCTATGGTGTGGATCTGGTCGTCGAGGCCGTGGGCTCCTGGCCGACGATCCAATCGTCCCTCGACCTCGTGCGACCCGGCGGCACGATTAATCTGGTAGGGGAGCACTGGGGCCGCATCGAACTGGAGCGTCCCAAGGGTGCGTGGATGATCAACGACCTCACCTTGATCCGCTCGTTCTACTTTCCCATCTCCGAGTTCGAGGAGAATCAACAGATGATCCTGGATGGGACGTTGGACGTTGCGTCGATCGCCTCGCACACGTTCCCACTTGAGGACCTTGATGCCGCATACGAGCTTTTCAGCGCGGGGCAAGCGCTCAAAGTGCTGGTGACGCCGTGAGTGACGTCCCCGCTCCCAACTATGCTTGGGCCTTGTCAATCGCAATCCTCGTCTCTTGGATTTTTTGGCGAACCTCCCGGGATTCGGAGAGTTTATAGGAGAGCGCCAGGGAAAGCGCGAAGAAGCACGCACCGATGAGGATGAGCACCCGGTATCCTGCCCCGTCCACGATCAGCCCGCTTGCCAGGGCTGAGAATCGGACGATCCCGAAGATCGTGCTGTTGAATCCGAGATAGAGCGAGCGCTCTGCGGAGGGAATGATATCCAGCAGATAGTTCATCCCACCGATGATCGACGCCGTGCTGAATGCGCCGTAGGCGACAAATACCAGGGTGTAGAGGTAGGGAAGCCACGGCGGTATCGTTGTTCGTTGAGCCGCGAAAAGCCCGATGCTGAGGGCTGTGATGGGCACCGTAAGTCCGATCCAGTTGGCGATGCGGATCAAGTGGCGATTGCCCTGACGGTCGCTGATGCGCCCCCAGAGAAGATTGGAGAGAATCGACGAGATGGTCCGCGCGGCGATATAGAATCCAACCAGCCGCGGAGAGATGCCGAGGACGTTCTTGGCGTAGACGACGTAAAAGGGACCCGCCCAATCGGCGGGGATCAAGGCCAACCTCGCCAGGAGAAAGAGCCGGTAATGGGTGTCCGTCTGCAAGATCGCCAGGCCACGCCGGAACTGATCAATCCAACGGATATCCTCTGATTTTGTCTCACCCGCAGGTTCGTGGATAAAGTTCAACGCAAAGGACGTAAGCCCGTAGAACAGAGATGCGAGGACGAAAAGCACGGCGACGTTCGATGGAAAACGCAAGCCGCCCGGCTCTCCCAGCACGTATCCGACGGCGGCGCTCGCGCCCAATACAAGGATGTTGCCCCAGAAGCTTCGTTGAGCAAAAAAGCTGCCGCGCCGTCGCGATGGAATCATTTTGGCCACGATATCCATAAAAGGCAGAGCCAGAAGACCGGAGATCAGGCTGTAAATCACGAGGACGGCAAAGAAGCTTGTCACCATCCAGACACTGGTTTGCGGGATAAAGGCCACGGCGGCTGCGATACAGAGTAAAAGCAGGCAGCGCAGCACAGCGAATCGGCGGTAGAAGGGCAGCTTATAAGCCTTGCGCTGAAGATGGCCCGAGACAAGAATCTGGAGGAGAAAGGAGCTTCCCATCCGGATGGGTGTCACCAGTCCGATGAGGACGTTGGAGGCCCCTAACTGCGCCAAAAACCAGCTCAGTACCATATTGGGGTCCATAAAGGCGTTCGCGGGCTGGACGAACGCCCCATTGAGAACTCCGAGGATGAAGTTGTGGTGCTGCTGCCTGGCGGTCAATGTTTGGGCCGCAACGGAGCTTCCATTTTTCTTACGACTCTCTGATCCGGTGTGATTCTTTGTCGCCACCTATCCTCCAGCGGTGTGCGGTTCAGGACTTCTACCAACTCGAACCATACCATAGTCCGGGGTAAAAACTATCCGCAAAGGCGGATTGCTTTGATCCACGCGCCTCAGTTCGCTCCCGGACAGCTTTGTTGACTCAAGCCACTCTTCACTTCAGGGCGGTGATTTTTTGACATAACAATAGCACGTGTGTTATACTTACTGTAGTTAACGGCATACCGGATTCCAGATACCGAACGTGAGGATGATGAAGGGGTTGATATGACGCAAGATGTGATGAGTTTATCCGACTTGGAGATTGACGGTGACGGACTGAAGATCGAGCGTAATCTGCTCAAGGATCGGGCCGCCGATGTGCTGCGTGAGTATATCAGTATGGGGCGCATTCCGGAGGGTACGAAGTTGACCGAGCGCGAAGTGTCACAGTTGTTGGGTATCAGCCGGATGCCGGTTCATGACGCGTTGATGACCTTGGAGTCGGAAGGGTTGGTGACCCGCCGTTCCGGGGCACGATACGTCATTGAGTTGAATAAGAAGGACGTGCGGGATCTTTTGGTGACCCGCCGCGTGCTGGAGATGAAGGCCGCCGAGGAAGCGGCGAAGGCTATATGTCCCCGGCATTGTGCTGAGCTCAAAGCGGCGATTGACCGGCTCGATGATGCGATTGCAAAAGGTGATTTTCATCTGTCAGCCAAGTGTGATATGGACATCCATCGGGTAATCTGGCGGCAGGCGAACAATCGGTACTTGTTGGAATCACTGCGTTCCCTCGTTGGGGTCAGTTATGTGCTTAACGATCGTATGCGGTCGTATGAAATCGCCCACGATCAGCAGCCGATCAATGACCACCGTCCCGTGATCGCGTGCATCCTGAAGGGAGATGCGGAGGGAGCAGC
>CAYMAQ010000247.1:0-6028 GCA_964388385.1 uncultured Anaerolineales bacterium | reverse complement strand
GACCACCGAGATCTACACTCTTCCCCTACACGACGCTCTTCCGATCTAACGCCCGGATCAGGAGCTGCATGCCGTAGCAGATGCCCAGAACGGGCACGCCGCTATCCAGGATGTGATCGGGCAGGGTCGGGGCGCCCTCGTCATAGACGCTGTTGGGCCCTCCGGAGAGGATCAGTCCCTGGGGATCGAGCGCCGCGATCCGCGCCGGGGAGGCGTCCCACGGCAGGATCTCGGCATAGACGTGCTGTTCGCGCACGCGCCGGGCGATCAGTTGGGTGTACTGCGAGCCGTAGTCGAGGATGACGAGGGTCTGGCGTGAATCTGTCATTGTGGGATCCCTCACTCGGCCATGATGATGGTGCCGTCTTCGCGCATCTCCTCGATGATCACCAGCGAGACGATGGGCACCCCGAGTTTGCTGAGCTTCTCCCGACCCCCCTCGAATGATTTCTCGACCAGGGTGCCGATGCCGACCAGGGTCGCCCCGGCATCCTGCACGATGCGGGCCATAGCCGCGATCGTCTTTCCCGTCGCCAGGAAGTCGTCGATGATGAGGATGCGGTCCCGGGCGTCGATGAACTCCGGCGAGACCATCAGCGAGACCTCGCCGCCCTTGGTGTGCGAGGGCGCAAACTCCACGAAGACCGGGTCCATCATCGTCACCGGCTTGTGCTTGCGCGCGTAGACGAGCGGTAGGCCCAGGGCGTAGGCGGTCGCCATCGCGGGGATGATGCCGGACACCTCCGCCGTCAGGATTCGGCTGGGGTGCGTCTCCGCGAACCGTTTGGCGAACTCCGTCCCGGCCTCCAGCATCAGCCCCGCGTCCACCTGATGGTTGATGACGCTGTCGATTTTCAGGATCCCATCGCCCAGATTTTTGCCTTCGTGCCGAATTCGATTCTTTAAGCTCTCCATTGTCCGTATTCACTCCCCTGTGCGTTGTGGGCCCGAGGAGCCCCGGGCCCGCCCCGAATGTGCACCCTCTGCCTTCACCTATAGATCTATGATAGCACAGAATGGGGATTGAACATGAATTGTGCAGGATGCTGTTTCTGCCAAGGAACTTTTCTAAGTGCCGGAAGTGTGATAGCATAAGGGCAGACGCCCGGGCGTTGAGTTTGTTTTTAGTTAGATGGTATAATAGGGTCGTCGATTTGAATGTCGTCACTGTGCTCTTGTCGGGGCAGGGTCCGAATCTGTGATGCGTATCGATACCTGACGGGTGCCCGCCCGGCGATTAAGGATGGAGGTCTATGATGACGGAGCAACCCGAGATGACGGAGCAACCCGAGATAACGGAGCAACCCGCCGTGCCAGAGCAGTCTGAGATGGAAGCGCAGCCTGAAGGGATGGAGGCGTCGGATCGGAAAGCGCGATCTGCCGCGAAACCCAAACGTCCGATCCTGTCCCGGCTGTGGATCGCCTTTAAGAATTTCGCTATCCTCTTCTCCTTTATCGTCAACTTCGTCCTCATTATCGTACTTCTGCTCTCGCCCGGACCGATCTTCACCACGAAGTCCGACGTCGTTGAGCCCCTGCTCGTGGACCTGGACAGCGCCTTCGCTGCGCTGGGAGAGACCACAATCCGCACCCAGGTGAACATCGAGGATTCGATGCCGGTCGTCTTCTCGCTGCCCCTGGAGCAGAACACCGACGTCGTCCTGACCGAGGCGGTGCCGCTTCAGGTGCCCGCGACCTTTATGCTGCCGGGCGGCGGCGGCTCGATCAACGGGACGGTTAGCCTTCAGCTGCCGGAGGGGCAGGTTCTGCCTGTCAATCTGGATATGGCTGTGCCGGTCAACACCAAGGTCCCGGTGATGATGGAGGTCCCCGTCGAGATCAAGCTGGACGAGGCGGGCATGGGCCCGGCGATCGAACAGCTTCGGGCGGTCTTCCGGCCCGTGCAGACGTTGATGCAGATGCTGCCGGACTCCGTGAATGAGGCGCTGTCGGCTCCGTGAACAAACGCCCAATCTGCAGTTACGAGGGCTCTCGGTACAGCACCGAGTTCTGGACGCAGGCCCGCAGCTATGAGGACGCGGTCGAGCGCGTCGCGCTGCGGGCGCTGCTGCCCCAGCGCGGTCGGCGGCTCCTTGAGATCGGGGCCGGCTTCGGCCGGGTCGTCGATCTCTACGCGGGTTATGATACCATCGTGCTGCTCGACTACGCCGAGACCCAGCTCGCCCAGGCGGTAGCGCGGTTGGGCGCGGAGGGTCCGTTCGTCTTCGTCCAGGCCAACTTCTATCACCTCCCCTTCGCCCGGGGTCTCTTTGATGCGGTGACGATGATCCGCACCCTCCACCATGCCACCGACGCTCCCGAGGTCCTGCGCGAGGTCTCGGAGGTCCTCGGCCCTGAGGGCGCGTTCGTCATGGAATTTGCCAACAAGCACAATCTCAAGGCCGTCGCGCGCTATCTCCTGGGCCGTCAGGATTGGTCCCCCTTCGACCGCGAGCCGGTGGAGTTCGTGGAACTCAACTTCGATTTCCACCCCGGATGGATCTGGGAGCACCTCGAGCGCGTGGGGTTGGAACGCGAAGCCGTGCGGACCGTCTCGCATTTCCGGATCGATCTCCTGAAGCGGGCGCTGCCGGTGCGTCTGCTGGCGGCTCTCGACCGGCTCCTCCAGCCCACCGGCGCGTTGTGGCAGCTCAGTCCCAGCGTCTTCGTCCGCTCGCGGGCGGACGCGGACAGGGCCCCGGCGCCGGAGGACGTCTTCTTCCGCTGCCCGGCGTGCGGACGCCCGCTGGAGGGGCGTCCGCCCATCGATGCCCTGACGTGTGCCTGCGGCGAGACCTGGGAGCGCAGGGGCGCCATCTACGACTTCCGCTGGCCCCGGTAGCCGGTCATCCACGTTGCCCTTGGCCTAGGCCTGTCTGCCCTTTCCCCCTCAGGGGGAAACACAAAGGGGGTGGATCGCCGCCTGTAGGCCTTGGTCTTTTGGAAAAGTGTCTCTCGCCCCCGCCAATCACGCTTGAACTTCACCCCGCTTTCGTTATCATTATCCGTTGGGCAAAGTCGCGCCGCAACCGTACCGTATCGCCGGCGTGAGCCAGGACTAGGGAGTGTTCGATATGCAGTGGGTGCGCGAAGAAGAGGGGAATCCCGACCGACGGCGGATGTTGCGGCGCGCGATATGGATCACCCTCGCGGGCAATATCCTGCTCGCGGTGGGAAAGGGCGTCGCCGCGCGGCTCTCCGGCAGCGTGGCGCTCTACGCCGACACGGCGAACTCCGTCTCCGACGTCATTTATGCGTTGATGCTGGCCCTCGGCCTGTGGCTCGCCCAGCGCCCCGCGGATCTCTCCCACCCCCAGGGACACAGCCGGTTCGAGCCGCTGGTGGGCCTCGTCGTCGCCGCGGCGATGACGTTCGCGGCCTACGAAGCTGGACGCGTCTCGCTCGAACGCTTTCAGGCGGGAGGGACGGCCCTGGATCTGGGGCTGCCGACCCTCGCCCTGGTCCTCAGCGCCGGGGTGAAGATGGGGATGTACGCTCTGATTCACCGCATCGCCGACCGCACGAACAGCCCGGCCCTCGATGCGGCGGGGAAGGACAACCTCGCCGACGTATTGAGCTCGCTGGCGGCCTTCGCGGGCACTGTCGGTTCGGTCTTCCTCACCCCCCTGGCTGATCCCATCGCCGGTGGCATCGTCACGCTCTGGATTATCCGGGCGGCCTTGGACGCCTGGAAGGCGAACCTCAAATATCTGACGGGCGGCGGGGCCCCGCCGGACCTCCGGGCGCGGATGGTCGAAAAGGCGGAGTCGGTCGAGGGTGTTTTGAACGTTCACCAGGTGATCACGGAATACGCCGGCCCCAATCTGGTCGTCGATATGCACGTCAACGTCGATGGTACCCTCACCCTCTTCGCGTCGCACGCCATCGCCGACGAGGTGCAGGAGGCCCTGGAGGCTCTCTCCGGCGTCGATCGAGCCTACGTTCACGTCGAGCCCTGCCTGGTTCCCGAGGAGCCGGGTTGTTGACGGCGTGCGTCCTGGCGCGTCGCTTTTTAACCTCGCCAGGCACGGTATAATGGCCTATCGATGACACACTCAATGGACAAGCCGGTGGATACTCCGCTCGAACGCAGTTCGGCCCTCGGATTGGAGGACGGATGGATGCTGGTGCCGCTCGCGGCGGCAGCCGGCGGCGCTTGGGCGTTCTCCCGGCCCTGGGAGTCCTCGAACGTCCCCGCCCTGCTCACCATGGCTGCCCTGATGTTGGGCGGCTGGCACGCCTTCTGGCGTGCGGTCGTTCGAACGGATTGGGCCGCGCCGTTGAGCCGCTGGCGTGATTGGGAGGCGGAGGCCCCCCTGAAGCGTTGGCCCTATCTGCAGTCGGACACCCCCGGCGCGGCGCTGCACCGGCAGCTCCGCCGGGCGCGGTCCTGGTGGCTGTCGGTGGGCCGGGAGCGCCTGACCCTTCCGCTGCGGCGCGCCGTGCTGGCGGGCGTTCTGAGTCTGCTGTTGAGCGTCGTGTTGGGCCGGACGGCCCTGCTCCTGACCCTCGCCTTTATAGCCGTGACCGAGTTGGCGGTCCTCTGGCACGAGGGTCGGGGGAGCGTCGGGGCCGGATGGCGGAGCCTGGCCCTGGGCGCGCTCCCCTGGATGCTGGGCGCATCCCTGGGGGATCGGGGCGTCGCGGCGGCGGCCCCCTCGTCCCTGGCGCTGCTCCTGCTGATCGGGTTCTACGACGCAGCCGGGTGGCAGGCGGTCTTCGGACCGCTGGCGGCAGCCGGATTTCTCGTGCTGCAGGGGCGGGCGATCGCGCCGGGATGGCTGTTGCTGTTGGCGGTCCCGGGCGGGATCGTGCTGGCGCGGGGCGCCGATGCCGAGCGCTATCATCAGGTAGTCGGGCCCTGGCTCCTGGCAATGATCGGGGTGCTCGCCTGGGCGGTGACCTGATGGGATGGGTGATCGGCATTCTCGTAGTCCTGATTCTGGGTGCGCTGCTCTATTGGCAGCTCATCATCGCGGAGGGTGCGTACCTCGGACGGGAGGTCGTGACCCTGCTCTATGACTGGTCGGCGCGGATGTACGACCGCATCAAGCAGTTTCAGCCCCGGTACGAGCAGTGGTTCCTGGCGCGCCCCCTGGCGAACGCGCTCTTTTCCTTTCCCAATCCGTGGATCCTGGACGTGGCAGTCGGGACCGCGCGCCTGGGGCGGGCGCTCTTCCGGGAGGTCAGCTTCCGGGGTAAGGTGGTGGGCCTCGACCTCTCACGCAAGATGTTGGAACAGGCGGCAGCGAAGACGAAGTCCTGGTCGGACAGGCTGCCCCTCCTCTGGCAGAACGCCTCCGACCTTCCGTTTCCCGACGATACGTTCGAGGCCGTCGCCTGCCTGGAGGCTCTGGAGTTTATGCCCGATCCGGAGGTCGTGCTCCGCGAGATGGTCCGCGTGTTGCGGCCCGGAGGGATCTTGATGACCACCAACCGCATCGGGCGGGACGCCAGGTGGATGCCCGGTCGCACGTACGACTCGAAAGCCTTCGAGGCGCTGCTCCGGGATCTGGGCCTGGAGATGGTTCGCACGCGTCCCTGGCAGGAGGACTACGACCTGATCTGGGCCGTCAAACCCGGCAGCCTGACCCCGCTGGACCCCCGCCCGCTGGAGACGCTGCTGCGCTGTCCGCTGTGCGGTTCCGAGGTGCGCCGAGAGGACGGGGCGTTCATCTGCGAGACCTCCCACGTCATCCCCATCGCCCCCGACCGGATCATCGAGGCCGTCAACGCCCATCCCCAGGGCGATCGTTAATCACGGGTTGGACGTCGGCGTCTGTCGCTCATCTCCAACCGCGCATATCAACGCACGTAACCCTTTAGTTTTATGAGCAACACTGCACAAAAGTAGGATCACCCCCACCTAACCTCCCCCTTGAGGGGGAGGGACTGGCGTTCCCCTCCCCTGGTGGGAGGGGTTAGGGGAGGGGGAAACTACGCCCTGCTCACTTGGCTAAACAGTTGCCAATCCACGGCGATAAATCGCCGACTACAAACGGATCTGGCGGGTAGCAGGCGCCTTTAG
>CAYMAQ010000246.1:0-6034 GCA_964388385.1 uncultured Anaerolineales bacterium | reverse complement strand
GAATGAATAAAGATCCGCATTCAAGGGAAAATCGATAAGCGCTTTCGCCGTCTCCGCGAGCAGTGCTTGATCGACAAGGCAGTTGGGAGCAACGCCGGATTGAGCATCGGCATCCTGCCGCTCGAGCTGTCGGCGCAGCGCTTCGATCTCCGCGATCAGCGCCTCCCGTGTCCTGGTTTCTTCGCTCACCCTCACCCCCATCCACTCATCCACCTTCGCATCCCAAGTCTACTGCACCCCCTCCAATCTGCAACCAGCGAAGCGCCCCTAAGGTTCTTCCGCGCCCCGTGAGTTCGCTTGTCATAAGGAAACAAGCCTATACCATGTCGAATATCGATCCGACCGCCGAGGTTCGGATCCGTAAAGCACGGCAGCAGCCCCCGGCAGATCGGTTCCGTGTACGGGAGAGCCACAGAGGATAGGACTCAAATCTATGAACGCGATCACACGACTTGCCACTTTTTCCGCGCTGCGGAATCGCCATTTTCGTTGGTACTGGTTAGGAATCCTGGCTTCGTCTTCAACGATGCAGATGGGCAGCGTGGGCCAGGGGTGGCTCGTCTACGAAATCGCCGGCTCCGCCCTGGCGTTAGGCTGGGTGAGCGCCGGCTGGAGCATCTCTAACTCGATCCTGTCGCCGTGGGCCGGGGTGCTTTCAGATCGTACGGAAAAACGCACCCTGATCCTCTGGATGCAGGCGCTGATGGCGCTCTCGTCCCTCTTCATCGCGGGCCTGGTCGCGATGAACGTCATCCGGATATGGCACCTGGTCGCCTATTCGCTGTTCCGCGGCGTTCTCTTTGCCATCCTGATGCCCGCACAGAACGCCTACCTGGTCGATCTGGTCGACCGCAAGACGCTGCTCAATGCCGTCTCCCTCAACTCGATCGGCATGGGATTGGCGGGGATCTTTGCCGCATCGCTAGCCGGATTTCTCATCGATGCAATCGGCGTCGAGGTCGTCTATTTCAGCGTTACGGTACTCTATGTGATGGTGTTTATGATCACGCTCAAATTGCCGCAGACCGGCACGACCGACCCCGGTTCGCACTCCATATGGTCCGACATCGTCGACGGAGCCAGATACATCCACCTGTGCCCGGCCCTCGTCCCGCTGCTGGCGGTCGTCTTCCTTCGGGGATTCTTTGCCATGCCCTACCGGACGCTGATGCCCAAATACGCGCAGGACGTGATGAACCTGGACGCCAGCGGATTGGGGATTCTCGTGGCTGCACCGGGTGCCGGATCCCTGATCAGCTCGCTGGTGATGGCCTCGCTGGGAGATTTCAGGGGCAAGGGCAGACTGATGCTGGGATCGGGTGTGGTGCTGGGGGTGGCCCTCGTCCTCTTTGCCAACACGGAGGTCTTTCTCCTCGTCCTGCTCCTCCTCGCGCTCGTCGGTGCGACGAGCAACGTCTGTATGGTGACCAACCGGACCCTGCTCCAGGAGAACTGCGATGCCCCCTACCTGGGCCGCGTGATGAGCGCGTACATGATGATGTTCGGGCTGACCCAACTGGGCACGATCCCCGTGGGTGCCATGGCCGACCGCTTCGGCGTTCCCAGGGTCCTCGCCGCGCTGGGAACCCTCTTTGTGGTCGCCATCGTCCTCGTCTGGGTGACGCAGCCGAGGATCAAGAGGCTGAGGTAGGGTCGCGTTGGAGAGCTCACCCACTCGGCGTGCGATCAAGGGGTGACTTAGTTTTACGCGTACCGCCCGCTCTCCAGTAACCCTTTAGTTTTATGAGCAACCATGCACAAGCGTAGGATCACCCCCACCTAACCTCCCCCTCGAGGGGGAGGAACTGACGTTTCCCGCCCCTGGTGGGAGGGGTTAGGGAAGATGATACCGGGAACGGTCCTCGAAGCCCCCTACTCGATCAGGGTGTCGTAGACCAGCACCCGCTCCCACTTGGACGCGTGATCTGCCAGGAACTTCTGATGGACATCACCGACCTGGTAGGCGTCCTGGCCTGCGGCGTCGTCGAAAAACAGGATCAAACCGTAGCTGTAGCTGCTGTCCACCACGTCCCGGTCGGTCTCAACCGGCTTGCCGTAGTATCCGGAGGTCGCCGTGGTGTTCTCGCAGAGGGCTTGCAGGCCCTGCTCGAAAGCCGCCAGATCGTTCTCGTCAAGATCGTCCTTCAGCCAGAAGTATACGTTGTGATTAAACATGACTGTTCCTTTCTATCGTCTATCGATCATTGGGATGGCACACAATCTCTCACCTGATCCTTGATTATACGGAAGATATCGCGGGTTGCAATCTCATGCAGCGGCGATAGTCAAGGGGAGACCTGAGCGTTTCATGTTCGGATGATCAGTTGATTAGAATCGCAATCAGCGCTATGATCCAGTTGTGGAATCCGAATGATGAGAGGATGCGACGAAATCTTCAGAGAATGGTTCAACGGCCGTCGGAAGCATAGGAGTAACTGTGACCCAACATAACAGCAAGATTCGCCAGATCCGCAACATCGGCATCATCGCGCACATCGATGCGGGTAAGACCACGTTGACGGAGCGGGTGCTCTACTACACCGGGCGCACGCACCGCGTGGGCCTGGTGGACGACGGCACGACCATCACCGACTGGATGGAGCAGGAGCGCGAACGCGGCATCACCATCACAGCGGCGGCGGTCACCACAGCCTGGGAGGACACCGTGACGGACCAGGACGTCCAGATCAACCTGATCGACACGCCGGGCCACATCGACTTCACCGCCGAGGTGCAGCGCAGCCTGCGCGTTCTCGACGGCGGGATCGTGGTCTTCGATGGGGTGGCGGGCGTCGAGCCGCAGTCCGAGACGGTGTGGCGCCAAGCCGACCGCTACCACGTCCCCCGGATCTGCTTCATCAACAAGATGGACCGCACGGGTGCGAGCGTCGATCGAACCCTGGCGATGATGCGCGAGCGCCTGTCGTCGAGGCCCCTGCCGGTGCAGATGCCGATCTTCGAAGACGAGGAATTTGTAGGCGTCGTGGACCTCTTTCGGATGCGGGCGATCCTCTTCTCCGGGGAGGCCGGCGCCCCGCCCACCGAGGGTGAGATCCCCACCCACGTCGAAGGCGCAGAGGAAGCCCGCCGGCAGCTGATCGAGCGCATCGCTGAGACCGACGACGCGCTGACCATGCGCTACCTGCGGGACGAGCCCGTCACCGAGGCCGAGTTATATGCGGCCCTGCGCCGCGCCGTGATCGCCAACACCCTGGTGCCGGTGTTGATGGGCAGCGCCCTGTACAACAGGGGCGTGCAGCCGCTGTTGGATGCGGTCGTGCGCTACCTTCCCAGCCCCCTGGAGGTCCGCCCGGTGGAGGGCCACCACCCGGAGACGGGAGAGCCCGCGCAGCGTTCCGCAGACCCCCAGGCGCCGTTCTCCGGGCTCGTCTTCAAGGTGGTGAGCGATCCCTTCGTGGGACGCCTGAACTACGTACGGGTCTACTCGGGCCTGCTCGAGAAGGGGACGCGGGTGTACAACGCCGCCCAGGAGACCACGCAGCGGGTCGGCCGCCTGCTGCGGATGTACGCCTCCAAGCGCGAGGACATCGACCGCTGTATCGCGGGTGACATCGTGGGTATGATCGGCCTCAAAGACAGCAACACCGGCGACACGCTCTGTGACGTCGAGCACCCGGTGCTGCTGGAAGCGATCGAGTTTCCCAAACCCGTGACCAAGGTCGCCATCAAGCCCCGGGATCCGATGGACCAGGAGCGCCTGATGAAGGCACTGCGCAACCTGGCCTCGGAGGATCCCACCTTCACCGTGGGATTCGATCAGGAGACGGGCGAGACCGTCATCAGCGGGATGGGCGAACTGCACCTGGAGGTCCTGGTGGATCGGGTGCAGCGCGACTTCGAGGTGCCGTGCGCCGTGGCGCCGCCGGAGGCGGCCTACCAGGAGACGGTGACCGGCCGAAGTCGCGGTCAGGGCCGCTACATCCACCAGAGCGGCGGCTCGGGGCACTACGCTGTCGTGCGGCTGACGATCGCCCCGGCCCCGCGCGGGGAGGGTTTCTTCCTCGAGAACCGCGCGTCGGGTCACGAGATCCCCGAGCAGTTCGAGCGCGCCATCGAACGCGGCATTCGGGGCGCGCTGGAGGAGGGGCCGCTGGCGGCCTATCCCGTGGTCGACGTGGGGGTCGTGGTGGTCGGCGGGCGCTATCACGAGGAGGACTCCCACAACCGCGACTTCGAGATCGCGGCCAGCATCGCGTTCAAACAGGCGTACCGCCGGGCGCGCCCCATCCTGTTGGAGCCCGTGATGGCGGTGACGACGCGGGTGCCCGAGGCATACGTCGGTTCCGTGGTCGCCGACATCACATCGCGGGGCGGACACGTCGGGGAGATGCAGTTGATGGAGGACGAAGCGGGCTACGTGATCGAGGCCACGGTGCCGCTGAGCCAGATGTTCGGCTACGTGACGTCGCTGCGCTCCCAGACCAGCGGTCGGGGGCGGTACACGATGGAATTCACGCGCTACGCACCGGTGCCCGCGGATCAGGCGGCGGAGATCATCAAGGCCCGCCGCGATCGGGCGCGGCGGGTGCGGTAGCGGGGCAAATTGGCTCACGGGTCCACCCGGATGGAGGCGGATTTTTGTGTTATCGGGCGCTTCCCGATGGGGGTTCCATGCGTGACAGGTCACCAGATTCACAATGGGAATTGGAGTGTGATACGATGAACAAACCGAGTATGTCGTCGAAAGCGCGGGTCCTGACCGCGTTTGCCTCTGAGGAACCCGACCGGGTGCCCCTTGACTACAGCGCGAATCCGGGCATTGACCGCCGCCTCAAAGCGCACTACGGCCTGCGTCCCAATGACGACGAGGGGCTCCGCCAGGCCCTGGGGGTGGACTTCCGCTACGTCAGCGCGCCCTACGTGGGGCCAAGGTTGCACGAGGACACCGCGGATGACGTCAAGGTGGACCTGTGGGGCATTCACCGCCGCTGGGTCGAGCACGAATCGGGCGGATACTGGGACTACTGCGATTTTCCCCTGCAGGACGCGACGCTTGAAGCGGTCGAGGCGTGGCCGATGCCGTCGCCCGACGACTTTGATTACTCGCGGATTCCAGCGTTGTGCGAGCGCTATCGGGACTATGGTATCGCCGCCGGCAGTGCCGGGCTGGGGGACATCATCAACAGCACCGGGATGGTGTTCCATATGGAACGCACGCTCATCGGGCTGATGATCGACGACCCCGCCGTTCTCCGCTACATCGACCGGCGGCTGGACATCCTCTACGAGGTCACCCGCCGGACGCTGGAGGCCGCGGACGGAGCGATTGATATGCTGCAGATGGGCGAGGATCTGGGGACGCAGAGGGGTCCGATGATCAGCCTCGAGCTCTACCGGAAGCATTTTCGGCCCCGCCACCAGCGTTTCGTGGACCTCGCGGCGGCTTTTGACATTCCGGTGATGATCCATACGTGCGGGTCGAGCAGTTGGGCCTACGAGGATTTCATCGAGATGGGAGTCGCGGTGGTGGACACGCTGCAGCCGGAGGCCAACGCTATGGCACCCGCCCATTTGAAAGCGACCTTTGGGGGCCGCCTGGCGTTCCATGGGTGCATCTCCACGGCCGGTGCGGTCGCCTACGGGACCGTGGAGGACGTGGTGGAGGACGTTCGCAAGACGCTCGCCGTGATGATGCCCGGCGGCGGGTATGCGCTGGCGCCCACGCATCAGCTCCAGGACAATTCGCCCACGGAGAACGTGGTGGCGATGTACGAGACCGCGAAGGCTGCAGGGTGGTATTGAGGAAGGTCTGCAGGTGGGACGTTTGCAGGTTGGGGCGTTTTCCAGTTCTCCGGTTCTCCAGTTGGTCAGGGAAAATGGGTTCGTTTCGCAGAAAGACACCGACAGCTGCGAGTGTGTCAACGCGGGCGAACGTTGAAAGCTGCGAGTTGGAAAGTTAAAAGGTTGGAACGTTTTCCGGTTTTCCAGTTCTCCCGTTAGGGTGTCGATCGTTTGTTCTATCTTCAGTATAGGCATGAAACCGGGCAATTCAAGGGAGCAGGTGGGCCTATTG
>CAYMAQ010000245.1:0-6053 GCA_964388385.1 uncultured Anaerolineales bacterium | reverse complement strand
CGAGATCGTTTCACGTGACTGGAGTTCAGACGTGTGCTCTTCCGATCTGCGGAACTTGACGACGAAGAGCGCGTGGAGCAGTCCCAACAACAATCCGGCCCCCATCGCGGCGATCACCCCGATGTAGGGATTCCCGGTGAGATAAGAGCCCAATACCGCCACAAACGCCCCCGTGAGAATCTGTCCCTCAAGCCCCAGGTTTACAATACCGGCGCGTTCGGAATACACTTCGCCGATAGAGGACAGGGCCAGGGGCGTGCTGATACGCAGCGCTGAGGTCAATAAGGACGTGACAAATCCGATCCATCGGGCCATCAGTCTCGTCTCCTGCTCCTGAGAGCCTCAAAAATCCGGGGGGATGCCGCGAAGAAGATCACCAATCCCTGGATCAACAGGGAGAAATCGCCCGGCAGGCCCGTCGTCCGATCGAGATAGGCCCCCCCGGCGCTCAGGGCACCAAATAAAATCGCGGACAGCGGGATCACCCAGGGCCGATCGCCGGCCAGCACGGAGACCGCAATACCGTTATACCCAAATCCCGGGGAGAAGCCCTGGATAAACCGGCGGTGAACGCCTAACACCTCGACCCCCCCGCCCAGGCCGGCCATGGCCCCCGCCAACGCCATGGCCACGATCATCGTCACCGTGGTTCTCACGCCGCCGGTCTCCGCCGCACTGAGATTGTGACCCACGGCCCGTATCTCGAACCCCAGAACCGTGCGGCGGATGATAAACCAGCTGACGGCGACTGCCAACAGGCCAATCAGGATGCCGTAGGAAAGCTGGCTGCCCCTCATCATCCGCGCGAGCTCCGCCGCCGGCATAATTCGGACGGTTTGGGCCACCATCCCCTCGGCCTTCCAAGGATAGTTGACCATATACCCGGTCAGCAGAAGTGCGATATAGTTGAGCATAATCGTGACAATGACCTCGTTCGCCCCAAACTGGGCCTTGATCCAACCGGCTAACACGCCCCAAGCAGCTCCCGCTGCACACCCTGCGATCAGGGCCAGCACCACGTGCAGAATGCCCAACCGCCCTAAGGCCATCGCGCCCACCATTGCGGCCGCGAGGGCCCCCACAATAAGCTGCCCCTCCGCGCCGATGTTGAAGAGCCCGGCCCTGGACGCCAATGCGAAGGCCAGCCCGGTGAAGATGAGCGGCGTGGCCTTGAGCAGCGTCTCGGCAATCGCGTACTGATTGCCGAACGCCCCTTTGAGGATGCCGGTATAGGTCTCCAGCGGTGAGTATCCATGGACGAGCAGGAAGATCGAGCCCACCGCTACGCTCAGGATCAAAGCCCCCACCGAGGAGACAAAGCCGAACCCCGACCGGGAAAGCCAGGTCCTCAGCGTCACACGCGCCGCCGACGCCGGGGCGTTCGTGTCACCGCGCCTGGCGGATCGGGTGTCAGTCATGATACCGCCCCTTCATACGAGGGACACCCCTCCGCTATCTGCTCACCCGCCATATAGAGGCCGAGGTCATCCTCCGTCCACGCATCGGCGGCGCGCTCCGCCACAATCCGCCCCTGGTAGATCACGCCGATCCGATCGCTCAAGCTCCGGACCTCGTCCAGGTCGGCGGAGAGAAGGAGAATCGCAGCGCCCGTGTCACGCATCTCCAGCAGCTGGCGGTGGATGAACTCCGTGGCTCCCACGTCCACACCACGGGTCGGCTGTGAGGCGACCAGCGCCCGGGGATCCGAGCCCAGGACCCGGGCCAATACAGTCTTCTGTTGGTTGCCACCGGAGAGATGGGAGGCCTCCACCCCCGGCCCCGAGGTCCGAATATCGTAGATGTCGATAAGCGCCCGCGCGTACGCATCCATTTGAGCCTGTCGAAGGATGCCGAAATGCTCGAACGGATGCTGGCGGTGATAGCCGAGTATCACGTTTTCGGCCACGGTAAACGCGGCAACCAGCCCGCGCCGCAGCCGATCCTCCGGAACGTGACCCAGCCCCGCACGCAGCACCTCGGCTGCGTCCTTGCCCCTCAAGGACGCGCCGTCGAGCAGGACGTCGCCCGAGTCGATCGTCCGCAGCCCGGTCATCGCCTCGATCAGCTCCGATTGGCCGTTGCCCTCAATGCCGGCAATGCCGTAGATCTCTCCCTGCCTGACGCGGAAGCTGACGCCGCACAGGGCGGGAAGGCCGCGCGAATCCTTGACGACGAGATCCCGGACCGCCAACCTCAAATCCCCGGGACGACGCGCCTCCTTTGTCACCCGCAGCACAACCTTACGCCCCACCATCATCTGAGCGAGTGCTTCCGGGCTGGTCTCATCGCGGTCGACCGTCCCGACTTTCTTGCCGTCGCGCAGCACGGTCACCCGGTCGCTCACGGCCATCGTCTCCTTGAGCTTGTGGGTGATGAAGATCACGGTCTTGCCGGCCTCGCGCAGAGCGTCAATCACGTGATAGAGCTCCTCGACCTCCGGGGGCGAAAGAACAGCCGTGGGTTCATCCAGGATCAAAATATCCGCATCGCGATACAGCGCTTTGAGAATCTCCACGCGCTGCCGCACGCCCAGAGGGAGATCCTCAATGTGAGCCCGGGGATCGACCGTCAGGCCGTAGCGCGTCGAGAGCTCGCGAACGCGGCGGACGGCTTCCTTCATTGGAAATCGGAGGCGTGACTCAGGCTCGGCGCCGATCACGACGTTCTCGGCGACGCTCAAGGGCTCCACCAGCATAAAGTGCTGATGCACCATGCCAATCCCGTGGGCTATGGCCACGGACGGGCTGGAGACCTGCACCGGCTCCCCATTAATCAGGATCTCACCGCGGTCCGGGTGGTGAAGGCCGAAGACGACGTTCATCAGCGTCGTCTTGCCGGCCCCATTCTCGCCCAGCAGGCAGTGAACCTCGCCGCGCCCGAATGATAGATCGATGTGATCGTTTGCGACGACGTCAGGGAAAGCCTTGGTGATATTGCGCAATTCAAGCACAGTGTCCAGGCGGGTTCCTCCTCAAAGGCGGTTAACGATCAGTATCCAGATCTCCAGGGAGGCGATACGCTATTCGCCTCCCTGGAGTGTTCGTGATTAACGCCTACTCGTCGAGGGATTCGATGAATGCGTCGACGGCTTCAAGTTCAGATGGAATCTCGAGCTCACCAGAGACGACCTGCGCCTTCATCTCCTCAACCTGCTGCACCACCTCGTCCGGCACCTGGATATTGCTATCCTCCAGCGTGTACCCCACGGCACCCTCGGCCAACCCCAGGGCGTGGTGTCCCGGCTCCCAGACCCCGTCCATCAGATCATCGATCGTGTCAAAAACGACGACGTCGAGGTAGCGCTGCGCACTCACCACGATGTGGTCGGGTTCGATCCAGTTCTGATTCACGTCCGTCCCAAACGCATATTGGTCGGCATCCACCGCGGCCTCAAAGACACCCAGCCCGGAGCCGCCGGCGAACTGATAGACGATATCGGCGTCCTGGTCGTACATGGACAGCGCGATCTCTTTGGCGGTCGCCGGATCGGCCCAGCCACCGACGTAATTGATGATGATCTCACAGTCCGGGTTGATATACTGGGCGCCGGAAGTATAACCGGCGGCGAACGCACGAATCAGCGGGATATCCATACCCCCGACGCCGCCCAACACACAGGCCTCATTGCCCTTTTCGAGGGGCAACGTGGTGAGCAGCGCACCGAACCCACCCATCAGGAAAGTCTTCTCGTGATCCTTAAACGTGATGCTGCGGACGTTATCCATACCGTCGATGACCCCATCGATGAGCAGCCACTTCTGATCGGGGAAATCCGCCGCAACCTGCATCATCGCGTCCGCCTGGTCGAAGCCGAGACCTACGATCAGGTCGTAGCTGCCGTCCTGGGCGAACGCGCGCTCGTGACTCTCATACTCGGCGATCTCGTTGGGCTCGACGTAGTCGAACTCGATACCGAGTTCTTCGTGGGCCCTCTCAACACCCGCGTAGCCGCTGTCATTAAAGGAACGATCGCCAAGCCCTCCGGTGGCGACAATCAACGCTACCCGGAAGGATCCTTCCTCCGAGGGTGGAGCGTCCCCGGCACCGGTCTCTCCGGTGGGAGCCGGCGTGCTGCACCCACCCATCACCAACGCAACGACAATCACCAACGTGATCAACAGAAACGGGACGTGCTTCAACCTAAACATTTGCCTCTCCTCCTTGATAAAGATGGTGCGACGTACCAACAATCATCATACCTGCGCTCGGAAGCCCTACGGTCGGACCCTCTCCCTAAGGGCTGAAAGCTCAATAACTTCCACGTTTGGGGTGCTTTCTGCACCGCTTTCAGCTTGATTTCGCGGAAGTTATTTGATAGCCAATCCTAAGTCACAGGCGGTCTACCGATTTGACACCGGAGACGGAGCCCCGAAAATGCGTGCGGACCGCTCCCGGGCTTGGGCCAGGACCTCCACGGCATCGAACGTCAGGATCTGTCCCTCATACATCAGAATCTCGCCGTCTACAATCGTCGCCGTCACATCCGAGCCGTGACACGTCAAGGCCAACGTATCGTGCGGATTGTGAACCGGTACGGTGCGGGCCTTGTCGACGGAGACCAGGATCATATCGGCCTTCATACCGACTTCCAGCGTGCCGACCTGATCGTCCAGACCCAGGGCACGCGCGCCTTCACGCGTTGCCATCGCCAGACAGGTCCGTGTGGGGTGCTGTTCTTCCTCCCAGGGATGGAGAATGGTCGCCAGATAGACGTCCTTGAGGATATCGATCACGTCGTTACTGCCGTTCCCATCGGATCCCAGCCCCACAGCCATATCGCGGTGGACCATCTTGGGGACAGGTGCGACCCCACTCTGGAGCTTCAGGTTCGATGCCGGATTGTGAGAGACGCCGAAGGTCGGCCGGTCCAGCAGGTCAATATCTGCATCGCTCAGATGCACACAATGGGCAGCGATGATGGGCAGGGACAGCAGCCCGAGGGAGTCCAGGTAAGCAGGGGGGCTCATCGACCAGTTCTCATAAGCGTCCGCGACCTCAGCCTCGGTTTCGGAAAGATGGATGTGCAGGCGGGCGCCCAGCTCTTCGGCCAACCCACCCATCCGGGTAAGGACATCCGCGGAACATGCATAGGGGGAATGCGGGGCCAGCATCACGTTGATGCGCCCGTTTGCCTCTCCGTCCCACGTCTCGAAGAGACTGCGGGCATCATCCAACTGCGAGGCGATCGTGGACTTCATCTCCATCCCGCCGGCAGGCTCCATCACAGATTCCGCCAAGCACGCCCGAAGACCGGTCCTTTCGACAGCCTTCGCGATCACGTTCTCGGAGAAGTACATATCCGAGAACGTCGTCACGCCGGCCCGGATCATCTCCATACAGGCGAGCATCGCGGCCCAGTAGATGTCGTCGTCATCCATCCGCTCGATGTAGAACCACCCCCACTCCAGCCACTTGAAGAGCTCCATAGCGGCAGTGGTCGCCTTGAAGTACGACATACCCACGTGAGTGTGGGCGTTGATCAGGCCCGGCAACAGGATCTGGTCGCGTCCATCGAGAATCTGGGTGGCGTCCTCCAGGGTACCGGTCGGGCCCAGATCGGCGATCCGATCCCCCCGGATCGCCAGATCCTGTCCTTCCAACACCGTAAAGTCGTCGTCCGCCGTGACAATCGTGACATCACGGATGATCAGGTCGTATGCCATACTCCCCTCCATTCAGAGGCCCTCTCGGACATGGTATCGACACTGCGATAAAACATATATTCCTTAGCGGATGATGCTCGGTGATGTGCATCGATCAGATCAAGTATAAGAGGTTTTCCAACAATGCCAAGGAAAAATCTCCAGCGCAATTCGCGCCACCCCGATCGTGAATGTGTACGCCACCAAGCCGGCCCCACTCGAGACCCAACGCCACAGCCTCTTCCGCCAGAGATGATATAATGGATCTATGACCGATCGCGACGAACGCGCTCAGACAGAAGACATCGAGCCGGTGGTGCGGGTGGACCTGCACTGCCACTCCGACGCCAGCGACGGCTACTACACCGCGCCGATTGTGGCCGATTTTCTCGCCGAGGCGGGCGTAGCCTA
>CAYMAQ010000244.1:0-6104 GCA_964388385.1 uncultured Anaerolineales bacterium | reverse complement strand
TTCGCTGCGGGTTATCGTCATCTCTCTCGTGGAAGATATGAGGAGGCGGTAAAAAGCGGTGAGCAAGTTGTGAGCGCAGCGCGAGACGACCGATATGTGGCTTCGCTTGGGTACCTGCTCCGTGCTGAAGGATTGAGGAGATTGCGGCGCCAACAGGAAGCGGTGGACGTTGTGAGGGAAGCTCTGCGTTGGCTTGAGCTTCAAGTGGGTCTCCGGGCTCATTACAATGAATCGATCGCCGTTTATTTGAAAGGATGTTTGCATTACAGCTTGCGAAACGAAGGTGATGCTTTGAATACCTTCGCGTACTCCCAGCACGCGTTGCAGGGCAGCGCTAACAGTTGGCGTATTGAAAGGCGTCCCGATAGGGTGGAAGACTGCCGGAAGCTGCGACGTTGGATGATTCAACTTGTAAAATTGCAGACCAAGCTCGGCGCAGAGACCGCTTTCATCCTGCCTGTGTATGATTCCCTGGATCGACGGATTAACCGCATTGGGGTCGTACCCATTCGACCCTTTCGGGCGGGGATTCCAGCCGAATTGTTGACCGAGTATTTCCCCGAGCAGTATGTTCCGCTGATGAACCAAACGGTTTCTTTTCTATCACTGGATCCCGAAGCGACGTATGTAGCCATTCAGATCTCGGAAGATAAAGACCCAAAGTTGCACAATCAAGCACATAAAGGGGATCTGCTCATTCTTGAGGCTACAAATCCGGCTGCCCTGAGATCGGGGGTGGAGCTGACGTCTGACGATCGACCTTTTGTGCGGGGGGAGGGTGGACAGATTGAATTCAGACCGGTTGCAGATGACGTGGAAGGATTTCGAGGTATTCCACGCTTGTTGATAAGAGGGGAATTTTTAACCAGAGAGGATGGCGTTTATGAGCTACGGTGAGCACCGGGTACTCGTGATAGGGGCTGCCGGTCTGGATATGAAAGTGCAACCGCGCACTGAGGTCATTGAGTCCGCGCGTTCCAACCCGGCGCGAATTTGGCGGGGATGGGGGGGCGTCGCTCGGAACATCGCCGAGAACCTCGTGCGATTGGGGGCGGAGGTGCAACTCATCACAGCGGTGGGAGACGATAACTGGGGGACCGGGCTGCTTGCAAATCTCGATGCGTTAGGTATTGAGACCGAGGCTGTCGTTGTCTCGTCTGACAAGTCAACCGCCTCTTACGTCGGTGTTCACCACGCCGATAAGAAACTCTGGGTTGCCTTCGACGATATGGAGGTTATCAAGGAGATCACGCCGGAGCATCTCGAGAAGTGGCGCTATCTGTTTAACGATGCTGACATGATCTGTATCGACGCGAACCTCTCCCCGGCGACGTTGGAAGCCCTCTTCCATATGGCGACGGAGTATGACATCCCGGTTTGTGGTGATCCGACGGCTGCGCTGCTGGCTCACCGATTCCATCCTCATCTTGATCAGATGACTGCGGTGACGCCGGATATGGATGAGGCGATGGCCCTCGTCGGAGAGGATCTGTTGGGCGATGAAGGGATCAGCTATGGCGCCCGGCGCCTGGTGAACTTCGGTGTGGATCTGGCGATTATCACGTTGGGCGCCGAGGGGCTATATTATGCAACCTCGGATGAGAATGGGCGGTTGCCTGCTTTCCCTGTTGACGTCGTCGATCCGACCGGGGCCGGCGATGCGCTGACGGCGGCTGTCGCGTACGGCCTTCTCGAGAACATCTCGCTGGAGGAGGTTGTGCGGCTCGGTATGGCGGCTGCTGCGCAGACGATCACTTGTCCGGCGACGGTGTGCCCGGATTTGGACCTGGAGACGCTTTACGAGCGTCTGACCGCATAGACGATATCGCGTTGTGGATCTGATTATGAATAACCAAAACGCTTCTGCGTTGCAGGGGCATCACGTAAAAGTTTGGCGAATCGTGTCCGGATCTGTAACTGAAGAATGAGGAGGTTCCGTAAGGATGGGTGATATGATGCGTGCTTTAACGATTGTCCAGCCGCACCAAGCTGAGATGCGAACGGTCGAGGTCCCTGAACCTGACAACCGCGAAGTGCTGATCGAGGTGCAGGCATGTGGGATCTGTGGGACCGACGTCCACATTTTTCACGGCGAGTATATGGGGTCGTATCCCATCATCCCCGGCCATGAATTCGCTGGTGTGGTTAAAGCCGTGGGGGAGGACGTGAACCGGGTCTCGGTGGGGGACCGGGTAGCCGTCGAACCCAACATCGCCTGCGATAACTGTTTTGCGTGTCTCCACAACCGTCAGAATTTCTGTCACAACTGGGAGGCGGTCGGCGTCACCCGGCCCGGTGGGATGGCCCAATACGTGGTGGCACCGGAGAAGACCGTCTTTGGTCTTAACGACCTCAGCTTTGAGGTTGGGGCCTTCATGGAGCCCCTCTCGTGTGTGATTCACGGTGTGGAGCGGGCCCAAATCCAACTGGCGGACCGTGTGGCCATCGTGGGCGCGGGCCCGATCGGCCTGCTCCTGCTGCAGGTCATCCAGCGACAGGGTGCGACCTCGATCACGGTGGCCGAGCGGCAACCGGCGCGCTTGGAGTTGGCGCGCTCATTTGGCGCGGACCGGGCGGTCTCCTCGGCGGATGAACTGGGCAAGGAGGCGTATGACGTCGTGGTGGACGCGACGGGCGCGGTTGGTGTGATGTCCCGCACGCTCGAATGGGTCCGCCGTGGGGGTACGGTCCTGCTCTTCGGCGTGCCTCCGAGGGATACCACGTTGTCCCTGGATGCCTTCGCTTTTTTCGAGAAGGGAGTCACGGTCCGGTCTTCCTTTACCTCGGTGCGGAATTCCTATCAAGCGCTGGGGATGCTCAAGTCAGGGCAGGTGGAGGTCGAGCCATTGATCTCTCACTGTCTGCCCCTGGAGGCATTCGAGCGCGGTGTGCACCTGATTGAACAGGGGCTGGAGGGGGTCACAAAGGTGCTTCTGCTGCCCAATGGCTGACCCTTCCGGTCGGTGAAAGTGGGCGGAGGCTCCGCGCCCTCGCGAATCTCTTCGATTTGACTTCCCGTGAGGCTGTGGTACTCTAGTTCTCAATGAAGAAGACGATCCTTTTAGGCGTTGGGCACCATCATGCAAAACGACAGCCACCCAATTCGGGAGGTTCGGTTTTGCACGCCTGAGAAGACCGATACTGAATGATTCGAGAGCCCTCCGGATTGGCCGGGGGGCTTTTTTGTGTGCCAGGAGGTGATTATGGACGAGCGTGATGATATCCGACTTTCTCTGCCCAGCAAAGGGCGTCTTTCCGACAATGCTGTGGAGTTTTTAGCGGCGTGCGGCCTGGATATTTATAAGCCGAATCCAAGGCAGTACGCAGCTTCGATACCGACGTTACCGCGGGTAACTGTGCTCTTTCAGCGCGCCAGCGATATCGTTGTGGGAGTACGGGATGGGAGCGTCGATCTGGGCATCACCGGATTGGACATCACGAAGGAGTACGGCGGGGATCAAGGCGAGATCCTGGTGCTGCACGAGGCGCTGGGCTTCGGGCACTGCCGCCTGGCGGTGGCCGTGCCCGAAGCCTGGGAGCAGGTGCGGACTGTTCAGGATCTAAACAGGGTCATTCCCGAACTGGGACATCCGCTGCGGGTGGCGACGAAGTTCACGAATCTCGTTGGCGATTTTCTGGAGGCTCAGGGCGTCGAACCTTACTCGTTGGTCCATGCGGAGGGCACACTCGAGGTCGCCCCGGCAATTGGTTATGCTGATTGTATTGCGGACCTGGTCTCTTCGGGGCAGACACTGCGCGATAACCGGCTGCGTCCCCTGGAGGATGGGGTGATCGTGAGATCGCAGGCGGCGTTGATTGCCAACCTCGCGGCGCTGCGCACCCGACCCGAGGTCCTGGATATCGCACGCATTCTGCTGGAGTTCACCGAGGCGCATTTACGGGGCGAGAATCACGTCATGGTGGTGGCCAATGTGAGAGCTGATTCGGAGACGGTGTTAGCCCAACGTCTGTTTGCCCAAGAGGTCCTTGGTGGATTGTTGGGACCGACGATCGCCCCGGTGATGGTCCGCAACGGGAAACAGGCGGAAGGGTGGTACGCGATTCAGATTGTGGTGCAGCGGGATCGACTCATCCGGGCGATCGCCGAGCTGCGTGCCATTGGGGGGAGCGGCGTGGTGGTGACCCCGGTGACGTATCTCTTTGAGGAGGAGCCGGATCGGTACCTGGCGATGATGGCTGCGGTGAAGAACCGGTAGGGAACGAAAGCTTACCCAGGGCGCTCCACAAAGTTCCGTTATCTGGCGTGGAGCGTTCAAGGGTGAATAGAGATGGAGAGGAAACGATGATCACAATTTATGAGAATATAAACGATGCGGCAGGGATTCTCAATCGCCGCACGATGTTGACGGTGGATGACGTCCCGGACGTGGTGCTGGAGAGCATCGAACGGGTCTTTGGAGAGCCGCTGACGCCTGAGGCAGCGGTCGCTAAACTGCTCTCGGAGGTTCGCGCCCGAGGGGATGATGCGTTGCGCACGTGGACCGCCCGTATTGACAGCTTAAAGATGGAGAGCTTAGAGGTGCCGAAGTCCGTGTGGGAAACGGCGTACCGGGAGATTGATCCGGCCCTTCGGGAGGGACTAGAGCGTGCGGCCGAACGGATCCGGGATTTCCATGCGCGGCAACCGATTCCCAACTGGTCGACCGATGAGATGGGGGGAATGCTTGGGCAGCGTCTGGTTCCGATGGCTCGGGTCGGGGTTTACGTGCCCGGCGGGACCGCGCCGTTGCCCTCTTCGCTGCTGATGGCAGCGGTGCCGGCGCGGGTAGCAGGTGTGGATGAGATCTTCGCCTGCACCCCCGCAGATCGAGAGACGGGAGAGGTGGCCCCGATCATCCTGGCTGCCGCACACGTCGCGGGTATCGATCGGCTCTTTACATTGGGAGGCGCCTTGGCCGTGGGCGCGCTGGCCTTTGGTACCGAGACGATTCCCCAGGTCGATAAGGTGGTGGGCGCGGGAGGGCTTTTCACGACTATCGCCAAGCGGCAGGTTTACGGTATTGTAGGATTGGACGGACTCTACGGGCCAACCGAGACGGTGGTGATAGCTGACGCGTCCGCGAACCCGACCTGGGTCGCCGCCGACCTGTTGGCGCAGGCCGAGCACGATGTCCTGGCGACCGCCATTTGTCTGACCCCCTCGCGCCCTCTCGCCGAAGCGGTGCAAGCCGAAGTGATCCAGCAAATGGCGAGCCTCACGCGTCAGGAGACGATCGAGACTTCGCTAGCCGGACAGGGCGGCATCGTTCTGACGCCGGATCTCGAGACCGCCGTTCGAATTGCGGACGATTTCGCGCCAGAGCACCTCTGTCTCTCGGTTGAGAACCCACAGCGATGGGTTGACGAGATTCGAAACGCCGGGGGTATTTTTGTGGGGGAGCACTCGTTTGAGGTCCTGGGAGATTACGTGGCGGGCCCGAGCCACATTATGCCCACCGGAGGCACCGCCCGCTTCAAGGGTCCGGTCAACGTCCTTGACTTTGTCAAGGTCGTGAACATCATCGGGTTGAACGCACAGGCGGCGAGATCCCTGGCAGCAGATGCGGATCGATTGGCGACGGCAGAATCCCTGACTGCGCACGCTGCTGCTGCGCGTTTCAGGGCGGTGGAATAAGTGATGGCGCGTTTGCCCGATCATAGATTGTGTTGTATTTACGATGGAGAAGAGCGATGGACCCTGTAGACTTAATACGATCTGATATCGCGACGATGGAAGCTTACACGCCGATCTATCCTTTTGACGTCCTTGCGGCTCGACTTGGCCGCGAGCCGGATGAGATCATCAAGTTAGACGCCAATGAGAATCCCTACGGGCCGTCGCCGCGGGTCCGTGACGCCCTGTCAACTCTCGACTACGTGCATATCTATCCCGATCCGGAGAGCCGGGCGCTGCGGGACGGCCTTTCGGAATTCACCGGACTGCCGGCTTCGTGCTTGCTGGCCGGCGCCGGCGCTGACGAACTCCTGGATTTGGTTATGCGCCTCTTTTTGCAGCCGGGTGATGCGATTGTCAACTGCCCGCCGACCTTTGGGATGTATCCGTTTGACGCGGCTATCAATGGTGCGGATACGCTTGAAGTTCC
>CAYMAQ010000243.1:0-6126 GCA_964388385.1 uncultured Anaerolineales bacterium | reverse complement strand
TGGCAGTTGGAATAGGCGATCCGTCCTGCGGCGAAGCACACCTATGGGTATTCGCGCTGCCCCTTCTCTGGGGCGACCACTTCTTCGGCTTCGCCCCCCCCACCTAGCGGCACAAGCATCAGCCGCCATCTTCACCATTGTCGGGGGCCGCGTCGAGGGTTGCCAGCCCCTCCCGCAAGGCATACAGCGTGGCCTGTACCCGATTCGCCAGGTACAGCTTGCCCATAATATTGCTCACGTGTGTGCGCACGGTCGCCGGGGTGATGTACAATTGCGCGGCGATATCTTGATTGCTCAATCCTTGCGCCACGAGGCCCAGGACTCCGACCTCACGCTCGGTCAGCGGGTCAGTTGCGGCGGAACGATCCGAGGGATGGGCAAGCTCTTGTAGAACTTTGCGAGCGATGACCGGATGCAGCGACGATTCCCCGCGCTGGATCTGGTGGATCGCCTGCACAAGGTCCTCCGGGCCCGATTCTTTGAGGAGATAGCCCAGGGCGCCCGCTTTGATAGCCGGAAGCACTTTCTCATCGGTGGCAAAGCTGGTCATGACGAGAATGCAGCTCTCCGGCTGCCGGTCCTTGATCTGGCGGGTGGCCTCGATGCCATTCATCCTGGGCATGGCCAGGTCCATCAGGACCACGTCCGGCTGGAGCCGGTCAGCCTGAACGATGGCCTCCTGCCCATCAGCGGCCTCCCCCACCACATCGATGCCCGCGATCTCCGCGAGTAAGGCGCGGATGCCTTTTCGGACGATGGTATGGTCGTCCACAATCAGAACGCGAATAGTTTCACTCATCCTGGCTCCTTATCCCCGACAGGGACGTGTACCGTCACCTTCGTCCCCTGCCCCGGTCCGCTTTCCACAGTAAGTTTTCCGCCGATCTTATCGGCCCGCGCCGCGATGCTGCGCAGCCCCATCCCCCCGGACGTCTCAGCGCTGCTCAGATCGAAACCGACACCGTCATCGTGCATTTGCAGATTAACGATCCCATCGACGAACTGCAACAGAAGCGTCACGTGCTGCGCCCGAGCGTGTTTCATGATATTGTTGAGCACCTCTTGTGCGATCCGGTAGAGTTCCTGTTCGATCGCAATCGGCAAGCTGCTTTCGCCTTCGACCTTGAGATCGGTGCGCACGCCGGCGCGCGCCTCCACAGCCGCCAGCCTGAGGCGCATGGCCGCCACCAACCCTTCCTGTTCGAGCACGGGTGGATGCAACTCAAAGATCAGCAACCGCATATCATACATCGTGCTCCGCGCCGTATCACGCAATTCATGGAGGTGTTGTGTGGTCACATCCTCTTTGCCGGCGGTCAAGGCCCGCGTCGCCGCGTCCGCGTAGAGCGCCATGCTGTAAAGCGATTGCACCACCGAATCATGGAGTTCGCGCGCCAGGCGTTGCCGCTCCTCCAACACCGCCACCTGCCCGGCTTGCTGATTGAGCCGGGCATGCTCGATATTGATGGCGGCCTGGCTGGCAAAGAGATCAATGATCCGGATATCATCTTGCACAAAGCCACCGGGCTTATCCACCGCTTCAAGCACACCGATGATATCGCCATTCGCGTGCAATGGCACAGCCAGAAACGCCGCCGGGCGCTTCCCCTGAAGATACTCATAGGGCTCGTCGGCGGGCGCGTTCGTCAGAAAGGGCTCATCCCGGCACACGGCGATGCCGGAGAGAGACTCGGCGACGGGAATCCGGTCAAAGAATGTGGGAGCTGTCCCGCTGCTATAGGTCACCTGTAACCAGGTCTCGTCTTCCAGCAGCAAGACCTCGCTCCCGGCAGCGCCGGTCAGCTGTTGGACTTCGTCACAGATAATCTCAAGCACCGCCTCTGGGCTGACCTTGTGAAGCAACGCGGATGCCACCCGCTGTAGCCCCTGACTTTCGGCCAGTCGCTGGCGAGTTTCGGCGTACAGGCGGGCGTTATCCACACCCAGCGCCACCGAGTTGGCGATACCCCAGACCAGTTCGATCTCGTCTGGCGTAAACTGGCGATGGTCACTGGACGTGCTGAGCACGGCGAGTCCCAACACCTTGTCGCTCACCCGGATAGGCACCGCCAACACCGACTTCATGTCCCAAGCCCAAGCCATCTCCCGACCAATTCGGGGATCGTCCGCCGCATTGTACCAAGCCACCGGCGACTGTCGCTCCAGCGCCTCCTTGGCCAAGGAGCCAGCTATGGGATCCAGATAGCCCTCACGAGGGTCCCCGCGGCCTTCCTCTTCCGACCCGCGGATCACTTGGGGCACGAGCACCTCCCGTTCAGCGTCCAGCATATAGATGACACAGTACGGCACATCGACAGCGGCAGCCAGGGCATCGGCCACCTGCCCCAGGACCTGGGCGGGTTCCAGCGCGCTGTTGGCCGTCTGAGCAGCGTGCAGCATCAAGGAGATGTGCTGTTGGGCGCGGATGAGATCAGCATTGAACGTGGCGGAGGTACCCAGGAGTTGTTTGTGCTCCCACCCCAGCGCGGCCAGCATTTGGGCCAGCCGGGCCTGCGCCGTCAAGACCTCGCGCAGACGAGCCTCGGCGATGACCGGCACTTGCCGGAGCGCTTCCAGGTACGCCTCGGCATCAACCTGCAAGTCCTCCGCCCGCTGGCGGGACTCAGCCTCGTCCACAGGTGCATAAAGAAATTGGCCCATGAACAGGATGGCGACGTGTTCGCCCTTAACCGACACCGGCATCGCGCAGTTCAGCAATCCATGCTCGCACTGATGCACCCTCATTTCATCCTCGCGCAGATCGCTGAAGAGAGTGTCATCGGTGAAGGTGCAGCGGCCCTCGGCTTCTGCCGGTAGGTGATGAAAACGGGTACAGATATCCTGCCAACCAACGGCGCACAGTACGTTGCGATCCAAATCCAACAGAGCAGTGGCGACACCAGCGACACTATGCCACGACTTCATGACCTGCTGAAAGCCGGGCAGATCAACCAGCTCAGCAAAGCGGTACTGCATAGATCAACTCCTTTCGCTTTTTCTAGGCAGTCACTCGGCCGTAAAACGCTTACAGCACAGTATACCCCACCCTCATTATTATCCCAAAGCAGCCGTTGCCCCTCACTGCTTCGTGTAGATGCTCTCCACATATAGTGGAACATGCTTGCATCCAAGTCATCTCACCGTGGAGTTAAATATCCACGTTGCACCGATGATAGCCACCGCGTTTTCGTCTATGATTAAGGCAGCGAGTAGCGTGAGTTGTCGGTCTTCTTCCGCAAACAAAGATGTGACCACAAAGGAGTTACGATGAGCGAAAATATCAGGCGTAGATCGGACAGGCACCCTTGGGTGCAACGTGTCCTCGGCTATACCATCGTGTTGATCGTCGTCTTCCTGCTCGGCTTCATCCCGCCATGGCTGAAGTCACGTGAGCGCGCCCGCAACCTTGCCCGAGCCGAGCAGCACCTGGCCCTCGCCCGGATGGAGAACACCCTGGCCGCCGCAACCATTGACGCGCAGCGGGGTGAGTATGAATCAGCCCGTCAATCTGCCGGCGACTTCTTCACTGCGGTGAGAACGGAGATCGATAGAGGGGACAACTCGGCCCTCTCCTCGACGCAGCGAGAGGGAGTCCGACCGCTGCTTACTCAACGTGATGAGACCGTCACACTGCTTGCGCGGGGTGACCCTGCTGCGTCAGACCGGCTACTCGATCTGTACAGCGCCTATCAAGAGGTTATGCAATGAGCTTTGATTGTTACCCCATAGGCAAGGAGATTCTATGAACATCAGTAGGCCACACCACCGCGCTATACTGCAAAGCCTTGCCCACCATGCTATGCTCGATCGCGGTTTGCTGCCTGACTTTTCGGCTGAAGCGCTCGCCGAACTGGCGGACATTCGGTCACCTACCGCGGCGATGGATGGCGACCTCATTCGTGATCTGACGCACCGGCTATGGTCTTCCATAGATAACGACGACTCCCGCGACCTCGATCAACTCACCGTGGCTGAGTCTGTGCCCATTAACAAGGTCAAACTCCTGGTGGCTATCGCGGATGTGGATGCGCTTGTCAAGACCGGATCGGTCATTGACGAGCACGCACGCCACAACACGACCTCGGTGTATACCGTGGCTAGGATTTTCCCGATGCTGCCGGAGAAGCTATCTACCGATTTCACCTCGCTCAACCTCAATGAGGATCGCCTGGCTATAGTCGTTGAAATGGTGCTGGGTGCCAACGGCTCGCTTCTGAATTCGGAGATCTACCGGGCGCAGGTCCGCAATCATGCACAACTCGCCTATGACAGCGTGACCGCCTGGCTGAATGGCGGCGATATGCCGGAAGCGATCGCCGCCGTGAATGGGCTGGCCGAGAATCTGCGCCTACAGGACCAAATAGTCCGGAAGATGCGGAATCTCCGGTATGTCCACGGTGCGCTGAGTCTCGAAACCATCGAGGCCAAACCGATATTTGACGGCGAACAACTCCGTGACCTCCAAACGGAGGAGAAGAGCCGCGCCACGGAGCTGATTGAGGATTGCATGATCGCCGCCAACGGCGTCACCGCCCGCTATCTCGCATGCAAAGGGCTTCCCTCGATCCGCCGCGTGGTGCGCACGCCCAAACGCTGGGATCGCATTGTCGAGCTTGCAGCAGGTTACGGGCACAAGCTGCCTGCTGCTGCAAATGCCAAAGCACTGCATAAGTTTCTCATTCAGGCAAGAGCCGCCGCGCCTCTGCGATTCCCCGACCTATCTCTGGCGGTGATCAAACTTCTGGGGGCAGGTGAATATGCCGCTGAGCTCCCCGATGACGCGCCCTCCGGTCACTTTGGTCTTGCGGTCAAGGACTACGCCCATTCCACCGCACCCAATCGTCGCTATTCCGATCTGATCACTCAGCGGTTGCTGAAAGCCGCCCTTGCCGGTCGCGACACGCCGTACACCCACGCCGAATTGAAGGACCTAGCGCAACGGCTCACCAAACAAGAGGATGCGGCCAACAAAGTGGAGCGGCAGGTCGCCAAATCCGCGGCGGCACTGCTCCTCAAGGCGAGGATCGGCGAGCAGTTTGATGCGATTGTCACGGGCGCCGCAGACAAAGGCACGTGGGTGCGGCTGCTCACGATGCCGGTTGAAGGGAAACTGATGCGCGGCTTCGAGGGCTTGGATGTCGGCGACCGACTGCGCGTGCAACTGACTGGGACCGATGTTGAGCGTGGCTTCATTGATTTTGCGAGGACGGGTCCCTGAAAGGCATCAGAGGTGCTGAGACCTTCAATCTGGCCGATGATCCGAGATTGATGAGACTGATGAACGCAGACAGGGTAGTTTTGGGGACCCAACAACTATAAGGAGATCGATATGATCGAGAATGATGTCACCCTACGTATCGGTGGTGAGGCCGGTATGGGTCTCGAATCCAGCGGCGCGGGCTTCGCCAAAGCGCTGGTCCGTGGCGGATTGCACATCTTCGGCGTGCCCGACTTCTACTCACGCATCCGGGGCGGGCACAACTTCTTCACTCTGCGCGCGGCGCATGATCCCCTCTATTCTATTGCCGATCCCGTGCATCTGCTGCTGGCCCTGGACCTCGAAACGATGCGCCGCCATATAGCGGACGTCGTTCCCGGCGGCGCGGTCGTCTACGACAGCAAAGACAAGCTACCCGACGCCCTCAAGCGGGATGACGTACTCTTCATCCCCGCAGCTCTCGCCGAGATGGCCCGCGATATCGGCGGCATCGAGCTGATGCGCAACACGCTGGCGCTGGGCATCGCCGCTGGGCTGTTGGAATTCGACCTGAGCTACTTAGAGGGCATTATCCGCGACAACTTCGCCCGCAAAGGCGAGGACGTCGTGGAGAGTAACCTTGCCGTCGTCCGAGCGGGCGCCGAGCTGGCGGCGCCCTATGTGACTGACTATCCGTTCAGGCTACACGCCATACCCAACGCGCCGCAGCGCATCATGCTCAACGGGACGCAAGCCTTTTCTATGGGGGCACTGGCGGGCGGCTGCCGCTTCGTCTCCGGCTACCCGATGACGCCCGGCTCGCCCGTGCTCATCTGGTTTGCGCAGCACGCTGCCGATTATGGCGTCGTCGCCAAGCATGTCGAGGACGAGATCTCCGCTATCACGATGGCGATTGGAGCGGCGGTTAT
>CAYMAQ010000242.1:0-6126 GCA_964388385.1 uncultured Anaerolineales bacterium | reverse complement strand
GGGTCGACCACGTCCTCCTCTACCACCGCGCGCTCTCCGAGGACGAGATGCGCGATCTCTTCCGCCTGCAGGCAAAATGGGTCGAAGAGCGGCAGAACACCGATATCACCATCGACGCCGATGTCCCGACCTCCACGCTGATCTCCGACGACGTCTACCGCCCCAACGCCGACGCGGTGCTGCTGGTAGGTACGGAGGATGAGACCACCCCGGTCACGATGATGGAGATGAGGGTGAGTCATAGCGGTGGGGCAGCAGAATGGCAGGCCGCACCGCGCTGCGAGAGCACCGCGACGACCCTCCAGAGCGATGAAGCCTGGTGCCCGACCTTCGAACCGAGGGTCGGTGAAGGGCGATACGAGCTCCATCTGCGGGCCACCGACGATGTCGGCAATCGCGAGGTCCCTTCGACGTTCTCTGAGTTCCTCGTCGACGCCACCCCACCGGTGGCACAGAGTGCCTATCGGCATGGGGAGCGCATCCAGGCGTCTCCACGCCCGAATAATACCTGGTTGGTCCCGCTGACCGGCACCGTCGTCGATCCGCAGATCGCGGGCACGGCCTCCCCCGGCAGCGGCGTCAGCGGCGTCCAGGTGCGTCTGACGGCGACCGCCCATCCCACCGACACCCAGGCGCCCCGCACCGCAACCCTGTCAGGTGACACCTGGACGATCGACTATCCCCTCCCCTACGCCGACGCCACCGGCACTTACACAATGGCGGTACAATCTACCGATAACGTCGGCAACGTGCGGGACTTCGTTACGCTAGTCACCATCGGTTTGGACACCGCACCTCCAGTCGCGAGCCTGGATCACAGCAATACGATGACCGTCCCCATCACCCACACGCTGACGCTCACCGGACGGGTCACCGAGACCGGTGCCATCAGCACCGGCATCACGAACCTCCGCGTCGGACTCGCGCCGATGGCGCAGGTCGCGATGTCGCAGACCGTCGCGATCTTCCACCTCGACGAACCTCCGACGACGACGTCCTTCAAAAGCCAGGGTGAAGGGATTGCAGCCTGCGAAACGGGATCCTGCCCTGAGGCCAACGCCCCCGGCGTCTGGGGCACGGCGTTGGACTTCGTCGACGGCGCTTATCTCACCGCCGACTTCGTCTCGGCCACGATCACCGATACCGGGGGGCTCGCCTTCGGCGGATGGGTCCGACCCGAACACGATGGCAGCACCGGCGCCAACGATGCCGTGATGGCCTTCAACACATCCAACGGCGATAACCGGAATCAGCTCATCCGCCGTGGGACTCGCTGGTGCTACACCGATCCCGATACCGGCGACCGGTGCGGCGGCAACGCCGTCGATAACGCCGGCTGGTATCATCTGATGGTCGTCATCACCGAGAACGGAGAAGGTACGCTTTACATCGACGGGCAAGCCGAGGTGACCTTCCAGACGGCGGTCCGTCCCGACCCCGTCGGGCGCTTCAGCCTGGGCCAGGAGTGGGATGGCGCGACCGCAAGTGAGTTCTTTGAGGGCAAACTGGACGAGGTCACGATCTACGACCGCGCCCTGACGCCGGAGGAGATCACAGCATACTACCGCAACGCCCTGCTCGATCATACTGGCGATGGTGTGACGGAAACCGGCTGGCACCTCGAGGTACCCACCGGACTTGACGGCCTCTACCGGATCGACCTGCGCCCAGAGGACAGCTTCGCCAACACATCGGACAGCGACTGGGAGGTCTGGAACGGCGAGATCGACACCCAGGCACCACGGGTTGAGGTCACGGCGGAGGAAGAGATCTCCTATCTGGACGTCCGGACGACCTACACGTGCCGGGCCACGGACTTCAATCTGGTCTATCGCTCTGAGGATCACCCGGAGTACGATTTCCACTGCCCCTGCCAGACCCTGGCGCCGCTCGCCACGGTCTATACCTCGACCTACTATCACGAGGTCTCGCCCTGGTACGCCGGCACGTTTACGGACACGAACCGGCTCTATGGATTGGAGGCGTCATGTACGATCGTCGGACCGGACGTCCACGACACAACCACGCGCGCCTGCGACGTCTACGGTCACTGTGCATCTACCGTCGCTCCAGAGGCCTCGGAGATCGTGACCAGCCCCTTCATCGACTCCGCCGTGCTGACGCCGACGCTCGACACAGTCATCGACAGCTTGAATTCCGTCCAACTCGAGGGCCAGGCCTACGCACAAGACCATCTAAAAACGCTGACGGTCTTCGCCAACGGCGCACCGGTCGACAGCTTCACGTGGGCCGCAGCGGGCGTGACGAAGACCACGTGGACGGCCGGTTGGACACCGATATCAGAGGGAGAGTACCTGTTGACGACTGAGGCCACCGATCAGAACGATCAATCGCAGCCGTTCGTGCGGACAACCAAAGTCATCGTCGACGTCGCAGCACCGGTCATCACCATCGATCCCCTGATCCTGACGACGACGCATCGCCTGAGTCAGAACCGCGTCGCCCTCACGGGGCACGTGAGCGATACCAACGGCGTCTCCGAAGTCCACGTCCGCACCGATGATGGAGAGGCACAGACCCCCTGGCAGGCCGCCTCACGCTATGGGACGACGTGGCACCTCGACTGGAATTTGGGGGAGGAACCCGCCGGTAAGCCCTACACCGTGACCGCGAAAGCGATCGATGCCGCCGGACACACGACGCAGGTAACGCAGACCGTCACGGTCGATCTCGAGACGCCCAACCCGATCACTCTCACCCTCAGCAGCGGCGGTGAGGTGGTGACGCCCGGGCTCACCTTGCGGAGCGCGCCCAGCGATCTGACGCTGAGTTGGACCGCCGGGGCACAACCCGCCGATCTGAACGGATACGAAGTCATCTGGACTGCGTACAGCGCAGCAGGCATCACGACCGATCGTTCGTTCTTGCCCGCGACAGGGCCTCTGACGAGCCCATATCTGGCCCAGGAGGCCCAGCGCATCAGACCGCAGGTCGTAAGTCATATGACCAGCGGCAACACGCAGTCGGACGTCTACGGCACGGTCACCGTCGACAGTCCGCTCACGCCGGACTATATCGCCCTGCAGACCGCGCCCGGCGAGCGGCGCCCTTACCTCGGCTGGATGGAGAGCGGCTGCACGCGGTTGAGCGCCGACCGGCGCGCCGCGCGTAACGCACCCGAGAGCGCCGCCATCGACAATCCCCAGCAGCTTTACGCAACCTGGGACAGCCAGGCCTTGCGGCTGGCCTGGACCGGCGCGAACTGGAACTACGCCGGGGACCTCTTCATCTACCTCGATACGATCGCGGGCGGCGTGGCGCAGGCCGTGAACGTCCACGGCGGCAGCGGCATCCCCGTCTCCTTTGCGCTCAACCCGGGCCTGAACTACGGCGCCGACGTCGCTATCTGGGTCGAGGACGCACAGACGGCCCACCTTTTGACCTGGAACCCCACCACGCAAGGCTGGGACAGCCAGCGGCTCTCCCCAGACCGGTACCGTTTCGAGCCCGGGCTCAATGGGGGGCAGACGGATCTTTACCTGCCCTTCAACGTCCTGGGCATCAGCGATCCCACCAACACCCCTCTGACCCTGATCGCCTTTGCGACAGAGGAGGACACGATGAATCTGTGGGCCGCGATGCCGCCGGGCAATCCGCTGAACAGCAGTCGGGTCGTTCCGACCGACGTCTTCGCGCCCGATGATGCAGTCCTCGGGCTCACCCAGGCCTACGTCTGGCCAAACCTGGCCCCACTCAGCTGCCCGAATGCTCTCTTCGGAGACGTGGATATGCAGCTCGGGCTTTCATCCGAGCCCGCCGGCACGGCTTACAGCGTCCTCAATGACGACATCTTCTGGCTGGGGGAAGATCTCTTCAAGGAGGACAGGGCCGTCGACCTCAGCCAGGCACTGACCTTCCTCGACGTCGACCACCCCCCGCTCGGCGATGGTGACACGATCACCTACACGCTCCACTATGCCAACCGAGGCGCCGAGATCGTGACCGGAACCCAACTCGTGGCGACCGGACAGGGCGCACTGCGATTCAGGGGCGCGACGACCACCACCCTTCCCCTGGGCGATCTCGCCCCCGGCGCGACCGGCACGGTGAGCTTCACGGGCGAGATCGATGTGAGCGCGGCCCGAACCGCCGCCTACGAACCGTGTATCGCCGTGGCCTCACCGATTACGTGCGCGCAGTTCCTCAAGTGGGCGGTGCTAAAGGCCGCTGTCGTCAATCCGACGTTTGGCCTCGCGATGCCGCTCGACGTGCTGTGGGCCAACCACGGCGTGGACGTCGACGCCCCCGAGTTTTTCGGCATCCAGCAGCCGGAGCAGTACGTCAATCCGGGCGATAACCTCCTCGGCGGCTACGGTTTCGACGCCTCCGGCATCCCATCGCTCAACCTCATCCTGCAATCGACAGGCCATACGACGCAGTGTGTGGATCCGACGCCCCATGACGGCCAATGGGACTGTATATGGAACGCGACAAGCGCCAATGGCGGTGTACCGCCGTCCGACGGTGAGGCCTTGATCCTGGAGCTCTTGCCCGCCGATGGTCAGGGACTGAGCCCGCTGAGCGCCACACCGCTGAGCCCGAACGCAGCCCGAAGCACGAACGCCGGGGAGCACACCTTGATTGTCGACGCTGTGCCGCCGAAGGGAGCCTACGATGCAGCAACCACGGCTGCTTACAGCAGCACCACGGTCTCCGGCGAATCCGTCACCTTCAGTGGCATCGTCACAGACAACCATGCCATCGACAGGGTGGAGGTCTGCCTGAACGGGGAATGCGGCGAGGCCAGCGTCCAGGCCGAGGGGCAAGCTTCCGCCGTGATCACCGACGCCGTTACCGCACCGGCAGCGATCCCGGACTGCGACGTCACCGACCTGCGGCGGACCTTTGTCGTCACCGACAGCTTCACCGTCGGTTCGGTCCAACTGGGCATCAACGCCGACCACGAGCGCCGCAACGACCTCTGGGCCACGCTGACCTCGCCGGACGGTACGGCTATCCAGGTCCTCGGTCCGCGAGGGGGCACGCCCTTCGACGCGCAGAACCTCGACGCGAGGCTCTTCGACGCGGCGAGCGCCGGACAGCACGAGGACAAGACGTCGGACCACACCGCCGCGCCCTTCTTCGACCGCGAGGCCCGGCCCTATGAACCCATGGCCGCGTATCGGGGCGAGCGTGCCGGCGGGACGTGGATCCTCTCGCTCTGTGACAACGAACCGGGCACCGAAACCGGCACCTATAACCGAGCCGAGCTCTCCATCGCCCCTGCCGACACCGCAGCGACCGCCGGCACGTGGTCCTACACCGAGACAAGCCTCGGGGCCGTCGACGGTGAGTCTCAAACCGTCGAGACCTTTGCCATCGACCGCGCGGGGAACCGCAGCCCGGTAAGCTTCGGAGCCCTTGACTTTATCCTCGACAACGTCGCGCCAACGCTCACAGCGACCCAGCTCGAGACGATGGTTGAGATTCCGCAGGACCGGAGCCCCATCCGTATTCTGGAGGGAACCGCTGTCGATGACGGGCGGTTGGTGCGCATCAACGCCCTGGTCAAAGATCCATCCGGGCGCTTCAGTAACCGGCAGGTCTCCCAGAGCGGGACGGGTTGGTGGCTCGATCTCGTATTTGACGACCCAGGCACCTACAAAATCTGGATCAAAGCCTTTGACGCAGCGCAGAACACCACTACAATCGGAGTATATGAGGTCACGGCTGCGGTCGAGCGCTACCAGATGGTTATGCCGCTCGTTATGCGGCTGAGCCGAGGTGCCAGGACGACGACCCTCCATCTTCCGATCGTCCTGCGGCAGGCACCGAAAACGCGTTGGGCCCGTTGACGTACGGAGATTTGACCATAAGGAGGATTACGATGAGCAGAAGAGCGCAACACCGGTGCGGTATTCATCTCGGCCTTCAGCACAATGATCAGGTAGGGGCGCTTATCGAGGAGATCCCGGCCCTTGCCGACCGGGGATTGAACGTCCTGATTCCGGAGGTCAACTACCAGTTTGCGTACGCGTCCCACCCGGAGCTGCGCGGCGACGACCCGGTGACGCCGGATCGGGCCCACGCCCTGGCGGCGGCGTGCCGCACCCACGGCGTCCGGCTGATCCCCCAGTTCCAGTGCCTGGGCCACCAGTCGTGGGA
>CAYMAQ010000241.1:0-6158 GCA_964388385.1 uncultured Anaerolineales bacterium | reverse complement strand
CGGTGCTGACGACCGGCTGAACGGAGACGTGAAAGGGCATCTCCCCCGGATCCGGGCTCCCTCCACCCGGCGGCTGATTGTACCGGACGACCGTGGTCTCGCCGGGGCTGTCACCCCCGGCCCCATCCTGGACGTAGACCATGGTCGCGCCGAAGCGCACCGTGTCGCCGTCATCCACCCGGGCCGTGTAGGTCTCAGCGGCCTGGCGCTCGAAGGCGCCGATGTCACACAGCGCGCTGCCGTCACGGTCGTAGTCCACGGGGCGCGGCGCGCCCCGTGAGTCGGCAGCGACGGCCGCGCCGGCGCCGAACAGCGGGTTGCCCGCGCTGGCGGTGTAGGTGCACGCGCCGGCGGCGATCCCGTCGATGGCGTTGCTACCGGGCAGGAGCATGTGCGTTTTCAGGATAGGTGTGGCACCCGAAGGCCCGTTGTCCTCCAGGGTCAGCTCCAGTCCCTCGACGGCGGCTTCGCTGATGCCGCTGCACGCACCGCCGGCGTGGTCGTCGATGAGATTGTTGGCGCCGACGAGGGTCCCACCGTTGTTGTAGCAATCCCCGCCGGTACTTCCGGTGAGAATCGAGTTCGAGATATCCCCCGAGACGGGCATGAACGTGGGTATACCAAACGCCGCGTACGCGCCGCCGTTCGCCCCAGCGTTTCCGACAAAGGTGCAGTTGACGACCTTCACGGTAGACGGAGCCCCAATACTCGCTGTGGCGAAGATCCCGCCCCCGTCGCCGACGGCGGCGTTACCGGAGAGCGTGCTGTTGGCGATATCCAGCGTGTTGTTGAGGATGTTAATGCCTCCCCCGCGACTGCCGACTTCGGTCGTGCGATTGTCGGACAGCGTGCTATCGAGAATGTAGAGCGCACCGTTTTGTGCATATATGCCGCCCCCCTCAAGCACCGCGGCGTTACCGGAAAGCGTACTGTTGGCGATGTTCAGCGTACTGTAGGCGATGATAATGGCGCCCCCTCGACCACCGCCGCCGATCGCACGATTATCGGAGAGCGTGCTATTGCGGACGTAGAGCGTGCCACCTTGCGCAGCTATGCCGCCCCCGCTGACAGCTATGTTGCTGATAATCGCGGAGGCGGAGATCGCCACCTCGCCGTTCGTGCTGTGGATCCCGCCGCCGCTGTCGGTCGCAGCGTTGCTGATCACGGAGGAAGCAGACAGGATTACGGTTCCCCCGGTGTTGTAGATGCCGCCCCCACTGTATCGGTTCACATTGTCAAAAAGGATAGAATCGGTCACGGTCAGCACGCCCTGGTTGCAGATGCCTCCGCCGTGGGACTGCGCCGTGTTGTGGCTGACGCTGCTGCCGGTCAGGGTCAGGTCGCCCAGATTCTTCACACCGCCGCAGCCAAAGGCGCTGCCGACGTTATAGGCCACGGTGCTCGAGAGGACGTCGACCACGCCGCCCGCGACGTAGATGCCCGCCGAGCCCTCCGCGGCATTGGTCAGCACCCGGGTGGAGGAGAGTACCACGGAGCCGCCGGCGCTGTAGAGTCCTCCGCCGACGTAGAGCGTGGTATTCTGCGAAACGTGGCTATTCGTCACGGTGAGGGTACCGCTCTCGTGGTAGATGCCCCCGCCGCAGAGATGACCGTCCTGCTGGACGCCCATGCCCTGATCCGACGTCGCGTTGCCCGCGATCGTGCAGCCCACAAGCGTCAGGTCGCCCAGATTGTAGACGCCGCCGCCCTTACCCTCAACGGCGTCCTGGCCCACAGCGGTGTTCTCCGCGACCGTGACGGTCTCCATAGATAGCGTACCGGCATTCCGAATCGCCCCGCCGCTGCCGCCGGACGCCCGTCCATAGCGCAAGGTCAGGTCCCGCAGCGTCAGGTCGGCGCCGCCCCCCACGACGTCAACGAGGCGATCCAAGCCGCTGCTCTGATCCGCGCCAGCCTGGATGAAGGTCAGCGCGGCCCCGGCACCCTGGATGGTGACACGGCCCAGCACGTCGAGGTCGCCATCGGCGTTATCGTCCGGGGTCGCATCGGGCGCGATCCCCAACTGATAGGTCCCCGCGGGCAGCGTGATGACATAATCATGGGCAGTGTCGGCGTTGGCCCGGCTGATGGCCCCGCGCAGACTGCAGTCGTCTGCAGCCGCCGTGCAGGCCCGGTATGCAGCGTCGTCACTGTCCAGAACCGTATCAACCTCGACGGTGATCACGTCCGCCGCGTGGACCGGAACGGTAACCATCGCGAAAAGCGCCAATATGAGCACCAGCCCACCGACCCGCGACATTTTGAAATATGAATTCATCTTGACCATCGTTCTGCCCCCTTGTAGCCAGCATCCAGCATCCATAACGCGACCAACTCGGGCCGAGGTGTGCCGGCGAGCGACAGGACCAGGACTTTGAACACAATGAGCCTCCATCTGTGATCACTCTAGCACAGACGGAGGCTCACGGCATCGGCGGCAGGTTTAATTTGGGGTAAATCCAGCTTTATCCTGGGAGGCGGGCTCTAAATGAGCTTTTACGCCCCCTGCGAAGACGGGGGGTCAGACTCGGCGGGATGGGTGGCGTGAAGATCCACGAGGCCGACGCGCAAGGCGTAGAGGGCGGCCTCGGTGCGGTTATCGAGCCCCAGCTTGGTCACGACGTTTCGCACGTGGACGGCGGCTGTGCGCGGGCTGATGACGAGCTGCCGGGCGATCCTGTCGTTACTCAACCCCCGGGCGAGCAACGTCAGCACCTCGACTTCGCGGGGGGTCAGCAGATCCCGGGGATGGGATTCCGACTGGAACGCCGCGTCGCCATCCAGGAGGGCCCGCGCGATGGGCACCGGGAGGACGACACTCCCCTGATGAACCGTCCGAACGGCATCGAGCAGCTCCTGCGGCGGCGCATTCTTCGACACGTATCCCAGGGCACCGGCCCTGATCGTCGCCAGGATCCGGGTCACGTCGTCGACACTGGTGAGAATCAGGATCTTCTGCGCCGGACGCGCGGCGAGGATGGACGTGATGGCCCGATCGCCGCTCATCCCCGGCATCAGTAAATCCATCAGGATCACGTCAGGGCGCAGCAAGCGCGCCAGACGGACCGCTTCCGCGCCGTCGGCAGCCTCTCCGACGACGTCCAGGTCCGCACTGAGCTCCGCGACAGTGTTCAGGCCCTCCCGCACCAGGGGATGGTCATCAACGATCAGAATCCGAATGGGTTTGCTCATAGCGAAGCTCCTCAGGCGGCGACGGCTCCTCTGCGTCTTCCGGCAGGCATACCGTGATCCGGGTGCCGGCACCCGGGCTGGATTGTACCACGAACGTGCCACCAAGGCCCGCGGTCCGCTCGCGAAGGTTTTGGAGCCCGAAGCCCGACGAGGCCCGGTCGGGATCGAAGCCGCAGCCATCATCCCGCACAGAGAGCAAGAGGCTCCGGTCCGCGCGGCGCAGCTCCACCCGTACGTCCGAGGCGTTCGCGTGCTTGAGCGCGTTGTTCAACGCCTCCTCCGCGCAGTAATAGAGGGCCTCCTCCTGCACCGGGGAGAGGCCCCCGACGCCCTCGCTGATGAGCGAAGCCCGGATGCCGGCGCGCTGCTCCACCCTCTCCAAACGCCGCTGCAACACGCCCACCAGGCCCAACTCCGCGAGCTCGGCGGGGCGCAGGCGGTAGATCATCAGGCGCATCTCCCGAAGGGCGCGCCGGGTTGTCTCGCCGAGACGGGTCACACAGTGGGCGGCGCGCTCCCAGTGTCCCTGCTGCAGGGAAAGCGCCGCGCCCTCGGCGAAGAGGGTCTGCGAGTAGAGCAGCTGGGTCACCGAATCGTGGAGGTCGCGGGCCAGACGCTGGCGCTCCTCCACAACGAGAGCCTCGGCGGCGCGCCGGCGGAGCCGGGTATTTTCAACGGCGACGCCCAATTGTTCAGCAACCGCGCCGAGCAGCCCGAGGTCCTCCACGTTGAAGAGATACGCCGTGTGCCCAAAGATCGCGAGCACCCCCAGGCATCCGGTCTGCCCGGGAATCGGCACGCCGACGAGGGTGGCGCACCGGGGGTCAGCGACGCCCAAGGCGAGGACGCCATCCGCGACCAGGTCGTGAATCAGGAGAGCGTCACGGCGCTCGCAGACCTTCCGCCAGAGCGGGCTGCCCTGGAGGGCGTCGCCCCATTCCAAAGCCGGGCCGCAGCTCGCGGCTAACGTCAATCGACCGCCGTCCTCCTCGGCCAACAGGATGACGCCGGCAAAGCCGTCCACCGCCGGGACCACGCGCTCGAGCACCCCCTCAAACAGCGCGGGCAAGGACTCGGCCCGGTTGATCATGGCGCTCATCTCATAGAGCGTCACCAGATCCCGGGTGCGATCGACGACGCGCTGTTCCAGGGTGAGATTGAGTGCATTGAGCTGGGCTTCCGAAGCGCGCAGCGACCCGACCATCCGGTTGAACGCGTGGGTCATCTCGCCGATCTCGTCCTCCGCCCGCACCGGCACGTGCACGTGACGCTCCCCGCGATTGACCCGATTCAGACCGGCGAGGAGGCCCATCAACGGCGCGACCAGGCTCACGCGGAAGAAGTGGGGGAACGCCAGGAGGACCCCAGCGGTCGCAGCGACCATCAGCGCCGCCAGGGAGCGCGCGCCCCGGTGCAGGAAACGGCGGTAATCGAGGTAGCGATAGCCGACCTCGTAGCGCGTTCCGGCGTGGGTGAAGGAGAACCGCACCACGCGCGCCTGCGGTTCTGAAGCGCTGCCGCGATAGGCCATGACGCCGGGCGGGATCTCCAAGGTTTCGTCGATCTCCGCCGGCATTCCCTCCAACGCCGCCACGCCCTGAAGGCCCAGCCACGGATTCTCGTGCAGCACGGCGCAACGGGCCGGATAGTGGCGGCGGGCCAGGCCCTCGCGGAGCAGGGCATCGTGGGCTGCCAGCGCGGACGCCTCCGGGGCACCAGGCCGCGCAGCAATCATCCGATAGTCCGGCGCAAAGAGGCCCGGGACCCGGCGCGCGGCGACGTACAGAATATCCGGCGGCAGGGAGTCGAAACGCCCCACGTCAAGCAGCGCGGCGAGGTGGCGGAGCTCCGCCCGGCGCAGCTTTGTGTACGCCTCGCGCTGCGCGCGCATGGCGGTGCCGGAGACGAATCCCAGCAGGGCCAGGAGCGTGACCAGGGACATACCGACCAGTTTCGTCATAAAGGTGGTGGGCTCCGGAGAGAAGTTCACGTACGTCAGCATAATGCCAAAGAGGACCAGGAGGTGCGCGGCGGCGAAGGTACCCGGCGGCAAGACGTTCGCCCCGTCAAGAATGGACGCGATCACCGGCAGCGGAAAGAGACACATCATCAGAAGCCACGCGCGGGACGCACGCGCCTCCCACATCCGACGCGCTCCCCCGGCTCCCGTTGAGAACCGAAGGGTCTTACGGAGCCACACGCCGAGGATCCAGAGATGACCGACGATCTGCCAGAGATCGAAGAGCCGGAAGGAGATGAAGACGCGGGCACTGCGCTGCGCCACCGCCCCGAAACTGAAGCGCTCAAAATTATAGATGAACCAATTGGCCTGCGGCGCAAAGGCGGCGCCGGCAGCCGCCGGGGACGTGGCGTAGATCCTGGCGCCCCGCGCGGCAAGGGCCTCGACGCCCACGAGCGCACCCAAGCCCGCCGTGATCAGCACAGAGAGGTAGAGCACACCGCGCGCTTCGCGTTTGTAGCGCGGGCGGGGAAAGGCATAGGCGAACTGCAGCAGCGCCACGATCGCCAGACTGACGCCCAGGACCCCACCCCACCATTCGAGGTAGGTGCTGATCCGGGATCCGTAGAGCGACCACGCGGCACATTGGCTGGCGGTCATGGCTGTCATGCCGGCGAGCCAGCCGCAGAAGAGCCAGCTCTGCCGGGAGCGGGGGCCCCGGAGCAGGAGGTATCCCAGGCTCACCAGGTGGAGCAGGAGCACGGGCAGGTAGCGCAGCGTCGTCGGTGAGAGCAGAAATTGAGCCATGGACCGAACCTTCAGGATTCAGATTTTGCCCCAGAGGCAGGGAGCGCCGAGAGATTTTTCAGTCGATTATACTGGATTCGGCTGTGATTTGAAGAGCCGGTGCGGGCCGACTCGAATGGGGAACGAATAAACGAATGGGGGCTGGGCCGGCGGGCCTATCTTTACTTGCGCATCGGCGCGAGTTCGGCTACACTCCAGG
>CAYMAQ010000240.1:3499-6185 GCA_964388385.1 uncultured Anaerolineales bacterium | reverse complement strand
TGTACGATCCGTCGTAGGTCCGGGGGCCGGGCACGATCCTCTCATCGGACTCTCCACGGCGTCCGATCAGCGCCTCGCCCAGGTACCGCCGCCTGCGGTACTCCTTGAGAGCCAGGTTGAGGGCAAACCCCTCCGGCAGCAGCACGTGAGAGAGGACACTCCGGGTGTTCCACGTGTTCCAACCGAGGGCAAGCCCCCGCTTCAGGTCGTCGTATGCTGTCATAGGCTCATCCTTTCTCCGTCGAAATTCAGGTCAGCGGCGCAGACACGGGCAGTTCGAGCACGTGGCGGATCGCCTCCAGATCGGGCGGGACCACCGGCGGCTCCGCGACGGTCTGCATCGCCGCGTCGATGTCCTTCAGACCGGAGCCGGTGAGAAGCACGACAACCCGCTCCTCGGCGTCGACGCCCCCCTGGGCCACCGCCTTGGCCAAACCGGCGTAGGCCGCGGAGGCCGCAGGCTCGACAAAGACCCCGGTGTTGCGGGCGATGACCGGGATCGCATCGAGAATCTCCGCATCGCTGACCGTCAAGAAAGCCCCACCGGTCTCCCGCACCGCAGCCAGCGCCTTATTGCGGTCGCGCGGCAGCCCGGCACAGATACTGTCGGCGACGGTCTCGGCCCGACCCGCGGTCATCTCCCACCCCTCGAGCCCCTGAGCACAAGCATCGAAGAGGGGAGAGCAGCCCTCAGCCTGGATCCCCATAAGGCGGGGCATCCGGTCGATCCATCCCAACGCCCGCAGATCCTTCAACCCCTTGTGGACAGCCCCCAGGATGCAGCCGTCGCCGACGGGGACGACGATGCGGTCCGGCGCCTGCCAATCGAGCTGCTCGCAGACTTCGTAGGCCACCGTCTTCTTGCCCTCGCTCATAAAGGGGTTGTAGGCCGTACTGCGATTATACCAGCCAAAGTCCTTTGCGGCCCGGAGAGCGAGGTCGAACGTCTCATCGTAGGTGCCGTCGACGAGGAGCACCCGGGCGCCGTAGACGAGGTGCTGGGCGATCTTGGCCCGAGGCGCATCCCGGGGCACGAAGATGACCGTGGGCATGCCGACGCTCGCCGCCATCCCGGCGAGGGCAGCAGCAGCATTGCCTGTGCTCGCGGTCGTGATCACCTCGGCGCCCTCGGCCATCGCCCGGGTCACGGCCAACGCCGAGGCCCGATCCTTCAGGGAGGCGGTGGGGTTCTGACTATCGTCCTTGACCCAGAGATGCCGGAGGCCCAACCGGTCGCCCAGGCGGGGCGCGGCGTAGAGGGGCGTCCACCCCACGCGGAGCGGAGGGCGCCGCCCATCCGGCTCGACGGGCAGCAGCGGGAGATACCGCCACATCGTCGGTTCTGCGCGAAGCGTCGCGGGGAGGCCCGGGGATGTCCCGAGCCGCTCGCGGATGCGGTCGTAGTCATAGAGCACATCGACGATGCCCTCGTTGCCGTGCCGGGGACAGACGTACGCAATCTCACCGGGGGCGTACGTCGCCCCGCAGATCGTGCAGCGAAATCCTGTCACATAGTCCACGTGCTCACCTCAAATCCTCAGTCGGGGATCACCCGGGTACCCGTCTCGCCGCGCAGGGCCGCGTTGATGTGAGGCGGGTCGGTGATAAGCGCCTCCTTGCCCCCGGCGTCAAGATACTGCAAAACCGCCCGAATCTTGGGCTCCATACTCCCCTTCGCAAAGTGCCCATCTTCGAGATAACCACGCGCCTCCGAGGCCGTCATCGTACGGATGGGCGCCTGGTCGGGCTGGTTGTAGTTCAGATAGACGAACTCCACCGCCGTGGAGATCAAGAACAGATCCGCGTGGATCGACCGGGCCAGAAGTGAGGAGGCGAAGTCCTTATCGATCACCGCCGCAACGCCGCGCAGGTCCCCCTCGTCGTTCTCCACCACGGGGATCCCACCGCCGCCCACCGCAATCGTGACGATCCCAGCATGCAGTAACTTACGAATCGCCTCCAGCTCCACGATTTTCTGCGGCTTCGGCGAGGGCACAACCCGGCGCCAGCCGCGTCCGGCATCCTCGAAGATCGTCCAGTTGTCCTGCTCGACCCGTGCCTGGGCCTCATCCTCGTCCATGAAACTGCCGATGGGCTTCGAGGGGTTCTCGAACGCGGGATCGTTCCGGTCGACCTGCACCTGGGTGACAATCGTCGCCACGTCCTTCTCAACGTCACAGCGCTTCATCACGTTGCGCAAATTCTGCTGAAGCGCATATCCCAGCGCTCCCTGGCTGTCGGCGCCGCAGGCATCCAGGGGCACCTCGTGCAGCCCTTCGACCCGGGCCGCGATCTCCGACCGCCGCAGGATGAACCCGACCTGGGGACCGTTGCCGTGTCCGATGACCACGTCCCAGCCGTTGCAGATCATATCGACGATGTGTTCGCACGTCTCTTTCGCCGCCTGGTACTGATCCTCCACCGTCTGATGCTGCTTGTCCTTGATCAGCGAGTTACCGCCGATGGCGATGACCGCCCACTTTCGATCCGTCATATGCATCCGCTCCTCTCTCGTAAAGGATTCGCAAAACGGTTAGGCCCCGAGCCCCCGTCTGGGGGGCGGTTATTCCGGAACACTTTGCTTTTACAGACCCTCAGAATCCCGTTCCTGAAGGCATCCCCTTTCCTGACTGGAGCGTGATGGAGTTATGATCCCCCTATTTTAATCCAGCGCACAAAGGTTTTG
>CAYMAQ010000240.1:0-3399 GCA_964388385.1 uncultured Anaerolineales bacterium | reverse complement strand
TGGAGCGTGATGGAGTTATGATCCCCCTATTTTAATCCAGCGCACAAAGGTTTTGGAAAAGAGAAACATTTTTCTTCAAAACCTTTGTACGCTTACTCCGATATCCTTATCCTAATCCTACCACATCGTCAGGGCCATCGTGGCCTTCTGCACGTGCAGCCGGTTCTCCGCCTCATCATAGACGACCGACTGCGGTCCGTCCATAACCTCGCTGGTAACCTCGAGATCGCGGTCGGCGGGCAGGGGGTGCATATAGATCGCGTCGGGCTTCGCCAGCTTCATTTTGCGTTCGTCGGTGATCCAGTCCTTGTACCGATCCTGCATCCGCTTGCCCTCGTCGGAATCGGCGGTGGTGAGCAGCGGCCCCCACGACTTGGCGTAGACCACGTCCGCATCCTCGAAACCGCCTTCCATCGAGTGCACCACCTCGAAGGCGGTATCGTACTGGCGGGCCTGCGCCTGCGCCTCGTCGACGATCTCCGGCATCAGCTCGAACCCCTCGGGATACGCGAGCGTCACATCCATGCCGAACCTCGGCATCTGGAGAATCAGGGACTGCGGGACCGAGATCGGCTTGAGGTACGACGAGGCATACGCCCAGGAGACCACGATCTTCTTCCCCCGCAGATCGCGCCCCTTCTTCTCCTTGATCGTCATCAGGTCGGCAAGACACTGAAAGGGATGGTAGATGTCGTCCTGCATGCTGAGCACGGGCACCCGGGACGCCTCGGCTACCGCGTTGATGTACCGATTGCCCACGTCCCAGTCGCACTGCCGGATGGCAATCCCGTCGAAGTAGCGTCCGAGGATCTGACCGATCTCCTTGGCGGTGTCGCCGTGGGAGATCTGAGTCGTCCGCGACTCAATAAAAGCGGCGTGCCCGCCCAGATGGGCCATCCCCGCCTCGAACGACGAGCGGGTGCGCGTGCTGCTGAAGAAGAAGAGCATGGCCAACGTCTTATCCCGGAGGTAGGGATGCGGCTCGCCAATCGCGCGCTTGCGCTTGAGCTCCCAGGCCAAGTCCAGGACCGTCTCCACTTCCTCCTTCGAGAAGTCCAAATCCGATATCAGATCACGTCCACGTAAAAAACTTTGCATCGTACTCCTGCCTCCCTCTATATAAAAGGATTGAGAATCAAGCACTTAGAATTGAGGAAACGCGCGCCGCGTTTCTAACGCGGCTCCGAGCCCTCGTCCCCGAGGGCGGTTTTGCGGGCGCCCTTCCCTCAACCCCTCATTCCGCCGGGATCAACGCAGCGACCACGGCGTAGAACTCGGTCGCCTTGACCACGTCCGCCAGCGGCACCGAATCCCGGACCGTGTGCGCGGTCTCCTCATCCCCGGGGGCGAAACCGATCGAGGGGATGCCGGCCTTGCCGGCCCAGTATGTGCCGTTGGTGCTGAAATCCCACTTGCCGGGCTCATGATCGGGCAGACCGATCAATCGGGCCGCCTCCAGCCCGGCCTGAACCAGTGGGTGGTCGACCGCCATCGCCCACGCGGGGAAGATCTTGTCGACCGGGAAGACGAAACCGGTGTAGCTGGGCTCGTCGTAGTGAAGAAGCGCCACCTCCACATCGCCCCGCTCCCGGTTCGCCGCCGGGATCAGATCCCGGACCCGATCCACCTCCGCGCGGGGGTCCTCCCCGAAGGTCAGGCGGCGGTCGATAGTGATCGTGCAGAGGTCGGGCACCGCATTGATGCTCGGCGTCTGCACGGTCATATCGGTGACAGTGATCTTTCCGTGGCCCAGGAACGGGTGATCGCCCAGTTCGGGCTCCAGCTCGCTGACGGCCTCGATAACCGGCAGCATCTTGTAGATCGCGTTATCCCCCAGATGATTGCTGGCGGCGTGGGCGCTCGTCCCCTTTGCCACCACCTTCATCTCCACGCGCCCCTTGTGCCCCCGATAGACCCGCATCCGGGTCGGCTCCCCGATCACCACGTAATCGGGCCGGATGCCCTCCTGCTCGACCAGCGCATTCCCGCACAGGCCGTCACACCACTCCTCCATATTGCCGAAGTAGTAGGCGGTCCACCCCTCCAGGAGTCCCAGATCCCGCGCGATCGCCAGGCCGTAAACCATTCCGGGCGTACTGCCCTTCTCGTCACTGGCCCCACGCGCGTAGAGCACCCCATCCTCGACCTTGCCCTCAAAGGGATCCCAATCCCACGCCTCGGGATCGCCGACCCCCACCGTATCCAGATGGCTGTCGAAGAGAATCGTCCTCGGTCCGTTTCCAATCCGCCCGAGAACGTTGCCCATCCGGTCGAACCAGGTGCGATCGAAGCCGAGTTTGTCCATCTCCGCTTGGACCCGAAGCCCCACCTCGCGGATCTGCCCCTCGGTCGAGGGGATGGCGACCAGTTCGCGCATCAGGATCAAGATCGCGTCACGGTGCTCGGCGACCGCTGCCCGCACCGCCGCGACTTCAATGCCGGCATTTGTCGATATCTGCATCAAATACGTCTCCTATGTCCTCAACGTGTCGTCCAGTTGCCACAGCGCACCCCGAGACGACTCTCTCGAGAATGCGGCCTCTCTTAAATTCTTAGCGAAATCCCTCATCCGCCCGCACGCCATCCGCCATCAGATCTGAGAATAGCGGACCTGGCGGACCACATGAAAGCAAAAATACCCCGGCACGAACGTGCTCAACGAATAATCGACCACCTGTTCGTCGTAGGTGAAGAGCTGGGCCCGCAGCCTGAGCAGCGCAGCACCGGGCTCGACCCCCAGCCGGGCCGCGTGGTTTCGGTCGGCGTTGACCGCCAGCAGTTCCGTCCGTGAGACGGTCAGCGGCGGCGTCCCCCGCGCCAGCAGAACGTCCAGCACCGAACCCCGGAAGGCCTCGCCGAGATCGTCCCGGCAGAGATATCCGGTGGGCACCACGTCCCGCAGGTCGGCGACCGGGCGCCCCTCGACGGTGATGACCCGATCGACCACCAGGACCTCGGTCGGCGCGCACAGATCGAGTCCACACCGCTCGGCCCCGGTCGCCGGACGCTCAATCACGGTGAGGTGCGCCATCTCGATGTCGAGATCCAGCCGCTGGGCCATCCGGTCGAGGCTCTCCAGCACCTCCAAGCCCGTCTCCAGGATCGGAAGGTGGGAGGCCACGAACGTCCCCACGCCCTGCCTCCGCACGAGGATGCCCCGCTCGGCGAAGGTGCGAAGCGCATCCCGCAGCGTCGCCCGAGAAACGCCCATCTCCCCCGCCAGTTCGGGCTCCGGGGGCAGCTGATCCCCCGGCGCCATCGCCTCGATCCGCGATGAGAGCGCCCGTTCCACCTGTGCTCGGGCTGAGCTGGCGTCCGTTCGATGATGGGTCATAGCAGGGTTCCTCCACCGCCATTATGTATCAGACATTATATGTCAGACAATTGGGTTGTCAACGG
>CAYMAQ010000239.1:0-6205 GCA_964388385.1 uncultured Anaerolineales bacterium | reverse complement strand
AACCGCCACAGCCCAATCCCCCCGGCGATGACGACCGCACCTCCCACCAGATACCCTTCATAGACCGTAGCGCGGGTCACGAAAATCGCAAGCAGCCCCAGGATAAACGCGATGATGTACAACACCAGCACGGATTCCCGGCGGCTGAACCCGGCGTACGTCAGACGGTGCGAGGTGTGATCCAGGCCCGGTGTCGTGAGCGGATTCAATCTCCGCCGAAGCCGGGAGATCGTCACCAACGTCGTATCGAAGATCGGCACGCCCAACACCAGAATGGGAATCATCCAGGTCACAAAAGGTACGTTTTCCGGAAATCGGAGCTTGATCCCGAGGGACCCCAACATAAAACCCAGAAACAGACTGCCGGAATCCCCCATGAAGATCGTCGCAGGGTTCCAGTTATAGACCAGGAATCCAATACACGCCGCCATCACCGCGACGGCAAACGCCCCCACCAGATACTGCCCGCTGAACGCACACATCAGGGAGAAGTGAGCCGCGGCAATCGCTGCGATGCCTCCCGAAAGCCCATCCATGTTGTCCAGAAGATTGAGCGCATTGGTGATGCCGATCATCCATACGACGGTCACCATCAGGTCGAGGATCGGCGGATCGAAGGTCTGCACCTGCACGCCGGTGAAGATCAGGAATCCCACCGCGATAAGCTGGCCCAGCATCTTCGCTCCCGCGCCGAGGGTGAAGCGGTCATCCCAGAGGCCCAGAAACGAGACCAGAATCGCGCCGACGAGGATGCCGCTCAACTCGTTAAAGACGCCTCCGAGCAAAAGCCCCACGATCAACGAGCTGAGCAGGATCGCCAGTCCGCCGAGGCGCGGGGTCGGCACCGTATGAACGCGGCGGCTGGGGTCCGGCTCATCGACCGCGTCCAGCTTGATGCCCAGCTTCCGCGCCAATGGAGTGCCAATGATCGCCAGGAACAGCCCGCTGACGAAGACGATGATGTACACGCCCATATCCGAAACCATCCCCACCTCCACGTCAGCCGGTCCTCAACACGGGTACGGCAGAGCCGGCTCCCGGACAGAGGCGCGATTCACCACGACGGGTCAGCATAGCGTCCCCGACACTTCCTTACGGCTGGCTCACGGGCACAGCCGGTTGCTCCGACGTCCCCTGGAGTTGATCGATGAGCTGCTGCACCGCCGGTTTCTGGTTCTCCGGCGCGAGTTGGAGCGCCAGCATAGCCGCTTCCAGCGCCTCCTGATTGCGCCCCAGGTTCGCAGAAGCATAGGCCAACACCCTGTACATCTCCCACCGCTGACCGTAGTCAGCACACATAGCCAGCGAGGACGTGAGGAAAGCTTGAGCCTCCTCGAAACTCGCCTGCTGGGTCAGCAGCGTACCCACGACCCGGCGCACGTCACAGCTCTCGCGGATCTCCAAGGAGCGCCGGTAGGCTTCAATCGCCCCCTCGAGGTCCCCCCTGGACGAGCGGAGATCCCCAAGCAGCATCCACGTCTGTTCGAACTCGTCATCGACCGCCAGGGACCGATCGATCGTCTCCTGGAACTTCTCCTGATCGCCGATATCCACCGCGTAGAGCTGGGCGAGCTCGTTCCACAAGATCGGGTTGTTGGGGCTGAGCGTCAACGCCTCCTGATAGCTCTCTAACGAGAGGTCCAACAACGTCGCACGCTTGGCCCGCAGGTCCGACCGGCGCGTCTCGCTCAACGATTCATCGTTCAGGAGGATAGACACCCGGGCCGCCCACGACTTATAGAAGCGCGCCAGGTTGGCGCTGTGATCGGTGTTCAAAGGATTGATCTCACGCGCCTGTTTCAACACCTCCTCGGTACGCAGGAAGATCTGCTCCCGCTGCTCGAAGGTGGTGTCCTCTCCCAAGCCCTGCGCAAGCTCCAGGTAAGCCTTCCCCAGGAAGAGGTAGTAGTAGTCCTCAAGCCGTGCATACTCAATCGACCGCTCGAAATGCTGGATGCCGATCTGCTTCTCCTGGACCTGCCGGCTGTTGGCGAAGACCCCGCCCTGTTTGAAGACAATATCCGCCCGAATGAGATCGTAGCTTCCGGTTCGGATGATGCCAATGCTCAATAGGCCAAACACCACGATGCCGGCGTAACTGAAGAGGTGACCGGAACTCCGTGGCAGCGGGGATTCGCGTACCAGGACCACCCCCATCACGGTCACGATGACGAAAATCAGCGCGTAATAGTATCCCAGCATATTGGCGAGACGATCCGCGACGTCGACGACGTCGTCAATCGTTGCGACCTGCTGGGTCGTCAACGAGGCCTGGTGTCCGGCGATCAGAAGCCCGAAGATCAGGAATCCCGCCAGCGTGATGCCGGCATACACGCCGATGGCGGTCAACCAACGGCGGCGGCGCTGAATATCGAAGAGGCCTTCGCGATCGAACTCCCCGAGTCCCACCACGCCGAAGAGCGCCCAGGTGAACAGGAATATCATCAAGGCACCGTATGCGGTTGTAGGCTCCGGATGATACTTCATCGTGAGTGATCGCAGGAAGATCCTCCCCGCATCGCTCAGCCGTTCCGGGTTATTGACGAAGTCAAAGATCAACGTCCCCAACAGGAAAGTGCTCGCCAGACTCAGGGCCAGCACCCCCGCCAACCACGGCTTCAAAGCCGTGGAGGATCGATAACGCCGGCGGCGCGGACGGTCATCCGCTTCCGAATCGGTCACCCCCAGGGGCGGTGCGGGCACCCACTTCAGCCCAAGCACCCCCAACAGGGCCGCGTAGACCCAGAAAACGGTGCGGGTGGATGCAATCGCGATGCCAAAGTTGATCTCGACGAAATGGGCCATCGTCCCAGCCAACAGCCCGAGAAGAAGCAGGGCATGAGGATGATGCTCCCGCAGCGATTCGGCCTCCGCCTCCACCGGAATCGGACCGAATTGGCTGCGAAGCGCCTGCTGGGTGAGGTATATCATCGTGCCCACCAGGATACCCAGCGGAATGGCGACAGCAAAGAGATACGCCCCTTCCAATTGCCACGCGATCACGAAGAAAAGGATGGCAAAGAAAAGAGACAGTCCCAGGTAGGTCAACAACTGCTTGCGGGACTCCAGCAGCCCCAACCAGCGAAACCCCCAAACAAAGAAGCTGCCAAAGGTAAAGAGATAGACGCCGAGGCCCAACACCCCCGTGATCGCAAGGGAGTCAAGCGTCTCGTTGTGAGAACGATCCGGAGACGCCGTCCGGGACTCGTAATGCCCCAATTCCGCGGGATAGAACGAGTTATAGGCTACGTACATCGATTCTGGACCATAGCCGATCAGGGGGCGAAGCGCATTAAAGCGATCGGTGGAGCCATCAGGATATTCGATCGGCTCGTGTATCGAGATCAGGTCGACCGTTCCCTGCCAGATCAATCCCCGGACTTTGCCCGATCCCTTTTGCAGCTCGGTGATCGTGGTCAACCGGCGCAGCGGCTCGACCACGCGCACGCGATCCTGGATCGGGCCCGGGACATTGACCAGGACCAGACCCAACGCGATCACCAGGCCAACGGCCCCCCATCCGATCCACAGCCATTCCCACCCCCGCTGCTCGACAATAAAATGGAGCCAGATTCCGCCGAAGGTGAGGACCGCAAGACCTATGCTGGCATAGACCGCCAGTTGCCCTTCGAGAGCCCACCATGCAAGCCCGGCAATCGCAGCCATCAACGCCAGGCTGCCGATTCCGAATCCCAATCCGCGTAATACATCCCTCACCGGCTCAGTGCGGTTCGGATCCTGGGTTCGCGCCTGTCGCTGGAGAAGAATCAGGGCGATATAAGGAAACAAGAAGCCCGCCGCGACAATCCCCAACCAGGGTCCGCGACTCTGCGAATAGAAGATCGTCAGCAGTTGGACGGCAATGATGAAGATATAGCCGGACGCACGCAGCACATCAGTGATTCGAGGCTCCTCACGGCGCAGAATGTCGCCAAAACTCTGGATCACCCGGGCTGCCGTCAGGGGAACGATCATAATCAGGTACGCCGCGACGAAAATGGCGTTGCCCATGTTGGACGCCACGCGGCGGGTCACGTCACCGGCCCACGGGAGAGGATCAAGCCCATTGTGCTGAATGATGCCGTAGAGCGCGACCGGAAGACTGCTCAAAATCAGCATCGTGATCAACCGACTGAGTTGGCGCCGGGTGCGCATACCCGTCATCAGGGCGAAAAAGAGCACCAGGTAAGCGAAGAGCGTATGAGTACCCTGGAGCCGCTGGTAAGAGCCGATCAGGCTGGTGTACGGCACGAGTGAAAACGCCGTGCTCACAAGGTAGACGACCATCGTCAACACGGCGGGTAAGACCATGGGCGTATCCAACGAGAAGCGCAAATCCTGCCCGTTGCCATTCCCCGGTGATCGCCCGCTGTGAAGCTTCTCATCCACGAACCGTGTGAGCCAGAGAATAGCCATGACGACAGCCAGGGACCGAAGGGTCGTGAGCTTGTCCGGCTCGAAAACCCGGCTGGAGTATACATTGAAGAAGACAGGGGTGATCGCAACCGCCAGCAGCCAGCCGGCTTCTAACGCACGATCGCAAAACGCGCTTAGACGCGATGAGTTCATAACAGTGCTCCTTACTGCTAACCTCTCAAACAGGTACCGTGTCCAACGTCGGAGATCAAGAATTTATCCCATCTCCAACGGGACCGGAAGGGTATCAACACCTCAAGAACAACGTCCCTCGTTTTCTCAGAGAGGGACGAAGCATAAAAACATATTACCCAAGGGCATCGATAAATCAAGAGAAATAAACAATTCCTGGCCCATCGATCAGGAACCGCAGCGCGGTTATTCATAATATATTGCCTTTATATACGAAATATCATTATAAATATCAGTGCCTTGGCCCGATCAGCAAAACCAACAGGTCGTTGACGTTCGTCCCCGTCGGCCCCAATCGAAGCAGGTCCCCGATATCCTGGAGCAGAGGGTAACTGTTGTTATCGTCCAACGTGGCGTGCGGATCCCAGCCGTTTTCCCGGGCGAGTGGGACGGTCTCGCCGTCCACAATCGCGCCGGCTGCATCGGTCGGCCCATCGGTTCCATCCGTCGCCAGAGCCAGAAGCGAGACATCCGCCATGTCCTCCATCGCCACCGCTGCGGCGAGCGCCAACTCCTGGTTGCGCCCACCCTTCCCGGAGCCCCGGACGGTGACGGTCGTCTCGCCGCCCCACACCAGACACGCCGGCGCAGGGACCGGGCGATCAAACGCGCGCACCTCGCGCATCAGCGCGACCGCGACCCTGGCAACCTCACGGGCCTCTCCCTCCACAAAGGTCGAGAGCAACAGCGCGTTGTATCCCATCGCTCGGGCTTCGGCGATCACCGCTTCCGCAGCCAGACGGTTGGCGCCCACGATCACATTCGCGACGTTTGTAAAGAGCGCATCACCGGGCTTCGGAGTCTCGTCCAAACGACCACACACGCCGGCATTGAGATGATCAAGGACCGCGGTGGGCACCTTATCGAGGAGGTCAAACCGCTCCAGGATGTCCCGGGCCTGGGCATAGGTCGTGGGATCCGGCGCCGTGGGGCCCGATGCGATGACGTCCAGTGGATCTCCGACCACATCGGAGAGGATCAATGCGACCAGGGATGCTGGCGCTGCCCTCCGCGCCAGTTGCCCGCCCTTGAGCCGGGAGAGGTGCTTCCGCACCGTATTGACCTCGCCAATGGTCGCACCGGCCCGGAGCAATGCATCCGTGGTCGCCTGGAGATCGCCCAGGCTCAAATCCGTCACCGGTGCCGGCAACAGGGCCGACCCGCCGCCCGAAAGCAGCAGCAGCACCCGGTCGTCTTCGGTTGTGGAGTCCAGCAGGCGGATCACGTCCCGGCCGGCTCGCAGGCCGTTCTCGTCGGGAATCGGATGTCCAGCTTCGATGACGGAGAGCCGCTCGGGCAGACCGTGCCGATCGGCATGCTCGGTCTTAGTCACAATGACCCCGGCGGCGATCTGTTCGCCCAGGATATCCACCGCAGCCTGCGCCATCGGGATCGCCGCCTTCCCCACTGCGATCACCAACAGGCGGTCGATCGTTGTCACACGCCAGCTCCGGTCCCCAACCCGAATCGTGTCTCCCTTGTACGAAAGGTGGCGGCGGACAGCCGCGTTCGGGTCGACGGCCCCAAGCGCTGCATCTTTCAACGCAAGCAGACGCTGCCGCTGCTCGCTCTCTATCTTTCTTAAGGGATGTGCATT
>CAYMAQ010000238.1:0-6238 GCA_964388385.1 uncultured Anaerolineales bacterium | reverse complement strand
CTAGATCCTTTTGGCTCAATTTATCTCGCCCGAAGACTTAATAGGCCTTGCATAAAAAACTTGATCCGATTGATTGTCCAGTCAGAAACAGCACCCAAGCCCCAACCTGCTAGATTGATTGCCCAGCGATTGGGATGGGTGTTGATATAGATAGAGATATTAGGTTCTGCTGAAAGAAAGTTAACTAGATCATCAGTAGCGTGAGTTTCTGAAGGTGGCCTCAATGAATTCACTCGGTCGCGGATATTGTAGCGATCTGCATCCCAGCAACGTCCCGTATCTGTGAAATAACACATCTCTTTTGTCTTAATGCTTAGGATCGCATCCTTTAAGCTGTAATCCTCAAAATGATGGGCTCGCCATAGATTCAGGTTATTCCAGCGACTCAACGGACTGCCGTGCATACTGATGGTCTCGACCGGCACAATCTCACGAAACCGTTTTAACTCTCGTTCGAAGAGGGCGATAGCCTGGGTCTGGTTACCTTTAGTCTTCGCCAGTACCTCATAATGATAACCGACCTCGTGTCCTAAATGGTGGAGTCTTTTCAGGGCCTCCGGTTTAAAGACCCCAGGTCTCGTCCGGACGTAATACGTCGCCGCGATGCCCATATCCGCTTCCAGTTCCGCCATCCGCAACGCGGCATTCATTCCTCGATCCACGTCATGGCGCAGGATAACAGAAAAGTCAGAAGGTGGCCCGGCATTCAGAAAGTCCCTTACGGTCATAATCGGACAGGATAGAGACTTTAGCGCCTCACAGAGTTCGGCGTATTTATTCAATGTGAAATCACGAGTCATCGCAGTGTTTTATTGTACTCCATATCAAACCACATCGCGAAAAAAAGCGACTGTAAGCCGGCGATGACGCTGGACATCCAGGCCAGGGCGTTGATCGAGGGGATCTGTCCCTCCAGAATCCACCATCGATAGAAGACCCGCACGCCTAACGGAACGCTCGCTACAAGCAGAAAAAAAGCTAAACCATAGAAAAAGAGCAAAGGGTGAAAGTCCCGGATTACGTACTTTTGCAGCATCCGGTAAACGAACAACTTGAGCAATAACAATGACAGCTTAGGAATCATCCGCAAGGGCCGTACCCCTGAATCTTCCCCAATATTATACACCGGCTCAACCGGGATATCACGCACGCGGAAGCTGTGGACGTTCAACCGAACCAGCAGGTCGTTGGGCTGACCGTACCGCCTGTACATCTTGTCCCACTCGATCGTCTGCAGCGCCTTCAGATTGATCACCGTATAGCCCGACTGCGAGTCCGCCACGTGCCAGTAGCCGGAGGCAATCTTCGTCAGCAGCGACATCGCCGAGTTACCCAGGTACCGCACCTTTGGGATCTGGTTCCACGCGTCGCCGGTAAACAGGCGGTTGCCCTTGGTGTAATCGGCCTCGTCGTCGATCACCGGTTCGAGCAGGGCCGGGAGGTCGTCCGGGTTCATCTGCGCGTCGCCCGCCATGACGGCGACGGCGTCGATCATCTGGTCGCGGCACCACACGTATCCGGTCGCAATCGCGCCGCCCACGCCCTGATTTTCCTCGTGGCGCAGCAGGACCAGGCGATTCCCTAGCTCCTTCTGATGCTCCGTGACCACCTCGGCGGTGTGATCCTGGCTGGCGTCGTCCACCACGACGATTGTGTCCACGTAAGGGGGCATGGTCTCGATGACCCGAGTGATCAGAACCTCCTCGTTGTAGGCCGGCACGACGACGGCAACGGTGGCCTCACGATACATCCTTCGCCTCCCCGATTATGCGGATCTGATAACCCTCCGGTCGGATCTGGAGGCTGTTCCGCCCGTCGATCAAAATCGGATGCCGGAGCGAGGGTCGGATCTCGTCCCAGTTCAGGGCCCGGTAATCCTGGTGCTTGACCATCAGTAGGACGGCGTCCGCCCCCTTGGTCATCGCTTTGACGTCGCCTTGATAACCCGGGACGTAAGGGTCGTGGATCGTGACCTCGGCCCCGAGATCGGTCAGGCCTTCGACCAGGGCGGCACTGGGCGAGTTGCGGGTGTCCTCGGAGTTCTCCAGGTAGGCATATCCCAGGATGAGGATGCGGGCTTTCGAGAGGGGGACGTTTACCTCTTGGAGTGCGTCCGCCAGCAGTTCTGTGATGTGGTGGGGCATCCCGTCGTTGACCGCCCGGGCTGCCGGGATCAGCCGTACGGGCGTGCCATTCTCCCGGGCCTGGGACGCCAGAAGCCATGGGTCCTTGGGAATGCAGTGTCCGCCGACCCCGGCCCCGGGATAGAGCATGTTTCGACCTGGTGACTTGTTCACCAGGTCTCGCACTTTCCAAACGTCGCCCCCGACGGCCTCGCAGATCAGCGCGACTTCATTGGCGAACGCGATGTTGACGTCCCGGTAGGCGTTTTCTGCGGTCTTGACCAATTCCGCTGTGATGCAATCTGCGGGATCGAGATCGGCTTTGACGATGTGGCGGTAGAGCGCGATCATCGCCCGGGCCGTCTCGGGGGTTTCCCCGCCGCAGACGCGGCTCATCGCGCGGAGGTTGGTCAGTAGTTTGCCCGGCATCACCCGCTCGGGGCAGTGGCCCAGGAAGATCTCGTGATTGACCTGCATGCCCGATGTGTCCTCCAGCAGGGGCCGGACGAGGCTGCTCATCGTTCCTGGGGCGAGAGTGGATTCAATAATCACCAAAGAGCCTTTGTTGAGCACTGCCCCCAGAGCGCACAGCGCACTATGCAGCGCCCGGTACTGGGGTTGGTGATTGTCGTCTACGGGCGTCTCGACGCTGATCAAGACGACGTCACAGTCTGCAAGTCTCTCGTAATCCGTGGATGCCTGGAGTTTTCCGGCTCGAACGACGTCGGCTACCAGAGCGGCGAGTCCGGGTTCCTTCCCATCGATCGGGCACTGGCCCGCGTTGATCGTCTCGATGCGCTCGCGTTTGAGATCGATGCCGGTGACCCGAAAGCCGGCATTTGCAAAGATGCCGGCGACCGGCAAGCCCACATAGCCCAATCCGATGACGCCGATGTGGACATCTTTGTCCCTGATTTTGTGTTCGAGTTCGGATAGTGTCATCTCTGCTGTGGAGGACTTCATAGTCGGATGACCTCGTGGCTCTCACCTGAGGCCACGATCGACAGGGCCAATCGCAGCGCTGCCAGCCCGTCCTGTCCGGAGACCGGCACGTCGGTGTCGTTGAGCACCGCGTCCGCGAAGGCCTCCAGTTCTGCTCGGAGCGGCTCGTAGCGTTGGATGGGGTAGCGGATCATTCTGCCCTCACTCACGCCTTTGAGCAGGCTCAGGTGGTTCCAGTCCAGGCTTTCGGCGTCGGCGTTTTCGTAGAAGTAGAGATCCTGGGTCAGGTCGTCGGCTCTGAACATCCCCTGTTCGCCTAATACCGTGACTTCACGTATCTTCACCGGGGATAGCCAGTTGATCTCCAGCATGCCGGTGAAGCCGTCGTCGAATCGAATCTGGGCGGTGACGAGATCCTCGTGATCGGTGTGGATGCGCTGCTCGGTCTCCGCATAGACACGTATGGGCTCGTGACCGCTGATGAACCGCATCACGTCCAGATCGTGGGGCGCGAGATCCACCACGACGCCGACGTCCCGAACTCGTGCGGGGAAAGGACCTACGCGCCTGCATGCGATCTGGAAGATTCTCCCTAGCTCGCCGGCATCGAGATGGGTTTTGAGCGCCTGAATCACCGGACTGAAACGCACGATATGACCGACCATCAGCTTGCGGCCCAGGGTTTCCGCTTTGGCGATAAGTGCCTTTCCTTCATCGACGTTCGCTGCGATGGGCTTTTCGACCAGCGCTTCAGCTCCGCTTTCCATCGCGGCCTCCGCCACTTCACGGTGGTAGCGGGTCGGTACCGCAACGGTTACGATATCCGGCTTTTCCTGGGTGAGAAGCTCTTCGTAGTCCGTGTAAGCAGGAACCCTATATCGATCCGCAACACGCCTGCCGGTCTCTGGATTGGCATCCGCTACGCCGACCAGTTCGGCGGTTGCGATTTCGCTGTAGACACGGGCGTGATGTCGGCCCATTGAGCCTACCCCGATGACAGCGGCTTTGAGTTTGGGCATCGGCTACGCTCCTGTAAAAGTGTTGACGGTTTCGACAATCGTCGCCAGATCTTTCTCCGTGAGGGCAGGGTGTACCGGCAGGGAGATGACTTCGTCTGCAGCGCGTTCCGCCTTCGGCAGCGTCACATTGTATCCGAGTTCATCTCTGTAAAATGTCTGGTGGTGGATAGGAACCGGGTAGTAGATACCATAGCCGATTTCATTGTCTCTCAGATGGTCGGCCAGCGCATCCCGCTTGCCGTCAGGAACTCGGATGGTGTACTGATGGAAGACGTGATGATATCCTTCGGGCACGACCGGGGTGATGACCCCTTCCAGGTGCTTGGAAAGATAGGCGGCATGGTGGACACGTCTCTCGTTGAGGTTTTTTAACTTCTTCAGCTGCGCAAGTCCGATAGCGGCGTGTACGTCGGTCATGCGAAAGTTGAATCCCAGTTCGTCGTGGTAGTAGCGCCTGCGCATGCCGTGATGCCGGATGGCGCGGCAGGTCTCCGCGACAACCGGATCGTCCGTGGTGATCATGCCTCCCTCTGCCGAGGTCATATTCTTGGTGGGATAGAGCGAGAAGGTGCCAATGGTGAAAGCGCCGGCTTTTCGGCTTTTGTATCGCGCACCGTGGGCCTGGCACGCGTCTTCGATCACTCTCAAGTTATGAGCCTCCGCGATCTCGAGGATGGGATCCATGTCCGCCACAAGACCGAATAGGTGGACGGGTAAAATAGCACGGGTCTTCGGCGTAATTGCCTCTTCGATTTTTCCGGGATCGAGATTGAAGGTAACCGGATCGATGTCGACGAAGACCGGACGCGCTCCTGTGTATAGGATGCTATTTGCCGAGGCGATGAACGTAAAAGGGGTGGTGATGACTTCATCGCCCTCGCCTATACCGTTAGCTAACAGCGCCACGTGAAGGGCGGTCGTGCCGTTGCTGGTTGCGATGGCGTGGTTCACCCCGCACATCTCGGCGAACGCGTCCTCGAAGGCTTTTACCTTCGGCCCTTGCGCGATCATACCGGAATCCAGAACTTCAAGGACTGCTTGCTTCTCTTCTTCCCCTATGAGTGGCTTTGCAATAGGAATCATTTCACTTGCCTCCATAGTATCAACGGGATCTCAACGATGTCATCACAGTGACCACACCTGGCTTGCATATGTTCATTTTGAACGTCACCTGCCAGGAGTCTGTGCCCGCAGGCGCAGATGAAATCGACCAGCCGTGCTGGGTTCCCGATGACGAGCCCGTGATCGGGCACATCGTGGCAGACGACAGCACCGGCGCCCGCCATTGCCCAGCGTCCAATTGTAACTTTAGGGAGGACCGTAGCGTTAGCGCCTAAAGCAGCGCCGTACTTGATCAGTATCCGTCCCAGTTCCCAGTCCTCCCCTGATTTCAAGGTGCCGTCCGGATTGATTCCGCGGGGTAGGTTGTCGTTGGTGAAGGAGACGTGGGGGCCGATAAAGACACCATCTTCGAGCTGGGCGCCGTGGTAGATGGAGACGTAGTTTTGAATTTTGACGTTATCCCCGATAACAACGCCCACGTCAATGTAAACCCCCTTGCTTATGATGCAGTTGCAGCCAATCTCAGCGTGCTCCCGAACCTGAGCCTGATGCCATATCTGGGTGCCTGAGCCGATTTTCGCTTCGGGGGAGATATCGGCAGTTGGGTGAACTTTGATTTTTGGATCCATCATGGGTATCCTCGCCTATTTTCAAATTTCGCTGCCTAGCTGTTGCCGTCCGATGCAATTCACATATTTCTCCAAACTTGGTTCAACAGCTTGTAACCTGTCTTTTACTCGGGTTGCAGAATTGAGCAATCAGCCTAGAATTCTGGGGTACCCCCTTTGTTTTAAGGTTGAGGTTGAGTCTAGTACAATATCGTCCGTCGTCAAATGGTAAGGGTCAGCGTTGAACCCGACGTTTCCTATTATAGCACAAAAAGTTATAATACGGTATGAGTACTTGCTTATGTGCCGAATTTGGAACGCGGCGTCGCGCAGTTGGAACCGAGAGATCAGGAAAGGAACCCTCGTGGATGAATCCTTAGCACTTTCCGTTGTCGTCCCCATTGACAACGAGGCGTCCGGCATCGAGAGGTCTGAGAAAAGTCTTATTGAGCGACTGGGGGGCTGTTGGTCGCGGAAAGACTCT
>CAYMAQ010000237.1:0-6302 GCA_964388385.1 uncultured Anaerolineales bacterium | reverse complement strand
CTACCAGGTGATCACCTACGATCACCGCAGCGTTGGGCGCTCGACGATCACCCCCCACGGCAACAATTACGTCACCCACGGCACGGACCTGGCGAAGCTCATCGAGACGCTCGGACTGGAAGACATCGTCCTCGTCGGCTGGTCGTTCGGCTGCCTGGACGCCTGGAGCTACATCAAGCAGAAAGGGCTCGACAGGGTCAAGGCGATGATCGCGATCGACCTCTCGCCGACCCCGCTGTCGACCGTCGACGGTGACTGGGTCGAGGGGCCTTTGGAGGAGATCCGGGTCTTCTACAACGAGTTCCTGCAATCCCCTCAGGGGTACCGCGACTTCGTCACACCATACATCACCGAGGTGATGGTCCAGCGCGAGCTGAGCGAACAGGAGCGCTTCTGGCTCGTCGACCAGGCGCAGAAGACCCCCTACTGGATCGCGGCGGCGCTCTTCGCCTCCGGCGAGTTCACCGACCATATGGCGGAGGCCAAGTTGGTGGACGCATCGATCCCCTCAGCGTACGTCATCGCCGAGCATTGGGCCGAGACGGCGGAGCCCTTCGTCCACCAGCACCTGCCGAACACCGAAACCCACGTCCTGGGCGGGCACATGATGTTCTGGGAGCACGCCACGCGGTTCAACGCGATCCTGGAGGGCTTCCTCGCCGACCTGTGATGTTCGCGGTAGCAGTCGGTCACATCCCCGACCTCAAGCGCATCATCCGCCGGTCGGGGATGCTTTCATCGGAATGAAAGGAACAACCGTGCAGACTTTTTTCAAAAACGTGCTCGAGAAACTGCAGGACGTCTTCAATCCAGCCACGCTGGGGGACAAATTCGCGATGGCCCTGGTCAATATCAGTGTCGCCCTGACCATTTGGGTCGTCTTCTACCTCATCTGGCGTCTGGTGCGGCTCATCCTGCGGACCAGCCTCAAGCGCACCTCGCTGGATGAGACCGCGGAGTCCATGGTCCAAAAAATCGTCCAATACCTCATTCTGGGTGCGGGCGTCGTCGTGGCCCTGGGCGCGGCCGGCACACAGATCTCGACCCTGCTCGCCTCCGTCGGCGTCGTCGGCCTGACGTTAGGCTTTGCGGCCAGGGACGCCCTCTCCAACCTCATCGCCGGCTTCCTGATCTTCATCGACCGCCCGTTCGTCATCGGCGACCTGGTCGAGATCAGCGGGCACTACGGGCAGGTCAAGGAGATCAAGCTGCGAACCACCCGCATCGTGACCAGCAACGGGCTGATGCTCACCATCCCGAACACGGAGATCATCAACGAGATCGTGGCCTCCTACACCAACTATCCCCATCTGCGTCTCGACATCCCCATCACTATCGCCGTGGACGAAAACATCCCCAAGGTGCGCCGGATTCTGCTGGACCTGGTAAAGGACGACGACCGGTATATGACGTCCCCGGAACCCCGGGTGCTCGTCACCGCGTTGAACGACTACAACGTGGCGATGGAGCTGCAGGCGTGGATCGAGAACGAGCGGGCGCACGTCCCCATGCGCAGCGAGCTGCGGGAGAAGGCCTACACCGCGCTGGTCGATGCCGGCGTCGACATGCCTTTCGAGACCCTGCAGCTGACCCCGATCCAGGTCGCCCCGCTGGATGCGGAGAAGCCGCCGATAGGCATCATCGACGAGACCGAGGCATCGTGAGCATCCCTTCAGCCAACGTGCCCGGCCCGATCCGATTCTACCCGTTCATAGTCGGCGCTTCAGCGCCGTGCATTTTCTAATCCGTAAAGGAGCCAACCCGTGAGCCCCCTGCTCATCATCATCCTCGTCGTCGCCCTAGGGGTGATAGCCCTTGCGGCCGTCGTCCTCGTCCGCACGCTCTCACAGACCGCGAAGCCGATGGTGTCGCCGCCTCCGGGAACCGAGGCGCCTGACGTCGACGTCCCCACGGCCGCCGAACGGCTGGCGGGCGCCGTGCGCATCCCCACCCTCACAGGGAGCGATGGGGGCGCCTTTCGCGCACTGCACGCCTACCTGCAAGAGACCTTCCCCCGGGTGCACGCAGCGCTCCCGCGCACAATCATCGCCGACCGCAGCCTCCTCTACACCTGGCAGGGCACGGACCCCACGATCCCGCCGATCCTCCTGCTGGGCCACCTGGACGTGGTGCCCGCCGACCCGGAGACGCGGGACGCCTGGACCCACCCACCCTTCGCCGGTCGCATCGCCGATTCCCACATCTGGGGGCGCGGCACGCTGGACGACAAGCAGAGCGTGCTGGGCCTGTTGGAGGCCGTGGAAACCCTCCTGAACGAGGGCTTCCAGCCGCGCCGGACGATCGTCCTGGCGTTCGGCCACGACGAGGAAGCGGGCAGCCACGGCGCCCAGGCCCTCGCCGCCCATCTGCGCCGGGCTGGGACCCGCTTTGCATACGTTTTAGATGAAGGCATGGCCGTCACCGAAGGGATGATCGCCGGGCTCGACGTGCCGGCAGCCCTGGTCGGCACCGCCGAAAAGCGCTCCTTCAACGTCCGGCTGATCGTCGAGGGCGAGGGCGGGCATACCGCCATGCCCCCCGCCCATACCGCGATCGGCCGGCTGAGCACGGCCATCCATCGGCTGGAGCGCCGCCCGCGCCCCCTGCGGTGGACGCCCCCGGTGCGCCAGATGTTCGCGGCCCTGGCCCCGGCTATGGGCCTCAGCACCCGCCTGCCCTTCACCAACCTGTGGCTCTTCGGGGGACTGGTCAAGCGCCGGCTGGACGCGGCGGCCCAAACCCGCGCGCTGGTCCGCACGACCACCGCGGCCTCGATCGTCCGCGCGGGCGTCAAGCCGAACGTCCTGCCGGCCCATGCCGAGGCCGTCGTGAACGTCCGGATCCTGCCGGGCGAGACAGCCCAACAGGTGCTCGATCACGTGCGGCGGGTCGTCAACGATCCGGCGGTCCGCGTGGAGCCGCTGGGCCGCGGGCAGGACGCGCCCTCTGCCGTAGCGGACGTTACTTCGTCGAGCTACCGGGTGCTCGCCCGGACGATCCGCCAGTGCTTCCCTGACGCCGTCGTCGCCCCCGCCCTCGTGACCGGCGCCACCGACAGCCGCCACTACCAGGACCTGGCGGACGCGGTCTACCGCTTCAGCCCGATGCGGGTGACGCCGGAGGACCTGGCGCGCATCCACGGGGTCGACGAGCGGATCGGGGTCGAGGCGTACGGGCAGGTTGTGCGGTTCTACGTGCGGTTGATTCTGAACTCGGATCAGGAGGAGGAATAGGAGCAAGTCCGGTAATAGATAAGTCGTAGTTAGCGACAAAGGCTCAAAGCCCCCCGCGAGCGACCATCTCCAAAATGAGAAGGCCCCTGTGCAAAGGAAAATCTGGCGGAAGACGTGGCTTTGAGCCTTTGCGGGCACAGCGATTGCCGGTTTCCCGGCGAAATTCAACTTGACGATTGGCCGCAATCTGCTATACTCTTAACCAGAAGGCAGACCGTAAGACCTCGCGTGCGGAAGCAGCGGGGTCCTTTTTATGCCAACGACCGCTCACCGTGTGCCGGCGACCGTATCGGTGAGCGTTGGGGGGAAGTACCGTCGCCAGCGAAACGAGGGAGCAATCGTATGCCAAGGAAAGACGCAGCACTCAATAGAGTTCGAATTATCGGGATCTTTGCCCACGTGGACGCCGGCAAGACGACCACGTCCGAGGCGATTCTTTATCATACCGGGCGCATTCACCGCACCGGCAGCATCGACGAGGGCAGCACGCAGTTGGACTGGATGGATCAGGAGCGCGAGCGCGGCATTACCATTATGTCGGCGGCGACCGCCTGCCACTGGGAAAATAATCGGATCAACATCATTGACACGCCGGGACACATTGACTTCACCGCCGAGGTCGTCCGGTCGCTCCGGGTGATCGACGGCGCGGTGATGATCCTGTGCGGCGTCGGCGGCGTGGAGCCCCAGACCGAGGCGGTCTGGAATCACGCGAACCGCGAGGACCTGACCCGCATCATCTATATCAATAAGCTCGACCGCACCGGCGCGGACTTCAACCGCGTCCTGAGTGAGGTCCACGAGCGGCTCACGCCGAACGCGATGCCGATCCAGCTCCCCATCGGGAGCGAGGACGCGTTCCGCGGCATGGTCGATCTGTTGAGCGAGCGCGCCATTCTCTGGGAGGACGAGGAGCTGATCACCTCCGACGGGGAAATCCCGGCGGAGATGCAGGATCAGGTCCACGACGCGCGCGAGGCGCTGATCGACTCCATCTGCGAGCTGGACGACGATCTGCTGATGCAGCGGCTCGAGGGGAAGGAGCCGGATTTGGAGACTCTGAAGGCCGGACTGCGCAGCGCATCCCTGGACGGCGACATCGTTCCGGTGTTGTGCGGCGCGTCGCGGGAGCATATCGGCATCCAGCCGCTGCTCGATGCGATTATCGACTATCTGCCCTCGCCGTTGGATCTACCGCCGATGGAAGGGCACTATCCCGGTGACGAGAGCCGGGTTGAGACGCGGCCCGACGATCCAGAGGCCCCTTTCTGCGCCTCCGCGTTCAAGATCGTCGTCGATCCGTACGTGGGCCATCTGACCTGGGTGCGGGTCTTCTCCGGCACGATCCACTCCGGGGATGCGATCTACAACCCGCGAACCGACGAGATCGAACGGGTGGGACGGATCTACCGGATGCACGCCAATAACCGCGAGCAGGTCGAAAGTATGGCAGCCAGCGACGTCGTCGCCCTGGTGGGGATGAAATCGGCCATCACCGGCGACACGCTCTGCGATCCGGAACATCCCATCGTCTTTGAGTCCTTCGAGTTCCCGGAACCGGTGATCTCGGTGGCGCTCAAGGCCACGTCGACCGAAGACCGGGAAAAGCTCTACAATGCGGTCAAGCGGCTCTGCAACGAGGATCCCACGCTGATCCAGAAGTTCGATCCGGAGACCGGCGAGATGACGCTCTCCGGGATGGGCGAGCTGCACCTGGAGGTCGCCGTGGAGCGGTTGCGCCGTGAGTTCGGGCTTCACCCGGCGGTGAGTATGCCGCAGGTTTCCTACCGTGAGACCGTCCGGCGCGGGGTCTCGACCACGATCACCTACCGGAAACAGAGCGGCGGTCACGGGCATTACGCCCGGATCGAGCTGGGCATCGAGCCCCTGCCGGAGGAGTCGGAGGAGGAGGGCGTCGTCTTCGAGGACGAATCGCCGCCCGCCAACCTGCCGCGCGAGTTCGTGCGACCCGTCGAGATGGGCGTTCGCAGCGCGCTCGATGAGGGGGTGCTGGCTAAATTCCCGGTCACCGACGTGCTGGTCACGCTGCTGGACGGCGATTACCATGACGTCGACTCCGCGGCCATCGACTTTGAGGCTGCCGGGGGGATCGGGGTGCGCGAGCTGATCCCAAAAGCGTCGCCGGCCCTGATGGAGCCGATTATGCAGTTAAACGTCAACGTGCCCGAGGAGTACGTGGGCAGTGTGGTCGCCGACATCGGCCGCCGCCGTGGCGTCATCAGCGAGATGCTGGTGCGCGGTCACTACCGCCATATGGAGGGCGAGGTCCCGCTGGCCGAGGTGCGGGGATACGCGACCGATCTGCGGAACATCACCCAGGGGCGCGGGACGTTCACGCTCAAGTTTGATCGCTACGACGTAGTGCCGGATAACATCGCCGACCGGATCATCGAGGCGGCTCGGGAACGGGAGCGCGTGCCGGCGTAGGGTCGACGGCTCGAACAAGAACCCGGGGGCGCAGCGCATGGGTGCCCCCGGGTTTTCGCTAGGATAGGGAAAAGACCTCGGCATTGACGGCAGCCATGGAGAAAACCATGAATCAGATCGAGGGACCCGCGATCGACGAAGCGCTCCTCGCACATCTGCGCGCAATCTACGCGCTGAACTGGGGGGGCATTCACGGGTTCGGTCATTGGATGCGTGTCCGTGAGAACGGCCTACGGCTGGCCCGGGAGACCGGCGCCGACGTGCAGGTCGTCGCCCTCTTTGCGCTGTTCCACGACGTGAAACGGGAAAACGACGGGCACGACCCCGGACACGGCGCACGCGGCGCCGCGCTGGCCCAGACCCTTCGGGGTCGCTACCTTTCCCTTGACGATGAAGCGTTCGCCCACCTGACCTACGCGTGCACCCACCATACGGACGGATGGATCGAGGCGCACGTCACGGTCCAGACCTGCTGGGACGCCGACCGCCTGGATCTGGGACGCGTGGACATCATTCCGGATCCCAAGCTGCTCTGCACCGAGGTCGCCAGGCGGGCCGACATCCGCTCCTGGGCGCTGAAGCGCAGCCAGACGCCGTGACGGAACAGTGCCGGGGACTGGC
>CAYMAQ010000236.1:0-6336 GCA_964388385.1 uncultured Anaerolineales bacterium | reverse complement strand
CCCTGTCGGCGGAGCGCCATCGCGAACGCGATGCTGTTCTCCACCGGGACGGCCGGGTCGTCCGCGGTGTGCCACAGAAACGCCGGTGGCGTCGCCTTGGTGACCTGCTGCTCCAGCGACATCAGATTCAAGGTGGCGGTGGAAGGGTCGGGACCGAGGAGGTTCTTGAACGAGCCCGCGTGTCGGCTGACGCCGGCGCTGATCACCGGGTAGCCCAGGATGAGGGCGTCCGGGCGGCAATCGGGTCCGTCCGGCAGCCCTTGCTCGTAGAGGATGTCGAGGTCGTAGTGGACGCCCAGGCTTGCGGTGAGGTGCCCGCCCGCGGAGAAGCCGCAGACAGCGACGTGCTCAGGATCGACGTGCCACGCGGACGCGCGTTCCCGGATGATCTGCACTGCCCGGGCCGCGTCGAGCAGCGGCTCGGGATGGCGATGGGGGGCGACGCGGTACTGGACGACGAAGGCGTGGTAGCCGGCCTCGTTGAACGCTCGCGCGACGGGCTCCGCCTCGTGCGAGGCGCGCATCGCGTAGCCGCCGCCGGGGCAGACCAGGACGGCGCCTCGTGGGGCGTCGCTGTCCTGGGGGTAAGCTTCCAACCACGGTCGGAATGGCGCGTCCGGCGACGCGGCCGGGGGGACATCGTCCCAGAGGGGATAATGTCCGATGGGAAGATCAGTCATGAGCTCTCTCCTCTCAGTTCAGTGAAATGACGTCGTTGGCGATCAACCACTGCAGGGATTCATAGGCCGCCTGAAGTGATGTGTACCTCGGCTGGTAATCGAGCAGCCGCCGGGCTTTTGCGATGCTGTAACAGTTGGGGCTGTGTTCCAGGTGCCCTGCGCTGGCGTTGGCCTCTGCCTCCGATACGGTTGCCCTCCATTCGTCGAAGGGGAGGAAGTCGAGGTCGGCCTCCTGTCCGAACCAACCGGCGACCGCTTCCGCGTATCCGCGCAGCGTGAGGGCTGCCGGTGAGACCGCGTGGAAGCTCTCGCCGATGGCCATGTTCAGGTTCTGCAGCGCTTTGACGAAGAGCTGGGCGACGTCGTCCGCGTGAACGTGATGGACCACCTCCAGGCCCTGATTTGGCAGGATAACCTTTTGCCCCTGTGCGAGCGCTCGATACACGTCCGGGTTAAAGTTCGCCGCGGGATTCAGGGAGACCCAGCCCGGGCCGGAGATGTGCCCCGGCAGGATGCAGGTGGCGGGGAACCCCGCCTCTCGGGCCATACGGTGGAGATAGGCCTCGATCGCGGCCTTCTGGGTGCCGTAGTCGCCGATGGGACGGCGGGGCTGATCCTCGGTCACCGGAATGGTGACGGTCTTGCCGTGGACCCAGACGGTGCTGCAGTGCAGAAACGCTCGGACCTCGCCCTGCAGCGCTTCAACGATCTGCCGGGCGCTCTCCATCGTGAAGCAGATCATGTCGATCACGGCGTCCGGATCCAGCGCTCGAATGGCCTTACCAAACGTCCCGGCCTCTTCCTCCTCAGTGCGGTCGAGGCTCACGTGCTCGACGGATGCCCACGCCCTGTGAGACTGATAAGGTTTGCGTTGACCGCGGCTCACTTCGGTCACGGTGTGCCCGGCTTCGACCAGCCGTGGGACGAGATAGGTGCCGACGTGGCCCGTTCCGCCGATGATCACGATGTGCATCATATCCTCCTTACCTTCGGATGATCCGTGCTTCAAAAAGGTTTACCGTCCCTGTTCTGGGTACGATTATGCTGCGTCTGGATGTTCAATGCTGATATCCAACTCAAGCGCTTCCAGCGTCTCGTTGGGGAAGACCTCCACCTCGACGCCCTGCGGTGCGCTGACCTCGATGCTGAGGCTGTTACCCGCCCGGTCCCAACGGACCTCGAGGGGGCCGTGGGGCGTGGCGATCGATCCCTGGGCCCAGTCCAGGTCGTACAACCGGGGGCTGATCTCGAAGGCCTCGCTTCCCGGCGCCGTGGGATAGACGCCCAGGATGATGCGGTTCAGGAAGAGGACCGGCGCCGATGACCATGCGTGACAGTGGCTGCGCGTGGGGAAGCCCTCGGGGCGGTCGCCGCTGCGGGGAAAGACCTCCCAGACCGTGGTCGCCCCCGCCTCCAGCATGGGGGCGTACGATTCATAGATCGAGTCGATGATGGCATCCGGTTTTCCCGCCTTCCCCAGCGCTTCGTAGTAGTACATGATCGCAAACGGCGAGCCGACCTCAACCATGTCGTCGGGCGGATTGAGCACATTCTGCAGGGCCGCTTCCGCGTGGGCCGGTTCGATGATGTCGTAGAGAAGGGCCAGGAAACTGGTGTGCTGTGAGGTGGACGGGCTGAGGGTGCCATCCGCGTGGATGCTGTCGGGATACGATTGGGCGTCCTCATCCCAGAGCTGGTTGAGGTTCGCACACAGTTTCCGGCGGAACTTGGTCAGCCACGCCTCCTGGTCGGGCTCGCCGACGACCCGGGCGCATTCGAGCGCTGCGTTGATGGCGCCCACGAGCAGCATGCTGTTGTGAAGCACAATCTCGTGCTCGTCGTCGATGCCCGACCAATCGAACATATTCCAATACGGGCCGGCAAAGAGTCCCCACTCGGGGTCGAGGTGGGCCTCGGCGCCCTCCAGGTTGCGGATGACCCAGGGCCATACCTCTTCGAGGAAGGCTCGATCGCCGCTGTAGGCATAGGCGTCCCAGACTGAGATGCCCCATAGGAAGCTCCACGCCGGCAGCAGGATATCCCACGATGACGGCACCTGACACCCAACGATCGGGTAGCGTTCGAGGGACTGCCCGGCCAATCGAATGCACCGGCGTCCGATATCCGTCGCACCGAAGACTGGGTAATCGAACGCGGCCTCATTTCGGGCATCACCCACCCACAGGGTCTGCTCGTAGAGCGGGCAGTCGGTGAACGTGTCCTCCATACAGAGTTTCAGGGTCCGCGCCGAGATCTCCCAGATGGCGTTCAGGGTGAGATCGCTGCAGCGGAAGCTCCCCGATCGGTTGACCGGGTAGGTCGATTCGATCAGTTGCAGCTTGCGGATGCGGACCGGCTCCCTCTGATGTCTCAGGGTGACAAAGAGATACCGGCCCGAGCGGCGCTTGGTCGAAGTGAAGCGGTTGAGCCCCTCGCGCGTGATATACCGCATTCCGTTCCGATTCCCCCGGGTGTGTTGAATGCGCCCATCCGGCGCGATATACTCTACGCCGTACCATTCGATCTCGACCCCAGCCTCCGCGACGAGTTCCAGATCGTAATAGCCGACGTTCTGCTCGCCCAGGTCGTAGACCAATTCGACGTCTCCGTCTGGATCGGGATACACCACGGTGTATTCGTCGTTATCGTAGATGAGCCCCGAGGGATTCTTGACGTGATCCAGGGCCCTGGATAGCACCTGGCGTTCTGTAAAGTGCCAGTGCGTGTCCTCCACGAACATCGTCGCTCGATCCAGCAGCCGGGCCCGATCGCCCAATGCCTTACGGAAGCGCTCCACCGTGGTGACCGTCTCTCCGAGATCCTCTGTCGTGGTCCTATAGAGGTCCAGCTTCATCTGCAGCGCCTCGTTATACCCGTACGTCGCCCGGCGCATATCGTCGTCGGCGTGGCTGTACTCGGAGAAAGGAATCCAGCACCACGGGTTTTCGTGCGCGTCGTCGATGGGATTGCGGAGTTGAAGCGCCTTCGGCGGATCGACGATCCGCAGGGTTTTCTCCTTCTGATGGCCGGTGGGCGGATTGATGAAGGCGAGAACGATGTGGTCGCCCCGTTTCAGCCCGAATGTTTCATCGGTGCGAAGCTCTCCGTCAACGTAAAGGTCAAACCCCTCGTTGTGAAAAGTCAGGGCGCTTGTCTCGGTCAGCGTCAGAAGGGTGGCCATCCCGCTCACCTGGGTGACGTTGTGGTTGGCCTCGATCGACATCGGATGTTCCAGGCGTGCGGCCGGCAGGCAGACGTTGAGGTCGTGGGGGGAACGGACGAGATTCGCATCGTGAAACGCAGCAAAAGCTGCGGGCTCCTGGGTGAGAAGTTTGACGTCCCTCGGGGTAAGATCCTGCCAGGGGCCTTCATCCGCATCAAAGAGCACCCGCGCTGGCGCGAAGTCGAGCACGCCCTCGAGACGGGCGTCGTAGTCCTCCTGCGGTTCCATCTGGATGCTGACCTTGGGCGTGTTCTCTCGCCAGGTGAACGCGTGGGCGACCTTCCAGTTGTCATCGGTCGAGAGAACAAGCGCCTCTGAATCCGTATCCTCCTGCGTGACCAGCTCCGCCAGCACGCCTGCCTGCTGCGGAACGGTGTGAAACGTGCCTGTGCCCCAATACCGGGCGATGATCTGGATCGTGTTCTCGCCGGAACGCAGGTAAGCGGTCACGTCGATCTCGTCATATTGATAGTGCTCGGGCCAGCTTCGGCACGGTCCGTCGTTCACCCATCGATCGTTGATCGTCAGACGGTAGGCGCTGTCCGCGGTGATGCGTATCACCGCACGATCGAAGGACTCGATGGAAAATGTCCGCCGGGCGATGATGGCCTGGTTGTAGCCATAAACGTCCGACGCTTGACTCCAGATCCACTTGGCTTGGCTGAACGCTGATTCAGGCATCGGTTGCGACTCCTTGGGTATGGGGTTGATAGGTCGTTAGGGAATGGGCGAGGGCTTGCTGGGAAACCAGCTTATAAGCCGCTGACGGCATGGGCAATGCGCGCGCTGAAGTTATCGCTGTGGAACCACTGCCAGACGTCTGGGAAGGCGTCCAGCAGATCCTGGATCTCCGCCTGCTTATCGGCGTGGTAGCGCGCGACGTCGGGTGCGATGACCGGGAGCGTCTCGATGCGGCTTGATTTGAGTTTCTTGGGTTCGTCCAGTGTGCCCCACATCCAGAAGTTCCGCAGTTTCTGGATGGCGACGATGGCATCTTGAAGATCGCCGAGGTGATCCTGGACGACCTTCAGGTGATCGACGATCGCTTCGGTCTCCGGCCCCAACACCTCTCCAAAGAACTCGAGCGCATACCGCAGGTTCTTGGCTGCGATGCGCAGGCGGTGATACCGATCGAGGGGGACGCCCGGCTTCAGGATCCACCCGTCGAAAGCGTGTAGGTGGGCCAGCCGCTTGTAAATGACGACCGGGACGACGTGCCGCACCTGATGCGGGATGATGGTTCCGCCCGCCTGCTCGGGGGCCGGGGCCGGCAAAGGGGATTGGAGGAAAACCTCAAAGTCCTCCTTGAATTCGCGGTAGCGGTCGCCGTCCAGATAGTCGATTAACCGATCGCGCGCTTTCATGTGAGCCTGCGTCCAAGCGCCGATCAAGGGGTCCAAATCCGGGCTTTTGTTCTCCGCCTTTGCGTCGATATAACCCTTCGTCTTCTGATGATAGACGTCCAGGTCCCGGACCGCACCCAGCGCTCTGCACGTGTGTTTGATCGCTTTGCGGTGGGATTTGATCGCCCTCCAGTCGATGTAGGGCTTGAAAACCCGCAGCGCTGCCCGCATCCTCCGGGTTGCCACCCGCATCTCGTGCAGGATTTCGATATCCTCACCCCTGCGGGTGCCCGATTCGGCGGTGAGCATGCGCGCAAAGTGAAAGTACAGCGTTTTCCGCGCGGCTTCGGGCATGGTGTCGTCGGGAAGGATGCCCGGTGTGTGGGAAGCGGCGCGGGGATTATCCGTTTTCTCATCCAGGGCCTCTGCCGGCCCCCGGACCTCGTTCAGAACCTTGTCGGGAAAGATCCCCAGCTGTTCGCTGCGAAAACGGGCCAACCAATAACGCACCGTCCTCGGCGCAAGTCCCGAGGCTGAGCCCGCATCCGCCTGGGTCTTTCCCCGGTGCAGCGCGATCAGGGCTTTGGCCCGGCGTCCATAGGTGTCTTCGCGGTGCGCGAGCTGCGCGAGCGTCCGAGACTGTTGAGTGTTCAGGAGGTCTTCGTCCTCTTCCTCTCCGGATGGCTCGACGTCAGCGCACTCAGATCCATGGGGTTTCTGTGTGACGTCCCGATCCGCCTGGGACGTCGACATCTCTGAATCAACACCCCGAGCTTGTGCCCCGTCCTGGTATCCCGTCACGTCCGCCTGTACATTCTGTGTGATCATAGTTTCTCTCCTACAGATCCGGACATAAAACGCTGAACTTTTCTATGAGACCCATGGAAACGCAGACACACTTTAGTTGTTCATGATCCGATCCATCATCGCCGTTGGAGGCTGTCCGTGAATCTCTCAAAAGGTCGCGATTGCAGCAACGCTTGTGTGAGGTTCGGAGAAAAAGATTTGACGGGACCCTAGCGCGTTAAAATCATGATAACACAGAAAGGAGCGTGCCGCAATCGACACAGGGGCCGCGCTCTGCCCTCCC
>CAYMAQ010000235.1:0-6339 GCA_964388385.1 uncultured Anaerolineales bacterium | reverse complement strand
CGTCGTCGCACGCCAGGGCGACGACGTCCTGGTTGGTGGCGGCGGTGGAGATGATCCGCTGCCGCTTCATCACGTGCTGGAGCCCCTGAAAGCGGTCGCGGAGCTGGGCGGCGCGCTCGAACTGCAGGGTCGCCGCGGCCTCCTCGATCGCCTCCTGCAGGTCGGCCATCACGTCCTCTGTCTCGCCGTTCATAAAGCGGAGGAGCTGATCGATGGTCTCGTTGTATTCTTCCTGGTCGACCGCGCCGATGCAGGGCGCAGGGCAGAGCTGAAGATCGTGATACAGACACGCCCGGCGGTCCTCCCCGGTGATCGTGCGGTCGCAGGTGCGGTAGGGGAAGAGCCGGCGCAGCAGGTCGAGGGTCTCGCGCAGGGCCCGGGTGGAGGTATAGGGGCCGAAGTACTGCCCCCCGTCCCGCTTCATCCGGCGGGTGATCAGCACCTTGGGAAACGCCTCACCGGTGACCTTGAGGTAGGGATAGCGCTTGTCGTCCTTGAGGCGGACGTTGTAGCGCGGGCGGTGCCGTTTGATCAGGTTGGCCTCGAGGATCAGGGCCTCGATCTCGGACTCGGTGATGATCCATTCGAGGTCGACGATCTCACCCACCAAGCGGCGGGTCTTCGGGTGCATCTGGGCGGACTTGTGGAAGTAGGAGCGCACCCGGCTGGCAAGGTTGACGGCCTTGCCGACGTAGATCACCTCGCCCTTGGCGTTGTGCATCAGATAGACGCCGGGCTTCTTCGGCAGGGTCTCAAGTTTCCGCTGGACGGTATCCGGTGGTTCAATCATAGGATTCAATGATACACGATATCGATCTGTTTTTCACGATGAACGCCTTCACGGCGATGAATCGCCGCCGACGCGCCTGTGCATGCCGCGATCAAAACGGGGGTTCATCGAACCGATCATCCGACGATGCCGGGGAGGCTGCCGCCCCACCGCCAACCGCGGCAGCGGCAGCCTGACCGAGATACTGCGTCAGCACCCGCTCGAACTCCGGCGTGAGATACGCCACCTGGGCGGTCGCCCGTACCAGCTCGTGGAGCAGCGCCGAGGCATACTCCGCCAGGGACGCCAGCTTGCCCCGCTCGATGATCACCGCCCGGAGCGAGGGATCCCAGGTGCCGCCGGCGCGCTGGCGGGAGAAAGGTAAATTCTCCGAGATGCGCACCTCGGGCGCAGCCTCGGGATCGAGCCCCACGACCGCCTCGATCTCGCGGGTCTTCTCATAGACGGCGCGCTCCTCCGGATCGAGCGAGACCGGGCCGACGAATTGATACTCGAACGACTTCCGGAACGCCTCGACGTACTTCACGACGGTGCGGACCTCGGAGCCGCTGCTCTCGCCGCCCCCGCTGCGGACCGGCTTCTGCCCCTCTTGCTGCTCCAGCCGCGCCTTCTGCTGCTCGGTGATCGTCACCGGCTCGTATCCCTCCGAGAGGACACTGCTGAAGACGTCCGGGCGGGACTCGATCTCGTCCTCGGTGAAATAGACGACCTTCCGCTGCTGGGGCATCAGGTTGAGGGCCATCTGGCTGATCTCAATCCATCCCATCTCATCGTAGGTGGGCCCGCTGCTCTGGTTGCGCACCGCCTCGACGAGACGCTCGTGGACTGCGGGGCTCTCCGCCTCCTTGAGAATGCTGCGGATGCGGGGGGCGTAGATCGTGCGGCCCACGTTGAACCGCTCGCGGTTCAGCCGCTTCTTCATCGTGGGCGTCAGGTCCGTGATGTTGTAAGAGAAAAGGAAGTTCGGCTCCTCGTTCGCCAGCACGCCCTGGATATAGACCCGGGCACCCTGGGGATGACGGCGCATAATCTGACCGTAGGGCGTGGTCTCAATCACGTTCTCACCCGCAAACGCTATGAAGAGGGACTTTGCCAGATCGACGTCCTCCTTGGAGACCCCGCTGAGGATAAACTCGGTGCCCCGAATGCCGGTTGGGGCGTCGTCGTAGCGGATGTGCAGCGTCTCGATCTCGTCAAAGTTGTGTTTCTCGGCGGTGTCCAGCCGGTACGTCCCCCGGGAGGCGCGGATTTCAACCCCGACGCCTCGGCGGTGAAAGGTCGCCAGCGCATCCTTCAGCCCCACGCCGAAGGATCCGATCACACCGGAGGACGCGTTCAGCTTTTCAGGGTCCTCACTCAGGGTGAAGTCCGCGATCTCAAGCCCCCGCCCGTAGTCGCGCACGTGCCAGTGTCCTTTATCGTCCTCAAAGATCTCGATCGGTTCAGTGTCGGAGAGAAACTGCTCGTCCAGCGCGTTGGCGATCACCTCACGGAGCGCGTGATGCACCTCCCAGTTTTCCAGCATCTCCTCGATATTCAGGTCAAATAGCTTTTCGGTCACTCGGCCTCCTTGATTATTGTGCTGTGGCTGTCGCTTATGAAGCCAGGTGCCGGGCACGTTGGCGAAAAAGCGCCGACGTGCCTGGCACCTTACCCAGACTCATGATAATAGGTCTCGGCGGTAAACAAAGGATAAAAGAATCCCCCGGAAATCCGGGGGATATCAGCTGAACGTGCTGCGACAAGGGACAACGACGTTACATCAGGAGATGCCGGACGAGGTTGTTCCCCAGGTACATATGGCGCAGTTCCCACATCAGATCCTCCCAGACGCCGCTAAACACTACGAGGGCGATGATACAGCAGCAGCACAGAACCAGCAGCACCGCAACCACGATGATGATAATCAGCGTCGTATTGTTTTTCTTCTCACCAGCGGCACCGGTCTTCGCCGTCGGCGCCTGGGCCGACGGTGGCGGCGTTACGGGTGAGACTTCATCGATCCCACCGGTGCTTGCGGCGACCGGTCCCGACGGCTGCGGCCCTTCCGAGGGTTCGCCGGGCTCAGCGGTTTCGCCGGGCTCAGCGAACGGGCTGGGAACCTCGGGGGGTTCGGGCTCCGGCGGCGTCGAGGGTGTGACCACGACGGTCTCCTTGGGCGTCTCCTCCTCCGGGATCTCTGGGGGTGTTTCCTCGGGCAGCGGAGGCGGCGATACGACAGTCTGCCCCTCCGGTGACGGCATTTCCTCTGCCTCGGGCTGCGTCTGTTCTTCTTCCTGCTCGTTGGGCTCCGGCGTCCGTGATTCCTCGGTCATCGTTTCCTCCCTTATCCTTGTCGTGCAGCTAAAAATCCTTCTTGAACAACACCACGCCTCAACATCGATCCACAAAGCTTGCCCGCGGGACGTAACGTGCCTCCGACGGGCAAAACGCGCAATCGGGCCAACCGTCCCCGGCTCAACCGTCCTCGCTGACGCGAGCGGCAGCCCGTTGGCGGCGCCACCGCACGATGAGCACGATCAGGACGATCAGCAGCAGCAGCCAGATACCGATCAGGTAAGGCATAATCACCGCAACGAGCGACGTGATCACCGCGACCGCGTCCTCAATCGTGCTGACGATGGGGTTCGCGGTGCCTGCCGACGCCATCGTGACCGCGGGCCGCACCCCAGCCTTGACCGCGTGGACCCCGCCGGCGAGAATCACCCCGCATCCAAAAGCCAGCACCGGGTGCAGGTTAATGGTGGATTGCGTGGTCGACGCGAAGAGCACCGCACCCGCCGTCGGTCTGATGAGCGTCTGAACGACGTCGTTGACCGTATCCACGGCAGGGATCTTGTCGGCAATCTCCTCGATGACCAGCAGGACCAGCAACAGTGCAATGATCCACCAGCTCGTCAGTGCATCCCACGGTGCCTGCAGCTCGATCAGCCGGGTGAACTTCGCCAGCAGCGCGACGGTGAGCATTGGAATATAGGCATTCAGCCCGGCCGAGGTGGACAGGCCAAACGCGGATGCTAGATCCAGAAGCCCTTCCATACGTGACATCCTCCCTTTGCTTCATTATACGGATGATCGGCGAAATGAGCAACCGTTTCAACCCTCAAGAGATCAGAGGTTTCTGTTCAGCCCACACGTTTCCGGTCGTGGACGTGAAAAACCTTTGATCACTATACTCTATACGTCAACGGGAGCCAAAAGTTCCAAACGAGACGCGCATCGCGTCTCACCACGTGATGGGGCCCCTATCGTGCTCCGCCAGATACGCATTGGCTCTGGAGAAGTGCCCACAACCGAAGAACCCCCGATACGCGGAGAGGGGCGAGGGATGCGGGGCTTCGAGCACGAGGTGCCGGGCCTCGTCGATCAGGGCCGCTTTGGCCCGCGCGAAGTTGCCCCAGAGCATAAAGACCAGATGATCGCGGCGGTCGCTGAGCTGCGCGATGATCCCGTCCGTCAGGCGCTCCCATCCCAGACCGCGGTGCGAGCCTGCCTCTCCCGCCCGAACGGTCAGGCTGGCATTGAGGAGGAGCACGCCCTGCACGGCCCACCGGCTCAAATCGGTGGAGAAGTTCCGATCCTCCCCATCGTAGACGTCCCGCGCGATCTCTTTGAAGATATTGCGCAGCGAGGGCGGCGCCTTGACCGGCTCCGGGACCGAGAAGGCCAATCCATCCGCCTGCCCGTCCCCATGATAGGGGTCCTGCCCTACGATGACGACCTTCACCCGGTCGAAGGGCGTCATCTGCAGCGCCGCCAACACCCGCCCCTCGGGCGGGTAGATCGTCTCGGTCCCGCGCTCTGCGTTCACACGTGCGAGCAGATCCTCGTGGTAACCGCGCCCCATCAGCGGCACCGCCTCCCGCCACGTCTCCAATGCCGTCAAACGCGTCATCCTACCTCCGTCAGTCGTCCAGATTTTTGATCCGCAAACGCCACCGCTGTTGACCGTCCACCGCCCTTGAGTACAATGGGCAGGCCGATATGACAATATCCCTATGTGAAGGAGTGCACCGTGATACAACTAGCTGACCGGATTGGAAACCTGACCCCCTCGATGACCTTCGCCATCTCCGACAAGGCCAAGCGCCTGAAAGCGCAGGGACGCGACGTCTGCGACTTCAGCGTCGGAGAGCCGGATTTCGTCACCCCGGCCCACATTCGTGACGCAGCCAAGGCGGCCCTGGACGCCGGCAAGACCAAATACGCCCCAACGGCGGGATTGCCCGAGCTGCGCGACCGCATTGCCGAGAAGCTCGCCTCCGAAAACGGCCTCTCCTATCCATCCGATCAGATCCTGGTGACGACGGGCGGCAAACAGGCGCTCTACAACAGCATGATGGCTGTTCTCAACCCGGGCGATGAGGTCGTGATGCCTGCACCCTACTGGGTCACCTACCCGGAGATCGTCAAATTGACCGGTGCGACCCCGGTCGCGATACAGACCACCCCGGCCTCCGGGTTCAAGGTCTCGGCCCGGCAGCTCGAAGACGCCATCACCCCCCGCACCCGGGCGATGATCCTCAACTCTCCGGCGAATCCCACCGGCGCCGTCTACACCCGGGCGGAGCTGAACGCTCTCGCCGAGGTGATCCTCGCCCACGATCTGATCGTCGTCGCCGACGAGATCTACGAGAAACTCATCTACAACGACCAACCGCACGTCAGCCTTGCCAGCCTCGATCCACGGCTGGAGGCCCAGACCCTGACCTGCAATGGCTTCAGCAAGGCCTATGCCGCCACCGGATGGCGGCTGGGTTACGTCGCCGGGCCGAAGTCGGTGATCCAGGCGGCAAAAGCGATCCAGTCTCACAGCACCTCCGGCGCTAACACCTTCGCGCAGTACGGCGCCATCACCGCACTCACCGGCCCGCAGGAGGCCGTCGCCGAGATGCGGGCGACCTTCCAGACGCGTCGGGATCTGATCGTCTCGGAGGTTCGGGCCATACCCGGCGTCGAGTGCCTCGAGCCCCAAGGCGCATTCTACGTCTTCCCGGATATCTCCGCCACGGGGCTGGACTCGCTCACCTTCTGCGAGCAGTTGCTCGAAAAGAAACACGTCGCCGCTGTGCCCGGGGGAGCCTTCGGTGCCGACGCGCACATCCGCCTCTCCTACGCCACCGACCTGGGGACCATCCGGCGCGGGATCGCGCGGCTGCGCGAGTTCGTCACGAACCTGTAGCGGCCCGTGTACCTCGGGACTTCAAGCCGCAGGGCGATCAGAAGACCCAGGAGAGCATCGTGAAGACGATCTGACGCAAGAAGCGGAGGAGCAGATAGGCCACGATCGGCGAGAAGTCGATCCCGTAAAAGGGCGGAAGTACCTGCCGGATGGGCGCGAGCAGGGGTTCCGTTATCGACCAAAGGAATCGCATCACCGGGCTGGTGTACGGCACGCGCAGCCATCCGAAGAGGATGCGCACAAAGAGTGCCAGCCCGTAAAGGTCGAAAAGAAGGGCGAGCAGGAACTGCAGGATGGATCCGAGGCTGCTCAGCGGGCTCGCAATCCAGAAAGGGACGGCCTGGGCAAATTGGAGCCCCCAGATGAG
>CAYMAQ010000234.1:0-6469 GCA_964388385.1 uncultured Anaerolineales bacterium | reverse complement strand
CGGAAAGCGATCTGGCAGCTCGTCAACACGTTCGTCCCGTATCTCGCCCTGTGGATCGCGATGGTCTTGATGCTCAACCGGGGCGTCTCGTATTGGACCGTGCTGCCCCTGATCCTGGTAGCAGGCGCGTTTCTGGTGCGCATCTTCATCTTCTTTCACGACTGCTGCCACGGCTCCTTCTTTGCCTCCCGACGGGCGAACCGGATCCTGGGCTACGTGACGGGTATCCTGACTTTCACCCCGTACGATGAGTGGCGGCATTCCCACGCCCGGCACCACGCGACGGTCGCCGATCTCGACCGCCGTGGGGAGGGCGACGTCTGGACGATGACGGTCGTGGAGTACCGGGAGGCTCCCCTGATGAAGCGGCTGGCCTACCGGTTCTACCGGACGCCCATCGTCACGTTCGGCTTGGGCCCGGCGTTCATGTTTTTGCTTGCGCACCGCTTCGCCTCCAAGGGCGCTGCCAAGCGCGAGCGCGTCAGCGTTATCGTCACGAACCTGGCGATTGCGGCCATCCTCGTGCTGGCGGGATTCACCATCGGGCTGAGAACCTATCTGCTGATTCAAGTGCCGATTATGCTTGTGGCGGGCGCACTCGGCGTGTGGCTCTTCTACGTTCAGCACGTCTTTGAGGGCGTCTACTGGGCGCGCCACGAGACCTGGGATCCGATGCGGGCGGCGATGGAGGGCAGCTCGTACTACAAACTGCCGGCGGTCCTGCAGTGGGTGACCGGGAACATCGGATTCCATCATATCCACCACATCCGCCCGCGCATCCCCAATTACCATTTGCAGGCGAGCTACGAGGCCATCCCCTTCCTGCGGACGGTCGAGCCGGTGACGATTCGCGGGAGCCTCAAGTCCCTGCGGATGAACCTGTGGGATGAGGAGTATCAGCGCATGGTGAGTTTCAGTGCGCTGTGAGTGTGGACCCCATTTTCGTCTGTTTGAGTTAAGGATTGGCTATCAAATAACTTCCGCGAAATCAAGCTGAAAGCGGTGCAGAAAGCACCCCAAACGTGGAAGTTATTGAGCTTTCAGCCCTAAGCATAAGGTTTTCCTTGATGGGAGGTAACGCGTGAATTACAGTGACTATCCTCGTCAGGTTGTCGAAGACGTTATCCGGTTGCGGCGTCGAGTCCGCGACGCCCGTCTGCCCCCGAAGCTGGTCGATCGGAACTTGATCATCGGGACGTGGAACATTCGGACGTTCAGCCGCGTTTACGAGGCGTGGGACGAGAACCTGGGCAGTCCCAAGCGCAATCTGCGCGCGATGGCCTGTATCGCGGAGCTCGTCCGCCGGTTCGACGTCCTCGCGATCCAGGAGGTCAAACGGGATACGACGGCAGTCCGGATGCTGCTGGAGGACTTCCTGGGGCCGAACTGGGGGCTGATTGTCAGCGATGTCTCCGCCGGTACGGGCGGCAACGCGGAGCGGCTGGCCTTCGTCTACGACAGACGTCGGGTGGAGCCGTCGGGCCTCGCCGGTGAGATCGTGCTGCCGCCGACAGAGGATGGCGTGCCCGCGATGCAGTTCGACCGCTCGCCGTACATCGTGGGATTCCGGTCGGTGGCCGATTCCTTCGCGCTCCTCACCGCGCACATCAAGTACGGTGACGTCCCGGAGGATCGTCTCCACGAACTGCGGTCGCTGGCCGACTACGTGGCCGAGGAGATCCGGGATCGCGCCAAGTCGGGGGGCGAGGAGAACAACTTGATCGTGCTCGGGGACTTCAACGTCGATAAACGGGGCGACAATCCGCTCTTCCAGGCGTTTGTCCGGACCGGGCTCGTGGTTCCCGACCAGCTTCAGGATCTCAAGACGACCTACGCCACCGAACCAAAGTACTACGATCAGATCGCGTGGTTTATGGGCGATCTGGATATGCTCGCCAGCGAGCGCGCGGGGGTGATCGACTTCGCCGGATCGGTCTACCAGGAGCTCACCCTGCGGCAGATGTCGTATCGCGTCTCGGATCACTTCCCGCTGTGGGTCGAATTCGAGAGCGACCGGGGCACCGTCGAGATGGCTGAGACGTTGGGCGTGAATCCGGCGAAACCCGATCCGTTTGACGTCGTGCCGGACTGAGCGAGAGCGGCCTGCCGGGTTGTCAATGGAAGTGAGCGAACCCTCCGCCGATATGCGATCCGCTCGTAGTCGGCGATTCATCGCCGTGACGCTTTAGAAAACGACCCTAATGTCCTGATGAACCCACTTGAGATTGATATGAATGGATTCTTATCATCGAGCTGGCGCCGTTGCCCGCTCTCGACCTACCACGAACTGTGTTAAGACGTCGTTGATTTGTGGCAGGCATCCCTCGCAGATTCGATGACCGGTAACAGTAGCGGCCCCCGTTCCACGTAGGTTGATGACAATCGGGATGCCAACGCATCAAAGGCCTCACCGCTGCGAGCAATCAGATCGAGGATTGCCAGCGGGGCGCGCGCCGATGCATTCCACGAAAAACAATCCACGATGTCGTGTCCCCAACCGCCGACCCGGTGAATCCGCGTTCCCTTCTTCTGATCGCGCCGCATCATCTGCAGCACGAGGGTGTCACGCGTCAGGTCCAGGGCCAGGTGGAAGCCGATTAACAGGTCATTCCGCACCACCTTCGTGATGGCGACGGCCGTGTCAAGTCAAAAGATAATGTTACCGAAGGGCTTACGGTTCTGTCAAAAGATACTGTTACTGAAGTCAAGCCGCCGACACACCGGTAGCAGCGAATTTGACGCCGGCGCCACCAAACTCCAGGTGTTCCCGAATGCCCGATGTGAGGAGATCGTCGTTGGCCTGCTGACGCCAATTTAGGGATAGTCGTTCAGCACCACTGGCACGTACGCCTGCGGTATGGGTAACCATGCCATACCAAGACCAAGGTCTGGACCTTCGGTACCCACGGCGTAGTATTTCACCCGCAGGGCATATTCACCGGTTTTAGGCGCGACGAAATCAGAGATCTCACAGTTGTTGTACATAGACAGCGATGAGGCTCCGGGGACCAGCGCGCCGTCAGGATCTACTATCCGCAAATCCAGATCTGTTGACAGCTCATCTGTTCCTACCCCATCCAGATTCGCACCATCGGGATTTGAGTTCCAACAGAGAACTGCACGAACTCGTTCCCCCCTACGGGCATAGGAGTTTGTCCCAGCATCCCATATGGCCGTATCCGATCCTTTGAAATCGTAGTCGCTCTCATTCCCGTTGAACACATTTGAAGGATCACTGAGATCGGTGATGTCATGGATGATATGATGGGCCCACCCACCTCTATCGTGAACGGCAAAGGCAAAGGCAGCGCTGATACCCCCTGCGCCATCCCGGTAGTCATAGGGCCCAGCCCATTCCCATACTTCATTGAGGGCGGATGCCATAATAATGGCCTTGATGGCCTCTGGATTCGTTCGCAGCCACGGGTAACGTTGAATAAGCAGAGCCGCCAAGCCGGCAACCTGCGGCGCTGCGTAGCTGGTGCCGTCCACTGACACGTAGTCATCTCCCAATGTGTCATAGATGACAGTTACATCATGGCCCACTGCGACAACATCCGGCTTGCGATGCTCCCTCGGATAGTTAGGATTGTACCCATCAACGTACGGGTCTCGATAGCAGGATTCCGGCCACATCTCATCATCGCCCCAGGACGGTGTGTTCTTGTCCTCAAAGCCCCCAACCGTGATTGCGTTGTAGGCCTTGCCTGGACTGTTGACGTAGTAAAGATGCGGGGGTTGATTGCCATTATTGCCCGCGATGACAGCAATCGTCGGATCTCGGTAGCGCACGACATAGTCAAGAACTCTGTCGGATGGGTGCATGTCACGATATCCATAGAGGTTGAGACTGATGTTGATCACGTAAGCATGATTGTCTACTAGCCCATCGAGACCGTCGTCGATACTCTGCCAGCTTGCTTGATCGTCGATCCCAACACTGACAAGATCGACACTGTCATAGGCGACACCTCGATACTCAGGGTGAGTTGGATCGTTGCCAAACATCACGCCAGCGATCTGTGCAGCGTGGAGGCTCTGGTTATCATGGAATGGACGGTGAATCACCTTGCCGGAAAAGGCCGGGTGCGTCGGGTATTGATCTACGACTCCGGTGTCCATTACACCGAGGCGCATTGGCGGGCTCCAACCGCTGAAATTGCCGGTGTATCCCCTCTCCCAAACTGAAGAAATCTGGATCGCATCATCCACATTGTCCATCTGAGGTTCAACCTCGATCTCGCCAAGATAGATATTGGACAGGCCATCGAACTTGGTTTCACTCAGGTCCCGGATAACAGCGACAGGTAGTTTGGCAAACACGCCGGGGAAGCTCTTCATGGCAGATCCCTCGAATCCGCGTTGCTTCAAGTAATCCAGGATCGGCTCCGCTGCCCTGAGATGAGCGTCAGTCAGGAGCCGATTGTAGTCGTTTCTAATCTCCACTAGGACCTTCTCATCAGCCGACACAGGTCGCCCGCGCCCGTCAAATGGTTGTCCGCTGGCGTAGTAGCCGGCCTTGAGCTCAGGATAGAGACGAGCCAGTTCTTGGTTCACGCTGGCAAGGTCCGGTTCCTGAGTCCAAAGCAGCACTCGCAGCATCTCTGTGGATCGCAATGTTGGCAGAAGATGAAACAGTCTAGGCTCCAGTTTGCCATATTCAGTAAAGCCCCCATCCTCCAGCGCAACAGGATCAAGCTCTTGACCACGCTCGTCTATCGCGACTCGATACACCTCACCACTCCGAGAATGTATGGCCTTACCCGTCCATACAAACTGCTCGCTACTAGCATCCTTTCTGAGCGATCCCACAGCGACTTCCAGATCATCGACTGCTACCTTCCCGCGCTTAGCTGCCAGATTCGCAATCATCGCGTGATGCTCATTGCGGAATGCTTCCTCCTCAGCCTGCCAGAACGTTGAGGGATCAAGTGAGCCCGTCACCATCTGCTTTGTGTCTTCGCGAATGAAAACCTCGTGGAGGTAATGGAGCCGTGAATCAAGCTCCAAGACCGCACCTCTCCAGAGACTGACACCCGTCAACGGAAGAATCGTAACGGTCGACTCCACGAGTTTTAGTTGATCTCTTAGCATATCTCGATGCTGGGCAACGAACAGGATTGCCCGCTCACCGTTTGGTAAGCCGGGCGATATGGTGGGCGAAGGTGTAGGAGATGGTGGTAACGCCGGCGTTGGTAACGGTGACGTCATAGAAGACGAGGGCGTAGCTAAAGGTGACTCCATAGGCGACAGTGCCAGCGGATGATTGGATGTGATGCCGATGCCAAAAATAAGGACTCCGAACACTCCAACGACGACAAGTATCCGTACCTTCGCCCCAGAACGCATGTTTGATCCTCCTCGGGTGTCTCAGAAGCTAGTGGATGACGTGTGTTTGGCGTGCCAACTCCCGCTGACCATCATGATCGTCGGTCAGAACAAACGTAAACTCACCCATCAAATCCTCGGTCTTTTCGAACTGGAACGCATAGTACGGTGATGTGACAGCGCCACCTGTCGGCTGATTGGGTCGAGGGGTATGCGCCTGCGCGCAAATATGAATGGTATCGTGCTCGCGCGTGATGTGGATGACTTCCACGTGATATCCCGTGGTCCCTTTGCGGCCTTGAAACACAATGCCAACAACGCGCTCCCTGTAATTGACCTCAGCTAGCTGTCTCAGAGAAGGAGCTGGCACGCCCTCTACTGATAGGAGTTCCTCTTCCTCAGTGACAACAGCTATTCGGGGCAAGCGGCCTTCGTAGACACCTACGGTCTCAGGATCGTTGATCAACGGGTGCCAAGGAACATACTCTCCTGGTAAGGCACACGTTTCAAAGAAGATCTCCCCGTTCAGGCTAGCGGCAAATGTTATACGCGCGTCACCGAGCGCTCGTGGCTTTTGGATTCTCACAACCGCGTAGGGTGAGGTGCCTACCTGTCGCAAACAGTCCGTTTCCGTGGGTTCCAAGGATTTGGCGTAAATTATCACGGTGTCGCCATCTAATTCCACATTGCTCACCTGAACGGAGTATCCCGGCCTACACTTGAAGCCTTGATAGACAACAGCTACCCAGTGTGTTGCAAAGTCTGTTCGGGCAATACGCCTGCGATGAGAAGGCAAAACACGATCCTGTATAGAACCGACAGCAGCCTCATCAGAAATGACAATTAGCCTGGGTTGCTGTCCCAGGTAAACATAGTCGCTGATGGGTCCGAATTGCCGGTCTCCAGGGACGTTGTAGCCTTCGCCCGCAGCGATCTGCTTCCACCTCAATCCGTTTTCTGCGACGCAAGCGCTTAAGCACAGTCCAGAAATGATGACCACAACGGTGAAAGCAGCCAAAGGAAGGATATAGCGGGCTTTTCTTTCGATCTTCACCATCGACTCCACCTCCTGGTGTTGGACACAGCGATCCACCATCCAATCAGCCGTTCGCTACTGTTGTTGGTACCATCCATATCTTGA
>CAYMAQ010000233.1:0-6503 GCA_964388385.1 uncultured Anaerolineales bacterium | reverse complement strand
CGAAAGGAGCCTTGTGATGCAATACGGTGTCGTCTTTCCCCAAACGGAGATCGGGACGAACGCCCAGACGATACGAAGCTACGCCCTGGCGGCGGAGGATCTGGGGTTCGATTACCTGCTGGCCTTCGACCACGTGGTGGGCGCCAACCCCGCCAATCCCGGCCCCTGGCAGCAAGGCCCGTACGACTACACGACGATGTTCCACGAGCCGCTGGTGCTCTTCGGGCACCTGGCCGCGGTCACGGAGCGGATCGCGTTTGCCACCGGGATCCTGATCCTGCCCCAGCGGCAGACGGTGCTGGTGGCCAAGCAGGCCGCCGAAGTCGACGTGCTCTCGGGCGGACGGCTGCGGGTCGGCGTGGGCGTCGGTTGGAACCCCGCGGAGTACCAAGCGCTGGATATGGACTTTCACAGCCGGGGACGGCGGGAGGCGGAGCAGGTCCAGGTGCTGCGCAAGCTCTGGACGCGGCGCCTGGTCGAATTTGACGGCGAGTTCCACCATCTGCCGGACGTCGGTCTACATCCCCTGCCCATCCAGCGCCCCATCCCCCTCTGGTTCGGGGGCGGGGCCGAAGCCGTGCTGCGCCGGATGGCAAAGTTGGGCGACGGCTGGATGCCCAATCACCAATTGCTCGACTCGCTCGCCGAGAACCTGACGCGTCTGCGCGGCTATATCCGCGAGGCGGGACGGGATCCCGGGGCGTTCGGCGTCGACGTGCGCATCGACGCGCGCCGGTGGCGTCAAGAGACCTGGGCCGAGGCCCTCGAACGCCTGCGAGCGATGCAGGTCACCCACGTCTGCATCAACACGATGGGGCTGGGGTACACACCGGATCAGCATATCGAGGCCATAGGACGGTTCAAAGCCGTGGCAGACTCGACCTGACGCGGTCACATCGCCCTCCGACGACGAATGTCTCCTATGCTGGAATCCCTGAATCTCCGAGAACGCGTATCTTTCATGCACGGCAACGTCCTGGTGCTCACCATCACCCGGGCGCTGGGCCAGCTCAGCCGCAGCATGGCCTTTCCGTACGCGTCGCTCTACATCCTGGCCCTGGGCGGGAGCCCGGAGCAGATCGGCTTGATCACGGCGTTGAGCCCGCTGGCGGGCCTGATTATGTTCCCGATCGGTGGACACATTGCCGATCACGTCGGCCGGGTCAGGCTCATCGCCGTCAGCGGCTACGTGTCGAGCGCGATCCTGCTGCTGTACGTGCTTGCCCCGAGCTGGCAGGTGCTCGCGGTCGCCACCCTTCTCCGGGGGCTGATGGTGATCCAGTTCCCCGCCTCGTCGGCGATCCTGGCCGACTCGCTGGCGCCCGAGGATCGGGGCAAGGGCGTCGCCGTGATGAACACCATCGCGGGCACGCTGTCCCTCGTCGCCCCCTACCTGGCGGGGCTCGTCCTGGAGGCCCACGGCAACGAGACGGGCATGCGGGTGCTCTACGGAGCGATGACGGTGATCTACACCTTGAATGCCGCCATCAGCCACCGCTTTCTGCGCGAGACGTCAGAGTCGCCGACGGAGGGATTGAGCCTCAAAGAGCTGCCTAACGCATTCCGGGAGGCCTACGGATGCATCCCGGATCTCTTGAGGACACTGCCGACCACGGTGAAGGCGGTCGCCCTCATCTGCACGCTGGGATTCGTCGCCAACGCCATCGCCAGCCCGTACTGGGTGGTCTACGCGACGGACACGATCAGGCTATCGGCCAGCGAATGGGGACTGATCCTGTTGGTCGAGATGGGATTGGGCAACCTCTTCTCGATCCCCGCCGGGATCGCCGTCGACCGCTACGGTCGGGCGCGGTTCGTTCGCGCCTCACTGCTGGTCACGGCGATCGCGATGCCGCTCTATCTGTCGGCGTCGGGCTTCATCCAGGTGCTGCTCATCCGCGCGGTGATCGGGCTCGCGAACGTGTTCTTCCTCCCGGCCAGCGCAGCGTTGATGGCGAACGCGCTCCCGCGCGACGTCCGGGGACGCGCGATGGCCGTCCTGGGCCAGGGCTCGGTCCTGCTCTGCCCCTCATCCGGCGGCACCGGCGGTCCGGGACTGGGGCTCCTGGTGGTGCTGCCGGTGATGCTGGGCTCGCTGCTGGGAGGGTTCCTCTACGAGCGCAGCCCGGCGCTCACCTGGTTTACGAGCCTGGGCGCGATCCTGACCGCGCTGCTCGTGGCCCTCTTTGCGCTTCGCGACACACAAGAGGCGGAAATCTAAACACGTCACAGGCTGAAATCAAGACCCACCCGGTCTTTTGACGATTGACTCATAACTGACGGGGCACGATTCACAAGAGAAGAGAGGATCTTATGTCATTCGCAGAACGCGTACAAGCATTGAAACCCGAGGGCGCGTACTATATGCTCGCGCGGGCGCAGGCCCTGGAGGCCGAGGGGCGGGACATCATTCATCTGGAGATCGGACAGCCCGACGTCCCGACGTTCTCGAACGTCGCGGAGGCCGGCATCGAGGCGATCCGGCAGGGCCGAACGGGCTACAATCCGCCGACCGGCGTGCCGGCGCTGCGGGCGGTGATCGCCGAGGACGCGACGCGTCGAAAGGGGATCACGGTCTTGCCCGAGGAGGTGGTCGTGGTGCCCGGCGCCAAGCCGATGCTCTTCTTCCCTACCCTGGCGCTGGTGGAGGCGGGCGACGAGGTGATGTACCCGGATCCCGGTTTCCCCACCTACGCCGATATGATCCGGGTCGCCGGCGGCACGCCGGTGCCCGTCCCGCTGCGGGAACAAGCGGACTTCGCGTTCGACCTGGACGCCTTCGACGCTCGGATCAACGACCGCACCCAGCTGATCGTGATCAACTCGCCCAGCAATCCCACCGGCGGCGTCCTGTCGGGCGACGTGCTGGCTCACATCGCGGAAGCAGCCCGGCGCCACGACGCCTGGGTGCTCTCCGACGAGATCTACACCCGGCTGGTCTTCGAGGGTGGGACGGCCCCGAGCATCGCAACCCTTCCTGGCATGCGCGAGCGGACGGTGATCTGCGACGGCTTCTCCAAGACCTATGCGATGACCGGCTGGCGGCTGGGCTACGGGATCATGCCCGAGGCGCTGGCCGAACGGATCGGCCTGCTGCTCACGCACGCGGTCGGCTGCACCGCCACCTTCACCCAGTACGCGGGCATTGAGGCCCTGACCGGCCCCCAGGAGGAGGTGGACGCGACGGTGGCGATCTACGAGAAGCGCCGGGACGTGCTGGTCGCGGGGCTCAATGCCATCCCGAACCTTCACTGCCAGATGCCTTTGGGCGCGTTCTATACCTTCCCGAACATCACGGCGTTCGGGCGCTCATCGGACGAGATGGCGGACTATCTGCTGGACGAGGCGGGGGTGGCCGTGCTGCCGGGCACCGCCTTCGGTCCGGGCGGTGAGGGCTATCTGCGCCTCTGCTTCGCCAATTCGCTGGCGAACATCCGGGAGGCGTTGACACGGATCGAGACGGCGCTGGGGAAGCTGGCGGATAAGAATTGAGGATCAAGAACTGAGGCTTAAGAATATTTGTCGGAACCTCTCACTTAACCGAGTTTCTGTGCTACAATGAGGTTAAATCGAATCAACGTGTAAACGCGTCACTATCCTTTGCACAGCGTAAAAACAAGAGCAGCTTTCGAGCTATCAATGTTTGACTGTGACGTCAAGGAGGATAATGCTATGGAGACGGTTTCACTGGAACTGAAACTCCCCTCGGATTTGTTGCCTTTGCTGCGCAAGTCACGGCAAGAAATGGAACAAGATGCGCAGCTCTGGGTCGCATTGGAGTTGTTTAGAAGACGGAGGATTTCAGCAGGTAAGGCTGCGGAGTTAGCAGGCGTCAGTCTATCAGAGTTCATGGATGCGACGCGTGAACAAGGGGTCGCATGGGTCTCTTACACGGACGAAGAACTGAAAAGCGAACTAGATGAAGCGGAGACGGTTGGAGCTGCAAGGTATCAGGAGCCAAAGTGATCCCCGTCGTCGCCAATGCAAGTCCGCTTATCGCTCTCGCTAAGATAGATCGCTTCTTATTGCTCAAACAGCTCTTCGATGAAATATGGATCCCCGATGCGGTTTGGGAGGAAGTTGTTGTCCAGGGAGAGGGTAAGCCCGCGGCTGATTTAACACGATCTGCTGAGCAGGCAACCTGGCTTCGACGGCGGTCGATTACGGAGACCCTGACCGTCGAGGTCCTGAGGGCTACGCTGGGTGAAGGTGAAGCAGAAGCCATTGTCCTGGCTCAAGAGGTCTCCGCACAGTGGCTACTCTTGGATGACGACCTCGCTCGCGCTCAGGCCAATAGACTTGGATTGCACATCAAGGGAAGTGTTGGAATCCTTTTAGCCGGATATCAAGCAGGTCTACTTGACGACATTAAGGATGACATGAATGCGCTTCGAGCCGGGGGCTTCCGATTAGCAGACAACATCTATAGCGAAGTTTTGAGGCGGGCCGGATATCGATCAACTTAATTTAGGGCTGAAAGCTCAATAACTTCCACGTTTGGGGTGCTTTCTGCACCGCTTTCAGCTTGATTTCGCGGAAGTTATTTGATAGCAAATCCTTAGGCACTCCAGGAATAGAATACATCGGTTAGGGAGCAGACCGTAAACCCGACCCTGAGCCAGGCGCAGTCTATGAGATGAAGGGTGAGGTCTCCCTCACCCAGGCCCCCCATCGACGCAACCCTCACTGCACACCACCTTAATCGCCGACACGCAATTTACTCAACCGTGACCGACAGATCGAAGGCCCAGTGATCCTTGATCCCGCCCTCCCATGGCTGACCGTAGGACGTCGAGAGCGTGGTCTGTCCTACCGCCAGCGCGTCGAACGTCCACACCTCCCGTCCGGACGCGCCGAGCGCGTCCGAGTCCGGCGCCTGGTACTCGCGGTCGGTTTGCGCAAGCACCTCGGGATCGTCGACTTCCATCTCCTCCCACTGGAACCCCGTGGTGGGATTCGCGCACAGCGCCACGGTGAAGGTGCTGCCGGCATCGACGGTGATCTCGCGCGTCTGCTCCGGTTGCTCGTCGAAGTCGTCGCAAGGAACGTCGACGGAGACAGGGGCGGACGCCGGTCCGCGCGTGGAGGTGCCGCACCCGAGGATCGCAAACAGGGCCACCAAGGGAAAGAGGCGAGACAATAGACGAATATCAAAGACGGACTGCAACCAATATCGCTTGACGGTGGTAATAGATTTCATAGGTCCAACCCTCCTCGGACTCCGTTAGGCAAAGCACACTGAGAGAATACGGGCAATATCACTCACCTACACTTTAGCAAAGTTTGGGGATAAGGTCAATCACGACGCGCTACGGTGTGAATGAGCAATCCGTTAACATCGGATGGATTGTAGTGAGCCTGTGCTATAATAGAGATAGTTCAGGTTAAGGAGGGCTATGTCCGTTACCCACCAGCCGCATGATCATTTCTTCCGCGCGACCTTTGGGCGCACCGAGGTTGCCCGTGATTTCCTGCAACACTACCTCCCAGAAAGGGTCCGTGCGATCCTCGATCTGAGCACCTTGCGACTACGCAAGGACACGTTCGTCGATGCGGAGTTGCGCGAACACATCAGCGATCTGCTTTATCGGGTCGACATACGCGAGGGTGGATCCGCCTACGTCTATTTACTCTTCGAGCATAAGAGCTATCCGGATCCAGCCACAGCTTTTCAGGTGCTTCGCTACATGGTGCGAATCTGGGAGCATCCCGAGCGCATAAAGGTCGAGCCTCTTCCGCCGATCGTGCCCGTCGTATTCTATCACGGGGCATCACATTGGAACGTAGCCACCCATTTTAGCGCCTTGACCCTGGACCAGCCGGCACTGGCATCGCACATCCCTGATTTCGAATACGTGTTGTGCGACCTCTCAGCGTACAGTGATGCTGATCTGGCAGGTGGCGTGATGGAACAGGTGACCTTATTGGCGCTGAAGCACGTCTTTGACACAAGAGAAGAGTGGCGCACGGTATTGCCACGGCTTATGGGCCTATTGGCAGCCTTAACGCGGGCGAGGGATGGCTTAGATTATATACAGATCGTCCTGCGTTATCTGGCCAGCGCAGCCCAGGAGTTACAACCCGAGGTTTTACATGAGGCGGTCGATCAAACTTTTCCGAAGGACGGAGGTACGCTTATGAACACAATCGCCCAAGAATGGGTTCGGCAAGGACGAGAGGAAGGTCTTGAACAGGGGCTTGAACAAGGAAAGAAATTAGGTGCCCTACAAGCGACCCGCGAAGACGTGTTTCATTTACTTGAGCTGCGTTTTGACAAGGTCACGGCCCATACAGCGGCCGTGTTGGCTCGCATCGACGACCTGGCGCAGATGAAGGCCTTGTTCAAGCACGCGGCGACGGCGGAGAGCCTACCGGAATTCGAGGAGGCATTGCCGGATTATGAATCTGATCATGAATAACTAAGGATTGGCTATCAAATAACTTCCGCCAAATCAAGCTGAAAGCGGTGCAGAAAGCACCCCAAACGTGGAAGTTATTGAGCT
>CAYMAQ010000232.1:0-6530 GCA_964388385.1 uncultured Anaerolineales bacterium | reverse complement strand
TCGGCACGAGGTGCACGCGGCTCATGTGGAGCGAGCGGATGTTCTGGGTGGGGATGATCCCGCTGATGGTCGGCCTGGGTGGGATGATCGGGTGGTTGGGATCGGGACGCCGGCCGATCGCGTACACGTCCTCGGATGCGAGCGAGGATGAGGAGGACGAGGACTCCGAGGCGGTGCCCCGGGCGGCGAGGCCGTACGAAGCGGACGACGACGAGGGCGAGGACTCGGAGGGGCTGAGTTCCCGCGCGAAATTCGCCCTGCGGATGGTGTCCGTGGGGGCGGGGGCGTATCTCTTGAGTGCGCTGATCGACGTGCTGACCCGTTAGTCCCGCCTGGAAGGGCAAAGGAGCCGACGATGAAGATCACTGCAGTTGAAAGCCTCTACTGGCGAGCCTATCCCCGGGTGCTTACCGTTCGCATTCACACCGATACCGGATGGGTGGGACTCGGCGAGACGGTCGATAAGATTCCGGGATCGCGCGGCGCGCTGCACGGCACCGTGGCGCCGCTGATTCTCGATCGAGATCCGCTGGATATCGAGGGGCTGTGGCAGGCTGTCGCTGACAGCATCCTCTATCACGGGTTCGCCGGTGCGGAGATGCGGGCGCTCTCGGCGGTCGATATCGCCCTGTGGGATCTGATGGGCAAGCATTACGGCGCCCCGGTTTATCACCTGCTGGGGGGGCGGGTGCGCGAGGACGTCCCCACGTATAACACCTGCACCGGCTTCGGGCAGGTGGAGGACTACGCGCTCTGGCAGCGCGACGCCGGCGCCCTGGCCCGCAGTTTGCTGGACGACGGCATTCGGGCGATGAAAATCTGGCCCTTCGATCCCTACAGCCGGGAGGGCGGCGGGGCGATGATCCATCCCCGGGCTATCGAGAAGGGGCTGGCGCCGATCCGCCAGATCCGCGATGCAGTGGGTGACGCGATGGAGATCGGGCTGGAGTTCCACTTCCGGTGGCACCGCTCCGCGATGGAGCGGATTGTGCGGGCGTTGGCGCCCTTCGATATCCTCTTTATCGAGGACGCTATTCACGCGGTGCATCCGGATGAGATCAAGGCGCTCTCCCAGCATACGTCGATTCCCATCGTCGGTTCGGAGCTGCTGCTGACGCGCTGGCAGCTTCGAGAATGGCTGGAGAAGCACGTCTCCCAGGTTGTGATGACCGAGCCGCTGTGGACCGGCGGGCTGACCGAGACGCGCAAGATCGCCACGATGGCTGATGCGTTCGGCGTCCCGCTGGTCCTTCACAACATCGCCGGACCGATCGGGCACGCGGCGTGTATGCATCTGGGTGCGCACATTCCGAATCTGTTTATGGTGGAATCGGTGCGGGCGTTCCGGCGCACGTACTTTCCGTTGCTCTGTGATTTGGATGCGGAGGTGCGGGAAGGGCGGCTTCCGGTGCCGTCAGGGCCGGGCCTGGGTGTGGCGCTGCTGCCGGCGGCGTTGGACCGGGAGGATCTGGACGTGGTGCGGACGGATCGGGAGGCGTTGGGGGCGGGGCGTGAGGGGTGGCGGTATGCGCTGGGGTTTGGGCATACGCCGCCGGACCAGCGGCGATAGAAGCCGGTGCAAGGCACTTGATCGGGGGGGTGTCTTGTGGGTGTCTGCGTTCCTCGGGGTGGGTTTGGGTTGATGGGTGTGCCGGGAGTGCCTCGCACCGGGCGAGGGGGTGGGTAGGAGGATGACGATGACGATTTCTTCGCACGATCGGACGACGCTGCGCGCTCTCGCGCGTGAGGTTGCCGAGGCTGCCTCGGCGCCGATTCAGGCGCAGCGGCGCGCGCAGTGGGTCGCTCACAACGACCTCGACAGCCGGCGCCCGATGATCCTGGTCTTTCCGGAGGGGTCCTGGCAGGAGTTGATCCCGGAGGAGGCGCTGGCATGCGCGGGGGAAAGCGCGCGGCGCATGGAGATGGCCCTGCGGCGGCGCCTCTACTATCACGAACATCTGCGCGATGATACGGTCATCGAGCGAACGTGGACGGTGCAGAAAGCGATTCACAACTCCGGGTGGGGGCTGGAGGCCAAACGCATCCCCAGCCCGGATGCGCGGGGGGCGTGGCGTTTCGATCCGGTGATTCACAAGCCGGAAGATCTGGAGAAGCTGCGGTTTCCCAGGATCACGCACGACGAGGCGGAGACTCAACGGCGGCTGGAGGAGGCCCAGGACCTTTTCGGCGACATCCTGGACGTCCGATTGAAGGGCATTGCGCACATCTCGTTCCATCTCATGTCGCTCTACACCGATTGGCGGGGGTTGGAGGAGGTGATGACGGATATGGTATTGCATCCCGTCTGGGTCCACGACGCGATGGCGTTTTTGACCGAAGGGCACCGTTACGTGCTGAATCAGTACGTGGAGCAGAACCTCCTCTCGTTGAACAACGACGATACGTACCAGAGCTCCGGCGGCAATGGCTACACAGAGGAGCTTCCCGCGGATGGCTTCGATCCCGATCACGTGCGTCTGTGTGATATGTGGGGCAGCGCCGAGGCCCAGGAGCTGGCCGGGGTCTCGCCGAGGATGCACGAGGCGTTCTCGCTCCGGTACGAGCGGCAGTTGCTGAAGCCCTTTGGTTTGACCGGCTATGGGTGCTGTGAGGACCTGACCCGGAAATTGGACGACGTCCTATCGATCCCGAACATCCGGCGCATCTCCATCTCTCCCTTTGCGGAGGTGGCGGCGTGCGCGGAGCGGCTGGGCGATCGGGCGATCTATTCCTGGAAGCCGAATCCCGCGCATCTGGTGGGATCCTTCGATGCGGATCGGATTCGGGCCTATATTCGCCACGCGGTGGATGCGACCCAGGCGAATGACTGTGTGATGGAGATGGTCTTGAAGGACACCCATACGTGCGAGCACCATCCCGATCGGTTCGACCGGTGGGTGGGGATCGCCCGGGAGGTCCGGGCGGACGCCGGATGGGATTGAGGTGCGTTGCGTCAAGGGGGGCTGGCAGTCGATGACGACAGAGCGTTGGGAGGTTCATTCCGGGGACATTCGCGTTCTGCGGGAGCTTTTGGAACGGAAACGGGAGATCGCAGGCGACCCGGTGATGGACACGCGCCGGGCGTTGTGGACGCGGCACGCATCGCTGGACAGTCAGCGCCCGATGATCCTGGCGGAGACGGGCGGCGTCCTGGACGAGCTGGTGCCGCTGTCGGGGCTGCGGTGCCGCGCCGCATGGGCCCGGTCGATAGAGCGCAAGCTGCGGGAGGTGATCTTCCGGTATGAGTCGGTCGGGGATGATTTCGTGATCGAGCCCTGGATCCAGTACGGTTGGTTCGTCACCCTCGGGGACTACGGCGTGGAAAAATCGCTGGTTCACGGCGACAATGAGGGCCAACTGGGGAGCTACACGTGGGATCCGCCGATCAAGGACCTGGACGAGGATTTCGACAAACTCCACGTTCGAGAGGTGACGGTCGACCGGGAGGGCACCGAGGCATGGCGGCAGTTCCTGGAGGCGCACTTCGGTGACATCCTTCCCATCCGGCTCCGCGGCAGTTATTGGTGGACGACGGGGCTGACGTGGTCGGCGATTGACCTGATCGGCCTGGAGAAACTCATGCTGGCGATGTACGACAATCCCGACGGGCTCCACCGGCTGATGGCCTTCCTGCGGGACGATTTTCTCCAGCTCTTCGACACCTTTGAGGATCTTGGACTCCTGACGCTCAACAACGAGGACGATTACGTGGGGTCGGGGTCGATGGGGTACACGGACGAGCTGCCGCAGCCCGATTGGACGCCGGGCGATCCGGTGCGGGTCGCCGACCTGTGGGGGCTGTCCGAGTCCCAGGAGACGGTGGGCATCTCACCGGCGATGTTCGAGACGTTTGTCTTTCCGTATCAGCTTCCGTTGATCAGCCGGTTCGGTCTCAGCTATTATGGATGCTGCGAGCCGATTCACAACCGCTGGCACGCGATCGAGCGGATTCCCAATCTGCGGCGGGTCTCCATCTCGCCGTGGTGCGATCAGGCGGTGATGGCGGACGCCCTGGGCGACGATTACATCTTCTGCCGCAAGCCCAACCCGGCGATGATCAGCACCGGGCACTTCGACGAGGTGGCGATCCGGGAGGATCTGAGGGAGACGCTGCGGGTGGTCGGGGATGGGCCGCTGGAGCTGGTGATGAAGGACGTCCATACGCTTAACCGCGATCCCGAGCGGCTGGGGCGGTGGGTGACGTTGGCGCGGGAGGTCTGCGCAGAGTTCGGCTTCTGAGCATCGCTTGCGAGCGTTGCTTGCGAGCGTTGCTTGCTACGCATATTCTACGCTCTATGCTACACTATACACAGGCGGGAGCGCACAATCGCTCCGTCAGCTTCTTGAGTATTGTGGGATTCCAGCAGCTATTGGCATTTTGGATAGCGCAGGAAAACATAGCCATGATTTACTGTCGTGAAAGTTTCGGCGGACACGCAAAGGAGATCGAAAATGGATAAGCGAATTCTGGGTAAGACCGGGGAAAAGCTATCAATGATCGGGTTTGGCGGTATCGTCGTCAAGGATGTGACGCCGGACGACGCCAGCCGCTACGTTGCGCAGGCCATCGACCGGGGCATCAACTACTTCGACGTCGCGCCGACCTACGGCAACGCCGAGGAGCGGTTGGGTCCGGCGCTGGCTCCCTACCGCGATGACGTCTTCCTGGCGTGCAAGACCGGGAAGCGGGATGCGGAGGGCGCGGAGCAGGAGCTCCACGCGTCACTGAAGCGGCTGCAGACGGACCACTTCGACCTTTATCAGCTTCACGCCGTGAGCACGATGGAGGACGTCGAGCAGATTATGGGCCCCGGCGGTGCCTTGGAGACCTTCGTCAACGCCCGGGAGCAGGGATTGGTCCGGTATCTGGGCTTCTCGGCCCACTCGGAGGAGGCGGCGCTGGCACTGATGGACCGCTTTGACTTCGACACCATCCTCTTCCCCTTCAACTGGACGTGTTGGCTCAAGGAGGGGTTTGGTCCGGACGTGATGGAGGTGGCCGAGGCAAAGAACATGGGCATTCTGGCTTTAAAGACGCTGGCGAAGCGGGCCTGGAAAGAGGGCGAGGAACGCGATTGGGATAAGACATGGTACTCCCCCGTGGACTCCTACGAGGAGGCCGAGCTGGCGGTGCGGTTCACGCTCTCCAAACCGGTGACCGCCGCGGTCAGCCCCGGGCACGCGGAACTCCTGTGGTGGGCGTGCGACGCTGCGGATAATTTCGAGCCGATCACGGATGCGGAGACGGAGAAGCTCGCCGAGAAGGCGAAAGACCTCGAGGCGATTTTCCCGCAGGATTACGACTGACTCTGCTTTGAGTTGATCGTTGGGTGTTGAGCCTGAGCCGTTCGGTCTGCGCTGCCTGAGGTTTGCAGCGCCCGGACGGCTCATTGATGTATAACTCTCACGAATTTTCACGACATAGGAGCGCTGCTTATGGACGGACGACCGACAGATCGAATGAACGGACGGGAACGCATCGACAATATCCTCCATCGGCGACCGGTGGATCGCATCGGACTCTTCGAGCACTTCTGGTCGGACACGCAGAAGGTGTGGACTGAGCAGGGTCACATTCAGCCGGGGGAGAATCTCGCCGATCACTTCGGGTTTGATATGGAGATGAGCTGGGCGTTCAACGTGACCGCCGACCTCGATTTCGAGCCGGAGGTGCTGGAGGAGACCGAGGAGACGATCCTGACGCGGGACGGCAACGGTGCGGTCCTGCGCCGCCACAAGCTCCACGACGCGACGCCGGAGCATATCGATTTCCTGGTCAAGGATCGAGCCGCGTGGGAGGCGCACATCAAACCCAAGCTCCAGCCCGAACGACGCCGCATCGATGCGGATGCCTATCGAAAGACGAAGGCGCGGGCCGCCGAGACGGGGCGTTTCTTCGCGTGGTCCGGGGTCAACGTCTTCGAGATTATGAAGGACGTCGCCGGGCACGAGTATATGCTGATGGGGATGGCGTCCGACCCGGATTGGATCCGCGATATGGCGATGACCTACGCGCAGCTTACGGTCGATCTTCAGGAGATCCTCTTTGCCGAGGAGGGGTGGCCCGACGGCATCTGGTATTACGAGGATATGGGGTTCAAGCAGCATCCCTTTATGTCCCCGGCGATGTACCGGGAGATCCTCCAGCCGGCGCACGCGCTGACGGTGGGGTTTGCCAAGGCACACGGTCTTCCCGTGATTATGCACTCGTGCGGGTACGTGGCGCCGCTGGTTCCGGGGATGATCGAGGCGGGGATCGACTGCCTGCAGGTGATCGAGGTCAAGGCGGGGATGGATCTGCTCGAGCTGTATCACGATTTCGGGGACACGATCTCGTTTATGGGGGGGATCGACGTCCGGGCCCTCTACACCAACGACCGCGCGGTGATCGACGAGGAGCTCGAGGCGAAGATACCCGAGGTGATGCGGAACTACGGGTACGTGCTCCACAGCGATCATTCGATCCCCAACACGGTGGACTACGAGACGTACCGCTATTTCATCGAGAAGGGGTTGGGGCTGGGCACGTA
>CAYMAQ010000231.1:0-6594 GCA_964388385.1 uncultured Anaerolineales bacterium | reverse complement strand
GATGTCTCATCCGTTTCAACGCCCCGTCACCCTTGCTCCACCGACGGCAGGGTGAAATGGAACGTGCTGCCCGCATTCGGGGCCGACTCCGCCCAGATGCGCCCCTGGTGGCGCTCGACGATGCGTTTGCAGAGGGCCAATCCCATGCCCAGGCCCGGATATTCTTCCTCGGTGTGCAGGCGCTGGAAGATTTCGAAGATGCGGTCGGCCTGATCGGGGTCGATGCCGATGCCGTTGTCGCGCACGGAGAAGCGCCAGAAGGCGGCGGGCTGCCCCCCCTCAGTCCCCCCCGGTGGGGGGGAAGGACACTTGGGCTGCGGCTGTGTGCCTGCTTCAGGTCCCTCGGTGGCCCCCGGTGAGGGGGAAGGGTACTGCGGCTGTGTGCCTGCTTCGGGTCCCTCGGTGGCCCCGGGTGAGGGGGAAGAAAGGGCCGCGGCCCCGGAAGGCGCAGGTCGCTGCGGCGAGCGGTGGGGTTTTGCAGAGATGTGGATGCGCGGCGGCACGCCGTCGCGCCGAAACTTGATCGCGTTGGCGATCAGGTTCTGAAAAACCTGCGCCAACTGGGCAGCATCCCCCGACACCGTGGGCAGCGGGTCGCAGGTCACCTCGGCCCCACTCGCCCCGATCGCCCGGGCCAACACGCGGAGGGTCCGCTCCAGGACCTCTGCGGTATCGACCGGCTCGAACGGGCGGCCCCGGGTCTTCACCCGGGAGAGATCGAGCAAGGCATCGATCATGGCCCGCATTCGCGTGGCGCCATCGACCGCATAGTCGACGAACTCCTTCCCTTTGGCGTCCAGCGTATCCGCATAACGCTGTTTCAGGAGGCCCAGGAAACTGGTGACCATCCGCAGCGGCTCCCGAAGATCGTGAGAGATGACGTAGGCGAAGTTCTCCAAATCGCGGTTGCTCCGCTCCAACCTCGCCGCGTAGCGCTCGACCTTTTCCTCCGCCCGACGTTGGTCGGTCACATCCCGGGCGTTCGCCACAATCCCCTCCACGGAAGGATGATCGAGCAGGTTGCTGGCTGTGGCTGCGAGAATGCGCCACGTCCCGTCTCCGCGCCGGAACCGGAACTCCACCGAAAGCCGACCCGCCTGCCTGTCGATCAATTCCGAGAAGGGGACCTCGGCCAATCCCATGTCGTCCGGATGGACAAAGTCCTGCACGCGCTCGCCGACGAGGTCCGTCGGCGCATAGCCCAGGATCCGCCGGCACGAGTCGCTGACGTATTGAATCGTCCCGTCCGCCGCGAGCACGGCAATGACGTCCGAGGAGTTCTGCACCAGGGAGCGAAACCGATCCTCCCGCTGCTGCAGCTCTCTCAAGACCTGCCGGTGACGAACCGAATAGCGGATGGTGCGTTCCAGAAGGTAGGGATTGATCTCCCCCTTGATAAGGTAATCGGCCGCGCCGGCCTCCATCGCCCGGATATCGGTCTGCTGGTCCCCCAACCCGGTGAGCATGATAATGGGCCCCTCATACCCCTCCTCCAGAAACGCGCGCAGAAGATCCAATCCCGTATGCCGGCCCAGGTAGTAATCGAGCAGACAGACGTCATAGTCCCGGCTCCGGATGGCATCCAAGGCGTCCGGATAGGCCGCCACCCAGTCGAGATCGAACTCCGCGTTTGCGACGTCGGCCAACATGTCGCGGATGATGACGTAATCGTCCTCGTCATCCTCAACCAACAGGATCTTCAATTTCGCGATATCGATGGGCCTTCGCCAGGCGAGGGTATTGGGCTCTCCCCCCCACGCTACACGTCGTAAGAACGGGAAATACAGCGCACGGTTAGTCTCCGGCATAGCCACACTTACCTTTCCTCAAAGGGCAACTGGACGATCTCAAGCCAGAACTCGCCCACCGCCCGCATCACCCCGACCAGGGATTCAAACGTCACCGGTTTCGTGATATACGCACTCGCCCCCATGTCGTAACTGCGCAGGATGTCCTCCTCCGCCTTGGAGGTCGTGAGCACGACCACGGGGATGCGGCGGAGGTCGCGGTCCGCCTTGATCTCCCGCAGCGCCTGCCGACCATCCATCCGGGGCATATTCAAATCCAACAGGATCAATCCGGGACGCGGTGCGCCGCCCGGTCCCGCGTAGTCGCCTCGGCGATAGAGATAATCCATCAGCTCCTCACCGTTCTTAACGAAGTGGAGGTCGTTCGCCAGACGGGCTTCCTCCAGCGCCTCCTGGGCCAGGAAACGATCGTCCGGATCGTCCTCGGCCATCAAAATTGTAATCGGTTCCGCTCGCTTATCCATGGTTCACTCGCTGCTCCCCCCCCTGCTCAACCGGTAATGTCAGTATAAATGTGGCCCCCCGACCGGGTTCACTCACCACCGCGATCTCGCCACCGTGGCGATCCATGATCTTGCGGCAAATCGCCAACCCCATGCCGGTCCCCTCATATTCAACGCGACCGTGCAGCCGCTGGAACGGCGCGAAGACCTGCTTGACGTAGGCCATATCAAATCCAATGCCGTTATCCGCCACGAAGACCCGGCAGACCTCAGCCGGCGCGGCATCATCCAGGACCGGATCCCCCTCAACGCCCCGGACCTCGGCATAGACCTTGACGACCGGGGGCACCCCGTCCCGATGAAACTTCAACGCGTTGCCGATCAGGTTCTGCAGAACCCGGCGCATCTGGACCCGATCCGCCTCGACGGTGGGCAGCGCCCCCACCTCCACGCGCCCCCCGGTCTCTTCGATGCGGACGACGAGATCCGCGACGACCTCATCCGCCACCGCGTTGAGATCGACGCGCTCGAACGGCTTGGCCTGGGTGGTAATCCGCGAATAGGTCAGCAGATCATCGATCAACCGGCGCATCCGGGCCGCCGCGTTCTGCATGCGCACCAGATAGTCGCGCCCGCGATCCTCCAGCAGATCGCCGTACCGGCTCTGCAGCCGGTCCCCGAAGGCCTGGATCTTCCGCAACGGCTCCTGCAGGTCGTGGGAGGCGATGTAGGCGAACTCCTCCAGCTCCACGTTGGAGCGCGCCAGCGCCTCGGTCTTCTCGGTCAACTCCCGTTGGGCCTTCCGGCGCTCGGTGACGTCCAGCGTGTATTCGATCATCCGGACGACGTTTCCCGCCCCATCGACGATAGGATATCCGTAGACCTCGACGTACCTGGGGGTGCCGTCGGCGGTGTAGTGAACGTGCTCCACCCTGGCGGGCCGTCCGGACGCCTTGACCTGTTCGAGCGGACAGGGATGCTCACCGCTGTGGCAGGGCTCCCCGGCCCTGTGCGTGAGGGCGTAGCACGTGAGCCCCGGAGGAAGCTCGCCCTCCGGGATCGACGCCGAGTTTGCCACCTCGATCGTGTAATCATCGGCGTTGAGGACCAGGAAGGGGTGGGTCAGCGACTCCACCGTCGTCTCCAACAGATCCCGCTGCCGCACGACCTCCTGCTCCGCCCGCTTGCGTTCGATGATCTCCCACGAGAAGCCGCCCAACAGGGAGATAATCTCGGCATCCGTCTGGACGTAGTCGGTCGGTTTGTTGCCCACACCGATGATGGCGACGACCCAATCCTCGGTCGCGTCGCGAGGGTCGCCATTATCTCCGTGCACGTCGCCCCGACGCATGATCGGAAAGACCAGCTCGCGGGTCACCGGTGCGTGGCCCGGAGGCATGCCTTTGCGGTGCGGGAGAGAGGCATAGTCATTGTGGATCACCGGTCGCCGCTCGTGTACGCAGTCCACCCAGACCCCGGCCTCAGAGATCGGATAGTGGCTGCCCTTCCCCTCCGCATCGCACATTCGCTGGAGCGTATTCGTCGACCAGGTCTGCAACACCAGGGTCTCCTGGTCGTCCAGGAGCGTATGATAAAAGCCGATCTCGCTGCCGGTCAGCGCCTCGATCTCGTCCAGCGCAAGCTGCATCAGCGTCTCCGAGGACTTCGACGCAGAGGCAGCAGCAATCCGTAATCGGGCTTCTGTAACACGCTCGGCCCGCTTGCGCCCGGTGATGTCCATAAAGGTCACGATGACCTGAACGATCTCACCCGCGTCTCCATAGATGGGATTGGCATCGACCAACGTCCAGATAATCCCGTGCCCCCCGCGCTTTGGAATGCCAACGACGAGATCCCCGACCGGCTGTCCGGTCGCAAAGACCCGGCTTACGGGATAGTCCTCCACCGGCAGCAGATCCCCCTCTTCATCCAAGAACGCCCACGCTTCATCACGGACCGGCTTGCCCGCCAACTGATCCCCGGCGAGGCCCAGCATGCGCTGCGCCGCCGGGTTGCTGGTGACAATCCGACCCTCGGCATCGTGCACGACGACCGCGGCCTGGATGGCCTGAATCAGCGATCGGTACCGCGCCTCACTCCCCTGGAGCGTCCTCACGTTGAGCCGGATCGCGGCGCCGCCCCCGCCGATGATCGTCAATCCCACGAGCCACAACGCGCCGTGTCCCAACCAGGAAACCCGGGCGTGCTTCTGGGCCGCCGACTGCAGGGCTGTCACCGGGACGAGGACACTGATACCCCCCCGCACGTCCCCCACCTCGTATCCCTGCTCGGCGTGGCACGACAGGCACCCCTCCTCGGCGATCAGGGGACGCATCAGCCGGATTGCGGGGACGCCGTCCAGCTCCTGCAGCTCACTGACCTCCACCGCGCCCTCCTCAAACACGCGGAGCGCGTCCCGCTCCCACGGATCGGGCGCATTGGCGGGCCGGATCGGGTCCAGACTGGTGATGTGCCCCGACACGCCGTGATACGTCTCCGAAAGCTCGTGGACCTGGCGGGTCATATACGCCGGGTTGACGAGCGTCAGGGCCAGCGGCTCCTCCGCATCCGAGCCTTCCAAAGGATACGCCCGGACCTCAACGGGGCGGTCGGTGACCGCCTCCAGGTAGGGGTTGGGCCAGGTCTCCTCGGTGATAGGGACGTAGACGCCCCCGTGCTGGGCATTCCAACGCCGGTAGTCGACGTCCTTCCGGTACGCGGTGCGCGCCGCCTCGCGGGCCACCTCCAGCATCTCATGCCGCTGCTGCCGCAGGTCCGAGATCAACGATACAGCGACGACGAGGGTCCACAGCACAGCGACCGCGATCACGTAGCCCCACAAGCGGACGAGCGCGCTCTGCCCCTCTCGCATCGGACGTGGGGGGCTCATTCGAGGGTCCCGTCGCGATCGCGGCGCGCGGAATCGTCCCGAACCGCCGGAAGCGTGAAAAAGAACGTCGCCCCGGCGCCCGGCTCCGACTCCGCCCAGATGCGCCCCCCGTGCCGTTCCACGATCCGCTTGCAGAGCGCCAATCCGATCCCCAGCCCCGGGTACTCATCCTCCGTGTGCAGGCGCTTGAAGATCTCGAAGATGTGACCGGCTTCCCCGGAGTCGAACCCGACACCGTTATCCTGCACCGAGAAGCACCAGATCCCATGCGCCTCCTGATCCTCTTCAGCCGAGGGGGAAAGGCGGCGAGCCGAAACGTGGACCCTCGGAACTCCGTCCTTCTGGAACTTGATCCCGTTGGCGATGAGATTCTGGAAGACCTGCCCCAGCTGCGCCGCGTCCGCCCGCACCCGGGGCAGCGGGTCGCGGGTCACCTCGGCGCCACGCTCATGGATCATCCCGGTCAAGGCCAGGAGCGTCAGGTCTAAAACCTTTCCGGTATCGACCTCCGCCAGGGGCCTCCCCCGGATCTGCACGCGGGAAAGATCCAACAACCCGCCGACCATCGCCCGCGTCCGCCCGGCGCTCTCGACAGCGTAATCGAGGAACTGCCGGGCCCTATCGTCGAGCTGGCCCCCGCACTCCTTTTGCAAGAGCTCCAGGAAGACCTCGACCATCCGGACCGGCTCGCGGAGATCGTGGGAGAGGGCGTCGGCGAATCGCTTGAGATCGCGGTTGCTCTCCCGCAGGTCCGCAGCGTAGCGCTGGACGACCTCCTCGGTCCGGATACGGCTCAGGGCAATCGCAGCCATATCGCCAAAATGCTTGGCCGTCCGGGCGTCGTACGCGGTGAAGCCCCCGGGCTTATTCGCCAACCCGATGACGCCGACGACCTTTTCATCGAGCGTCAAGGGCGCAAAGAGGACGTTATGCAGGGCAACGTGCCCCTCCGGGATAAACGCGATCCACCGGCTTCGCTCAAAATCGTTGTCGTACACGACCGCTGCGTCGGCGTAGGCCTCGGCGCGGAGGCCCCGGACCGGCATGGGGAGGTCGGGGTCCACCTCACAGGGCAGCCCGCCGGATTCCAGGAAAAGGACGTCGTTCTCGCCCGTCTCCTCGTTCAACAGGGCGACGTACCCGGAGACCGCGCCGGTCGCGCGGCGGGCCGCCTCGAAGATGCGCTGGGCGGCCTCCACGAAGGTATGGCAATCCAGAACCGCCTGGGAGGCCTCAAAAAGCCAACGCATCTCAGCGTGCTGCTGCTGCGCCTCGATAAGCGCCCGCTCCAATTTCTCGCGGGCCTGCTCCAGATCCTCGTTCTGCCGCTGCAGCACATCCAACCGCTGCTGGATCATCCCGTGCTGCCCTTCAAACGCCTGGTCCATCCCCCCATCCTCCCCATCCCACGATTCTTCGTCATAGGATAGCATACTCACCCCCTGAATGCAAC
>CAYMAQ010000230.1:0-6603 GCA_964388385.1 uncultured Anaerolineales bacterium | reverse complement strand
GACATCACGATACCGTGATCGATCATCCCGTCCACCAACTGCTTGTCGATGCGCATCACCGGGTTGAGCGAGTTCATCGCCCCCTGGGGGATCATCGCCAGCTTGCGCAGTTTGGTCTGTCGCATCTGCTCTTCGGTCAGTTCGACCAGGTTGATGCCGTCGAGAACGACCTTACCATCCTCGATCTTGCCGGGCTTCTTGATCATCCGCATCATCGCCAGCGCCATCGTCGACTTACCCGAGCCGGATTCCCCGACCAGGCCCATCTTGAGCCCTCGGGGCAGATCGAAGGTGACCCCATCAACGGCCCTCACAGCCCCGGCCGTCACGTGATAATAAACTTTGAGATCTTCAACTTGTAGTAACGGCGCGCTCATACAGTCCTCCGGGTTCTGGGATTGGCAAACTCATCCAGGCCAATGGAGATAAGCAGGAACGCGATGAAGATCAACGCAATCACCGCGACCGGCTCGAAAATCCACCACCACATACCGCGCAGGAACGCGTTGTAGTAACGGAGCCAGTAGATCGTCATACCCAGTGAGGGCTCGCGGAGATTGCCGATTCCCAGGGTCTGTAAGCCCAGGGAGCTCAACACCCCCCCATTGACCGCACCGGCCAGACTGATCGCCAGATAGGGCAGCAGGTTAGGCATCAGTTCCTTGGCGATGATCTCAAGCCCCCCCATACCCGAGAGTTTGGCCATCATCACGAAGGCCCGTTCGCGCATACTCAGCACCTGTGCGCGAATCGCCCGCGTGGGACGCACCCATGACACAATCGAGACGATCAGACCCATCTGCACGATCCCCATCTCATTGGGCTTGGGCACGGACGAGGCGATCATAATCAACAGCAGGAACTGCGGGATGGTCATCAGCACATCCACGAGGAATTTGATGATATCGTCCAACACCCCGCCGAAATAGCCGGAGACGAAACCCAGCACGGTTCCAATCCCCAGCCCCACAATACCGGCGATCATCCCGATGGATAGCGTCACCCGCGTGCCGAGAATCAGGGTCGCTAACAGATCTCGGCCTTGACTGTCGGTGCCCATCGGATATTGAGCCGAGGGTACCTCGTTGATCGGCTCGGCCAGCGGGTAGACATCGGCAGAATCGATAAACAGCTCGCCCACCGACGCAAACAGAAGCAGGGACACCAGAATCAACAACCCCCACCCCAGTGCAGAGTTCCGCTTCAAGTAGGCGATAAAGCTTTGGAATCCGCCCCCTCTTTTCATAAGATTAGCCTCCCGTATAGGAAATCCGTGGATCCAGGAGGGGATAGAGCATATCAACCAGGAAGGTCGCGATCGCAATCCCCATCACCAGGAACAGGACAATGCCATAAATAACCGGGTAATCAAAAGCCAGGATAGCACCGCCCAGGCGCCGTCCGATACCCGGATAATTGAAAATGTTTTCAACCAGTGTCGAGCCCGAGACAATGAACCCGAGCTGCATCGCCAACGCAGTGATCTGCGGAAGCAGGGTGTTGCGCAACGCGTAGAGGAAGAAGACGCGGGAGCTCTTCAAACCCTTGGCCTCGGCAAAGATAATATAATCGGCGCCCTCGACCGTCGTCATCATGGCCCGCATGCTCAACGCCCACTGCCCGACGCTGACCAGGAGCAGCGAGATAGCCGGTAACGCCGCGTGGTGCGCCACGTCCACCCAGAATTCGATGCTCGCCCAATCCACCTCGCTGGTGGGCGAAAAGCCACCCCGCAGGGGGAAGATTGGGATCTTGAAAGCGAAGTAGTAGATAAGGACTAATCCCAGAATAAAGGCGGGCACCGCAGAGAACATGGCCAGAGGCGGCATCAGCCATTTCACATATTTGGAAGATTCCGACCACCCCACCAGCGCGCCGACGACCGTCCCGATGATAAACGCCAGGACAGTAGCCGTCGCCACAAAGCCTAACGTCCACCATATCGTCTCATCGATGATCTCATTCACCCGTTTGGGATAGTTCGCAATGGAATACCCCAGATTGAACTGCGCCGTATTCCAGATATAACGAAGGTACTGCTGCCACAGGGGATCGTCCAGCCCGTAGATTTCCTTCAGAGATTCGACCATCTCTCGAGCCGCCGAGGAGTCCAACCCCATCTGCGCGATCTTCTGCTGAACCATCTCGTTGACCGGATCGCGAGGGGTAAGTTTGGGGATCAGAAAATTAATTGTCGCCGCAGTCCAGAGCACTGCGAGCAGAAAACCCAACCGCTTAAGCACATAACTAATCGGTATTCGCATATCGAGCCTCCAATAAACGTATCAAACCGAACCGATCGAAGCGCAAATCAACAGCCCGGCCTGATCAATTCTCTCTGACATAACCGCGGAAACGTAAAAAGCACAGAGAAATGACACCCGGTGCTCCGTATTCTCCACGTCCCTGCGACTTTGGTGAGATGCAAGGGGGTCGCGTGCTGACCCCCTTGCAACCTACTCAGAGCACTACTGCGTCGGATCGAGCCTATCCAGCGTGATCACGAAGGTCAGATGCCACGGTGCCGTGTTGTAAGGGGCGTCCTGGTTGGGCCAGTTCGTCCAATACGTGGTGTTCATCGCCAGCCGGTGATACCACTGGGCGATGGGCACCTCGGGCAGCTCGCGATACCAGATTCGCATCCCCTCGGTGAAAAGCTCCTGAATCTTGGCCTTATCGTCGACCGGCGTGCGGCTCATCTCCTCCACGATGGCGTCGTACTCCTCATTGCTCCATCGGGCGCGGTTTTCACCGACCGACTCGCCCGTGGGCACGGCCCATTCGCTCTTGTACATCTGCATCGTGAAGTATGGGTCCTTCACGCTACCGCCGTGACCGAACCAGTGCAGTAGCGCCGTGCCGTCGCCCATCAGCGTCCAGACGTCGGGCGGGTTGAGGTGCTCGGCGGCAAAGCCGGCCTGCCGCATCTGCTCAACCACAACCGGTGCCAGGTCGCCGAAGATATCCGGGGCGTAGACGTCCGCGTTGATAGGTTCTCCGGTCTCGTCGGCCCAGAAGCCGTCCGCGTTCTTGGTGTACCCCGCTTCGGTCATCAAGGTCTCAACCATATCGACGTCGCGTTCCAGCACGTCGTACTCGGCGAGGACGTCCGCTGCCCCCTCCATGTACTGGGTCAGGCCGGGATAGTCGGGGAACGGTCCCTGGGAGACAGTACCGGCGCCGTCGTAACCCACGTCAATCACCTGCTGCTGATCGATCGCGTACGCAACCGCCCAGCGGACCTTCGGGTCGTCGTAGGGTTCTTCCAGCGTGTTGAAGTACATCGATGTCGGCCACCAGTCAACGTAGCCGTAGGGCTTCTCCAGACCCGTGTAGCTGATCAGGTGATCGGACGCCTGGTTGAGCAGCGCCTCCATCGTAGCGGGGCGCAGGTCCAGGGTCACGTCCACCTCATCGTTGATCAGCAGCTGACCGCCGACCTCCTCACCGGGCCAGCCGATGTTGACGATCCGCTCGACACGCGGCATCCTATCGACGAGGCCGATGTCGTTCGCCCACCACTCGTAGCGCAGGTCCAGGTTCTTGACCTGGGGCTCCATGCGCGTCAGCGCGTACGGGCCGGACCAGACGGGCAATCCGTTGTCCAGATCGAAGTATTCGAATTCGAGCCAGTTGCCCTCGACCTCGGAGAAGATGTGCTCGGGGACGACGTAGACACCGCGGTCGAAGCGGGCGGTGCAGGCGGTGAAATGGAAGCGCCAGTTGGGCTCCGGGAAGGTGAAGCGGACCGTGTAGTCGTCGATGGCCTCAGCGCTCTCCATATTATTGTCGATGAAGCTGGAATCGCGGAGGTCCGGAGCGCGCGCTTTCAACTCATTGTAGGTAAACGCGATATCTTGGGCATTGAGGTCCTCACCGTCGGCCCATGTGATCCCCTTGCGGACGTACATCGTCATCTCGGTGGCGTCATCGTTGTACTCGTAGCTCTCTGCATACCAGGGATAGGTCTTATCGTTGAGCGCTACGTAGTAGAAGGGGAACTCGAGCATCGCCGAGCCGCCGCGCTGGTGCCAGTCGTTCGCGTAGAAGTTACCGATACCGACCGCGGGCTCCTCCTGGTCACCGAACGCATAGTGCAGCGTCCGCTCGCGGGGGACGTCCTGGCGCGGCCAAACCTGTTCCTCTTCCGGAACCGGGGTCGGTTCTGCCGCTTCGGGCTTGGGGGTCGCGGTTGCGGGCGCGGGCTTTGTGGCCGTGGCCTCTGCCGGACCGGCCTCTTCTGTCGGTGCCTCGGTGGGGGCTTCCGCACCGCCACACGCGGCCAAAACAGCGCCGGCGCCGGCTACCGCCGATATTCGCAGGAATTGTCGACGTGAAATCTTCTTCATCGTTCTTCCTCCTTAAGGGAGATTTGAAAGGAATAAAGCAAACAACCATCACCATGTGCCGCTGGTAAGTCTACGCTCAACCTATTCTCCGCCGCGACCTCCTTTCCCCAACACGAAAAAGATGAAAAGACACCCCGCAAACAAGCTAAACCGAAACCCGCTGACAACTGTCGCGTATCACGAGCTCGGGATGAAAAACTCGTTGGTGAATCGACATATCCGAATCCTCAATTAATGAGACCAAATACTCCACGCTTTCGCGGCCTAGAATATCGAAATCCTGCCGAACCGTCGTCAGCGGCGGATCGAAATACGCGGCCTCGTCAATGTCATCGAAGCCGACGATCGACACATCCTCCGGAATCCGAAGCCCCGCCTCGCGCAGGGCCCGCATCGCCCCCAGGGCCATCAGATCGTTACCGGCTACAATAGCGGTAAAGGGTTCTCGGCTATCCAGGAGACGCTTGGCGCCCTGATAGCCGCTGCAGACCTCGAAATCCCCCTCGACGCTGATGCCGGGTTCCAACCCCCGCCTCGCAAGCAGAGTCTCCCAGACCTGATGCCGAACGCGTGCGTCGAAATTCTCAAGAGGCCCGCTGATCTCGGCGATGTGCGCGTGACCGAGTTCGATCAGGTGATCCACAGCCTGCCGGGCACCCTGCCACTGATCGAAGACCACCGACGGCATCCTGGCGCCGAGTTCCGTACACGCTACCACGTAAGGACGTCCCTGACATAGACCCGTCAGCTCTTCGTAATCAAGATGCGGATAGGGCATAATCATCAGCAGCCCATCCACCATCTCAGCGGTCTCCGCGAGCACGCTGCGAATCGCCTCGGTCGAGGTGGGGCTTTCGACTTCTGTCACCACCATCGTGTAGCCGTATTCACGTCCCCAATGCAGGATCGCCGGCAGCGGATCACCGTAACCAAACTCAAAAATAATCAGCTGCAAAATATAAGAACGTCCCGACGTCAATAACTGAGCAGCCCGATGAGGCCGATAGTCAAGCGCTCGAACCACTTCGAGGACTCGCTCGCGGGTCTCGGCAGCCACGTGAGGGTGGTCGTTGACCACCCGTGATACCGTTTGATACGAGACACCGGCTCGATCCGCAACATCGCGCAGTGTCGGTCTTTTCGTCGGAGTAGATCCTGCCGCAGACCCTACCGCCATAGGCGCCTACCTCTTCGTATAATTGTGACCCTTCACAATTGTAATACCATTATAAAGGACAATCTACAAAGAGGCAAGCGCATATTCACTGATTATCCTGACAAATGTCATATTCGACCGCTTTTGGCGCCCCAGGAACGCCGCCATCGCGTGTTTTATCCTCAAATTCGGGGGATTCACCGTCTGTCCCCCGAATTCTTAAAATATTAATCGAACATTATGACTGTGACAGGTCACAAACAAGGAAGCGCAGATAGCATCCCGGGCTAAACCCAAAGCTCCCCTGTCAGAGCTTGTTCAAAACCGAAGGGCTGCAATCTAAAATTGCAGATTTGCAGGCCAGAACTGCGGATTTGCAATCTAAAATTGCAGATTTGCAGGCTAGAACTGCAACCTCATCACATACTCCCCAAACTCGATATCCATCTGCTCCGCGGGTAGGTCGGCCGAACAATACGGATTCTCGTAATGCGGGAAGCCCGTGATCGCCACCGCTTCTCCGTTACGGGTCAACGGACCCTCCCAGCCGAACGCGAAGTCGTCCCCGCGCAGGGACGTATACTGCACGCTCAAGCCATCAAACGTCAGCGACGACGCCCTGACTCTCTCCTGGAAGGCCTCAAAATCCCCGTCCAACGCTGCCCGGCCCATCTGGCAGACCCAGACGTTCTCCTGTCCGTAGGAGCGCAGTTCCCGACAGGCACCGGGTCCGCGCATCACCGACTCCAGGCCCTGTGCGGCGGTCAGCGCCAGATATCCATCTCCCTTGCGCGCGAACGCCCATCCGTCCTCCACCACGCTCTCGTCGAAGCAGTAGATGGGGAAATGCGCGTGGGTGAAGCCCATCCAATCGTCCTTGGGGAGTTGGTGCACGGCAAAGAGCACGTCCTTCCACTGCGCCACCCGGGGCAGCGTCACATTTCCGTGCCAGAAGTTCGGCCGGTGCGCCCCCTCCTCACTCACGTTTGGCGGATGCGTGACGAAAACCGCCGCGTCCGGTCCCATCGTTGCCTGCCAGACGTGCTGCTGGTAACCGCGCGCACCTGGATGGTAATCCTGCGCCGACGCAAGCATAAA
>CAYMAQ010000229.1:0-6604 GCA_964388385.1 uncultured Anaerolineales bacterium | reverse complement strand
GGATGAGCAGGAAGATCACGACAAGTTCAGCAGCAAAATCCAATTCATTACCTCCGTCTTCACTCTTATGGACTCTGGATCTGGCCATGAATAACTAAAACGCTTCTTCGTTGCCATGGGCATCACGCAAAAGTTTAAGGATTCGTGTCCGGATCTGTAGTGCGAAAAACGACGGCAACAAAGAAGGGTAAGCTGCGATAAGGCAAGCGAACCTTTCTGACCCACCAAGTCATAAGGAGCACCCACTCTTATACGCAGCTTATCCGAGAACAACGATACCAGATTTCCGCCCTTAATAAAGTCGGACATTCGCAAGAAGAGATCGCGGCTAGTTATTTAGAAGGTTGTTTTTCAAACTCGGTGCAATCTCCTCGACCGGGGATCTTCGACGCCCTAGACCGTCATCGTTGAAAGCATAATCTTCCGTGCCGGAGATCCCAACCGATCGATAATCCACTAGACTTTGCCATCCCTTACCTTACAATAGATTCGTCGTAGAGATTGGTCGGTTGAGAAGTCCTCGATTCCGGCCGACCCAGGTATTCAAGTTCAGAGGTCATAGTATGGGACCCTATCAGAGGTCATAAGAGAAGGCCATGGATAAAGCAGCACTCCGAGGCAATCCCTCGTTTGTCTGGCGGGCCGGGCAGGAACGGCGACTGGGCATGGTCCGCAGCCACGTCCCCCTCGACGGGGCGTCGATCCTGGCTGTGGGCTGTGGGGTGGGGATGTACACCTCGGCCTTTCAACGTCATACATCCGATACCTTCGGCATCGAGATCGAGATGGCATGCACCCCCCTCCGGCTTCCGGGGCTTTCCCATTTTGTCGTCCTCGAGGTGCAGCGCCCATGAGCCCGCACCTCGAATTTTCCCTAAAAGGAGCTCCGGATGTTCGATGACTCGACCGATTTCGAGCCCATGCCCTCCTTTCGCATTCTGGTTGCCGTCCGCAACGCCCAGGATCTGACGGCGCTTCTGCAGACCGCCTACCGCATCGCCCAGGAAAAAGACAGTCAGATCCGAATGCTGACCGTGAACCGCCAGGGGACGAAACCCTCGTGGTTCCAGGTTCGTGAGGATTACGACGATGTGCCTATCGAAGCGTTCACGCTTGCGGGTCGTGACATCGCGTCCGTGATTCTGGCAGAAGTGCGCCGGTTCAAGGCCGACTTGCTGATCATGGGATGGCGGGGAGCGTTGAACAGCGGACGCTATCTGCTGGGCCGCACCCTGGATCCGGTGGTACAGGGGGCCCCGTGTGACGTCGTCGTGCAGCGGGGAGAGGTCGATCCCCATCCCACACGGATTTTGATCCCAGCAGCGGGGGGACCCAACGCACCGCGTGCGCTCTACGTTGCACGGGAACTTGCCCCGAAGGCTGAGATCACAGCACTTTACGTCGCCGACCGGAGCTTGGGCCCGACGCAGGTGATGATCGGGCAGGCACGTCTGGATACAATGGTCCACAATTTACCGGTCACCGATCGCCAAACTGTGAAGACCAAGGTCATTCAAGCCCGCGCACCGCTTGAGGGGATTTTGAACGAGTCCGAGAACGGATATGATTTGCTGATCCTCGGCGCCGGCAACGAAAACGTCGTCGGACGCTTCCTGTTCGGTGATATACCGCAGGCGGCGCTGCGCGAGGCCCCCATTCCGGTGATGGTCGTGCGCCGCCGGCTCACCAACCTCGATTCGTTCTGGCGGCGGCTGTGGCAGCGGATTTTTGGACTCGTCCCCCCGCTCACCGTCGAAGAACAGGCAGAAGTCCAGAGAACCATGCGCCACGGATCGCAACCCAGCCCCGATTTCTTTGTGACGCTCACCTTGGCCGCGGTGTTGGCCGCTCTGGGACTCCTGATGGACAGCTCCGCGATCATCATCGGGGCGATGATCGTGGCCCCGCTGATGATCGCGATGCTGGGAATGGGCCTGGCTATCGTGCTGGGCGATCTCCGCTTCTTCTGGCGGGCGACAACCACGACCCTCCGGGGATCGCTGCTGGCGGTCGCGATGGGATTCATCGTGGGGTTGGTCGTGCCCACGGGGGCGTTGACCGGCGAAATTTTAGCGTTCTCCCAGCCTGCCCTCCTCGATTTGGCGGTGGCACTGGCCGCCGGCACCGCTGCGGCCTATGCGATCAGTCGTAAGGAGGTCTCGGCCGCGCTGGCCGGCGTCGCGGTAGCCGCATCGTTGACGCCGCCGCTGGTCAACACGGGCCTGGGGCTCGCGATGGGACAATGGCACGTCGCGTGGCGGGCCGCTCTACTCTTCCTCGCCAATATCGTCTCGATCGTTGCGACCAGCGGTTTAGTCTTTATCTGGATGGGGTTCCGGCCTCAACCGGGCCGTCCTGATCGCCGGTCTATGCTGCGGCGTGGATTCTGGATGTCCGGTATTCTCCTCGTCCTGGTCACGATCCCATTGGTCACCCTGACCCGCCAGTCCCTGCAGGCGTCGCGATTGACGCGGGCGGTGGAGACAGCGCTTCAGAGAGAGGTTGGCGTTCTGCGGGATGGCGAGGTGGTGAACTGGAGCTATGAGACCGATGAAGACAACACCCTCCGGTTAAACGTCACGATACGGGCAGCCGGTGCCCTGACCCACTTCGATGCACGGATGCTCCAGGAGCGGATCGCCGCAAGGCTAGACCGCCCGGTTGCGCTCTCGTTGAGCATGGTACCCACCACGCAGTTGGACGCGTATATCCCGCCGACCTTCACGGTAACGCCCACCCTTACACCGACCGGCCTGCCCTCCCCCACCCCGACGTCGACGCCGACCCCGAGGCCAACCGCGACCCTTACCCCCTCTCCCACACCGCCCCCACCGACCGAGACACCGCAGCCCACGATCACGCCGCTGCCCACGCACACAGCGACGCCCACACCGTGGCTGGTCGTCGTCGAGGGGGTGGGCCCCGCCGGCCTGCGCGTGCGGTATTCGCCTGAGGGCACCGTGATGGGGCGGCTCGCGGAGGGCGACAGCGTGGAGATCCTCGAAGGGCCGGTGGTTATCGACGGAGAGATCTGGTATCGGATCTCCTCACCAACCGACCGACTACAAGGATGGGTGGTGGGGCAATACCTCACGCCTTGAGGTCGATCAGGGTCATCTGCTCACTGACGTTAGCGAAGTCCTCCATACAAGGGGATGGAGGCCCCCAGGATTGAACGTGATGATCCCAGCCGATCCGAAGAGAAAGATACAGTACCCCAATATCCATAATCTAGCAGAAATTCCAGTTTGTGATAGAGTTATAATAAGTGTTATATCAGATGCTCGGGGTGGTGTGACACGATTCAACCCCGACAAGCCCAAGGAGGCTAGCAACGGATGGAGAACCGTAGCAGTGAGGAGGTGGGGAGTACGAACGCCCTGGGGGAGCAGATCCATCCCAGGCAGAGAGTATCTGGACTTCTGGCACCGCTGCGTGCGTGGCTTCAGCGGTGGCGTGAGTATTCCGAGCTCTCCGGCGCAGGAAGTATTGCCCGAAGAGCGTTTGCCAACAACTCTTTTGATGGTGTGTTGACGATGGTCGGGGTGGTGATGGGGAGTTTTGTCGTCGGGGTGGAGGAAGCCGCCGTGGTTCTGATCACCGGATTGTCCACGGCCCTGGCTATCGGCATCTCGGGTGGGTGGGGTGCCTACCTGACGGAATCAGCCGAACGTCGTCACGCCCTCACAGAACTGGAGAAGAGCACCCTCACCGATCTGCGTCAATCCAAGATCGGCAAAGCGTCGCGCGCGGCCGTGTTTATCGTCGCCGCCGTGGATGGATTATCGCCGTTCCTGGCTGCATTCGTGGTCGTGATGCCGTTCTTCTTCGCTCCCCTCCTGCCCTCCCTTGACTATGCCTTCTACGCCTCGCTCGGCATGGCGCTGCTGGCACTCTTCGGGCTGGGCACCTATCTGGCGAGCATCTCCCAGGAGAACAGGATGTCTTACGGGGTCAAGACCGCCGTTGCCGGCGTGGTCTCTATGGGGCTCAGCCTGTTCATAGAGTACCTCTCGCGCTAGTGGCAGGCCTTTCGCCTCTCTTCTATAACGCCGTTCCCATCTCCGCGAGATCCAGATATCCCACGGGTGCCAGGCAGGTTGCCAGCATCACCCGGTTGATATCGTGGTGTTCGGTCCAGCTCTCGGCTCCTCGGTGGTCGGGATCGAGCCAAAAGCCCTCGATCTGCTCGATCAAGGGCATATGGGAATCCAGAGCATCAAGGACATCGCCGAGAGGCGCCTCCGAGCCCCAACGGTCGGGATGATCGGACACTAAGCCGCGCAGGCGTATAACGGCTCGCAGACCGATCGCCAATCCCAGCTCGCGAAAGGCAAGACGGAAAGCAGCGGGCCTATCGAGAGGGCGCCCCCGCACGTACGCGTTCAAGCCCCGAGCGGCAGCCTCAAGCAGGCGCCGCACGGGATACGACGGTTGATCTCCCTGCACCCGAAGCTGCGCCACCCGGTACGCGTCGGAGAGCAGCCCGCCGAGACCCAATGGATCATCGGTAACGAGCCGGACGCCCTCGGCGATACGCGAAATGCCCGCGATCTCCTCTGCGAGGTCGGGCTTGTCAACCCCAGCAGGCCACACCCCGTCCAGCGCGGGCGCTCGCAGCGATCGATAGGTGATCAGGCCATCGAGGGGGTCGTGCTGCCCCATCGACGGCACCAGCGGCCCGGAAAGATCAATCGACATTTTCCACACCATCCGGGTGGGGCCGGCGGCGGGAGAGCAATAGGTGAACGCATCATGAGCGGTTTTCGCCAGTTCCACCGCCCAGCGGAGATAGGTCGGATCTCGGGTGACAGCGCCGACCTGGCGGAGGGCGTGCATCCACTTGGTCAGGTAATGATAGTACTGCCCGTCCCGCTCCCATTCGAGCTGCGCGTCATAAGGCGCATCGGACGCCCGTTCGTTGAGCGGCTTACCGATCCGCAGCCCCCCCGCCGTCGGATGTTGTTCACCCGCCTCCTCGTCAAGGCCGCTGATCCAGCCGGTGCGCGGATCGTCCTCCCGGTGGCGTCCCAGCACGTGGTGCACCTGCTCGATGAGGCGTTCTGCCAAAGCCAGGTCCGATGCCCGACTGCTCTGCCGGTGAAGTGCCAGGAAGTTACAGGTCGCAAAAGCGTCGGTCCAGAGATAACGGCGCGGACTCCGCTCGGAGGTCAATCCCGTCTGGCGCGCGAACGCCATCATCATCTCCCGAACCTGCGGACCTCTTCGCTCCATCACGCCTCCTTCCCATGCCCATGTGTGACGTGCCCCTACGAGCTGCCGGGCAGCTCGGCCATGTAGAGAACTCACTGTCTTGAGTATAGCGGAAAGGCGTCGATTCTCTAATTCAGCCGGTCGTGTGCGGGCGTGCATTCCCCTCAATCCGGGGATCTATGGACGCACCGAACCGTCATCGATAAGTTCCTGAGAGAAAGATACAGCACCGCGAAGGCAGGGCGCTTGACAACCACCGCCACTGCCTTAGAATAAGAGATGAAGCCATAGACTCCTTTTCGCGGCATGGAACGTCACGAACCACCGTGAGCGCTCCCCCCCCCTCGGTATCCAGGGCATCACAGAATCCGAGCCTATCGGCAGAAGCCTCCACGCCCCTTCCCAAGGAGGGAGACATGAAGCCTCAAAATCGGTTCTTGCGTCTCGTTCTCAGACTCTCGTTGTGTCTTGGCGTCCTGATACCGGGATCGATCACCGGGCAAAGGGTCCACGCTCGAAATCCAAACCCGGAGGTCCCCTCAGGCGATCCCGCCCTTCACCCGATTCACCTCAAATCGCGGGAATTCACGCCGACCCCGGACGGCAGCGCCGCGCTCGACCGCCTGGGCAGCCCGGGCCAGGATCGCGTCCACGCCCTGCTGCAGTTGGACTTCATTCCCCGCCAGGCCGCGAGGGACGCCCTCGCCGAGCAGGGGATCGAGCTTCTGGCCTACGTGCCGGACTACACCTGGATCGCCTCCGTGCCCGTGGGTGATGCGACCACGGTTCTGGAGGCACCCGGCGTGACCTGGATCGGCTCGCTGACCGTCGACGACAAACTCGCGCCCGCTATCCGCGCTACGCAGTGGGCGTCCTACAACCGCGCGCCGGACGGCACGGTGGCGGTGCACGTTGTGCTCCACGGGGACGAGGCACTGGACGTGGGCCGAACGTTGGTTGAGCAACACGACGGGCGTGTCACGGGCGCGGTGATCGGCACCCGCACGCTGGTCGTGGAGATGCCGGAGTCGGAGATCAGAACGCTGGCGGGCGAGGACGCCGTCCAGTGGATCGAACCGGTGGGGCCGCCCCTGAGCGGCGCCAACGACGGGATCCGCGATCACATCAACGCGGACGTCGTCAATACTGCGCCGTACGACCTGCTGGGCACCGGGGTCGACGTCCTGGTCTACGACAGCGGTCAGGCCGGGAATCACGTCGATTTCGGCTCCAGGCTTACCCACGGGGACGCCGACAGCGTCAGCGAGCACTCGACGCACGTCGCCGGGACCATCGGCGGCAGCGGCGCCAACAGCGTGAACGAAGGGGGCACGGCCCTCCAATGGCGGGGGATCGCGCCCGCCGTGGATTTGATCTCCTACGGCACCGG
>CAYMAQ010000228.1:0-6614 GCA_964388385.1 uncultured Anaerolineales bacterium | reverse complement strand
CTGCTGATATACTCCTGCGCCGAGGACATCGTCCTGGCTCGTAGTGGGAGACCAAAGTGGGCACTCGGCTCTATAGAGGTCTCCTCGCGGGTATGGTGGTCACGCGGACGAGGGAGAAGGCGGCATCGCCGCCCGTGACGCAGAGTCCCACTCTCGTCGTCGGCACATCCGGGAGCGGGACAGTGCCCATCCAGTGGCCCTCCAGACGCACGTCTACCTCCCGCCCGATCCGCCGGAATCGGAACTGCCAGTCCGTGGCGGGATCGAAGGATTCAGGCAGCGGGAAGGCCTGGTCCACCTCTGCACACCGCAGGCACCAGCCAAACGCCTCTGGTTCTACTACAAACATGGGACCCTCCCCCGCGCCATTGAGCGCCGGGCCTATCTCATACGCACCCTCGGGATGCGGGCCTGCCAGCCGAGCTGTGACCACGAGCTCGTAGTCCGGGCGGCTGACTGCCCTGGAGATCACCGCCCGAAAACCGTCGGGCGCGCGTCCGTGCAATTCGCTCTCCTCGAATCGCCACCGATCGCCGGGGGTGCCTACCCGCCAACCGGCTTTGCGGGGCGACTGGTCCAGACCGGCGAAGGGCAGTTCCCATCCCTCAGTTAGGGCGAAGGCGGCAAAGGTCCCAGCTGTGTTCCGGGTGATCAGGGAGGCGCAGACGGGTGGTGCGTTGAGTCTACCCCGCCAGTCGATGCTCCTCCCATCGAGCAGAACAGAGACCCGGGTACCGTCGACCTCCAGCCGCAGGCGGTGGTAGGCTGCGGCGTCATATCCCGATGGCAGGGCGTAGGTCTCGGTCGGGGTCCCGGCTCGGAGGACTGAGGCCCATCCAGCGCCGCCAGCAACTGTCAGGCGCCACATGGTACCGTCAGCACACTCCAGCCCAAGGGCCAATTCGCCGGCGCGCACCGGATTGGGTTCACTCAGGTAGAGCTCCATCAGGAAGTTGATGCTCGGGAGATCAAGGTGGGCCGCTGCCCATGGTACCCCTGACTTCTGGCAGAGCTCGTGGGTGGACCGTTCCCATAACCCGCCCGCCGTCCGCCAGAGGGAGAAATCGTCGAGGGTGGGCGCGATGGGCCGCAGTTCTGGGTCGTTCGTCGGTCCCAACACCGCCAACCGGTCCCCCACGAACTCGAGGGGGTCGATGTTGAGCACGCGTTCATCGTTCTTCGTGGCCCAACGGTGGTAAACGCAGAAGCGCTGGCGGTTGTCGGGTCCGCTGACCACGGAATTGTGTCCGGGCCCGATCACGTCCTGGTCGGGCAGCGATCGGAGGATGGGCAGGGAATCAACGCCGTTGCAGGTTTGGTTCCACTCGCCGGGCGCGTCCAGGGACTCGGCGGTCGCGTAGCAGACGCCGTAGCTGGGGTTTTGCCAGTTCCCGCCGCTGAACATCTGGTAGTAGCGGTGACGGTGCTCGAGGACGAAGGGACCCTCAAGTGTATGCCAGCAGACACCGCCCTTGGACGCCCGGTTGGGGTCGTAGATCTGCCAGTCATACTTTGCCCGGGTGACGGGTCGGGGGGATCCTTCGAGGGTGAAGGGATCGAGCATGCGGTCCATCACCGTGCCGGTGCCCACCCGCGGATGATCGAGAAAGTCAGTGGCATAGAAGAGGTACCACGTGCCGTCCCGATTGATGAAGACATGGGCATCGATCGCGAAGGGCTCGCGGGTGAGGGTGCGTCCGCTGTCCGTGAAGGGTCCGTCCGGATTATCGGCAGTGGCGACGCGGATTTGCATCGTCGCCTCGTTACCGACACTGTAATACATGTAAAAGCGTCCGTTGTCGTAGGTGACCTCGGGCGCCCAGTAACAGGGGAAGTCCCCCTCCAGTGGCGCCATCGCGCCGTCCACGACCTCCCACGTGACGAGATCCGGCGAGCGGAGGATGCCGAAGGCGCTTCCGTCATCCCATAATCCGGTGCAGTAGGCCCAATAGGTGCCCAGATGCTTTAGGACGAAGGGGTCGGGACAGCGGTGAGGGTATACCGGATTCTGGTAGAAAGTGTCGTGCATAGTGTTGAGCTCCCTTTCCGCTCGCGCGGGCTCGGCACAGGATGGCAGGGGCCAGGCTCAGCCGGTATCAAGATCCGAGCCTAATGCCCCTGAGACACCCCGGATTGAGCGGCTACCCCTTGGAGGCCAGCCACCTGCTCAGAGACCGGTCTCCCCAGCGGCATTTTCTACAGCCCGATGCATCAATCTCAGCCTTTGATGCCCGTCCGCGCAATGCCCTCAGCGATGAAGTTCTGCAGGAAGAAGAAGGCGATCAGCATCGGTAAGGCGCCCAACAGCGCCCCCGCGAAGATCAGATGGAGCCGGATCACCTGTGCGGTCAGGTAGACGGAAAGATTAACCTGGACTGTCCACCAGTTGCGGGACTGGCCGATGACCAGGGGCCAGAGAAAGGAGTTCCAGCTCCCGACCATAGTCAGCGAGGCAAGCGCCGTGATGATACCCCACGAGTTCGGCACGACGACACGGTGGAAGATGCCGAAATGCCTCAAGCCGTCGACGCGCGCCGCGTCCTCCAGCTCCTGCGGGAAGTCCAGAAAGTGCTGCCGGAACATGAAGGTATTGAAGGCACTGAAGAGTCCCGGCACGATCAGCCCCTGGAAGGTGTTCACCCAGCCGAGCTTGGCGACCAGCGCGAAACTCGGCACGAAGAGCGCGTTCGCCGGGATCATCATCGTCGAGAGGACGAGACCCATCACCAGGTTCCGACCCCGGTAGGGGATGCGCGCTAGCGCATACCCCGCCATACAGGCGAAGACGGTCTGGAAGGTTGTCGTCAGCACGGTGATGACGGCGGAGTTGAGGAAGCCCCGCCCCATCGGGACGAACGGGTCCGCGAAGAGCTCAGCGAAATTACCCCACTGAAGAGGTTGGGGAAACCAGACCCATTCGAACGCTGTGATATCCGGGTCGGTCGCCAGGGCGTTGCGGACCAGCACGTAGAACGGGAGCAGAAAGAGAATCGCGAAAAAGATCAGCACGGCATGCAGTGCGATATCGTTGAGCTTGCGCATCTTAGAACCCTCCCTTCCCCAGCCCGCCCGAGACCTTATTCTGGATCAGTGTCGCGCCGATAATCAGCGCGGCGAGGACAAACGCCCCTGCGGTGCCGCGCCCGTACTCCTGGTTGCTCATCGCGACCTGGTAAAGATAGAGCAGCGGCGTGCGCGCCAGGGAGAAGAGATTCGTCGCGAACGTCCCACCCAGAATGTTGAAGAACTCGGCGAAGGCGTTGAACGCGTGGATGATGTTAATCAACAGGACGAAGATCGAGGTGTTCCGCAGCAGTGGGAAAGTGATGCGCCAGAAGAGCGTCCATTTACTCTCGGCCCCATCAACCCGCGCCGCCTCATAGAGCGCGGTGGGGATGTTCTCCATCGCGGCGATGAAGAGGATCATATAGAAGCCCACCTGCAGCCAGAGCCGGACCGTGACGAGCACCAACCAGTACCACGGCGGATCGGTGGAGTTGATCCACGCGATGGAATCGATCTTGAAGAGCCAGAGGAAGGCGTTCGCCAGACCGTAGGGCAGCCCGTTGAAGATGGACATCCGCCAGATCATCGCGGCGATCACATAGGAGATTGCCGTAGGGATGAAGAAGATGGAGCGGAAGATGCCCTTGGCGAAGGCGGCGTTATGGACAAGAACCGCCAGGAAGAGGGAGAAGGCGAAGGTGGTGGGTACGATAAAGATCGCGAAGCGGATCACAACCCAGAGGGAATTCAGAAACTCGGGATTGGTGAGTATGTACTGATAGTTGGACAGTCCCACAAAACGGGAGAGGTTGATACTACCCCGCGATTCGTGCAGGCTGATGAGGAAGCCCCAGATAATGGGGATGAACGTGAAGATGACCAGACCGAGGACCAGGGGGCCTGCCATAGCCCAGAACTCAAGCGCGGTGCGCAGTGACTTCCTGGACCCGGACTTCCGCCGGATCTCTGCGGAAGCGGTGGGATGCGCGGTCTCCAGACTCATAGTAATACTCCTTCAGGTTAAGCAACCTACGGTATGGGCGGGACAGGCGAACCCGACCGCGCCCATACCTTCGGTTTATGCTTGAGATCATTGTCAAGCGATCAAGAACCGTTCCGGTTTACTTCGGGCGAATTCCGCAGATACAGATCCTAGCCCTCGAGCTGCCGCTGGAGCTCCTCCTGGCAGACTTCGTAGGCTGACTGAACCTCCGCCTCGGCGTCGGCGCCCTCGCGCAGCACCCGCCAGTACGCATCCTGAACGGCGGTGCCCATCGCGCCGGTCCAGAGCGGGCCCTTATTGAAGCCGTACTCGTAGAGCCCGTCCTTGGCGACCTTGGCGGGACCGGAGTCAAACTCGGTGTTCGCCTCGACCGCACTCTTGCGGGATGGGATGTGATAGCCGTAGGCGGTGGCCCACTCGTTCTGCCAGTCGATGTTGTCGATCCATTGCCACTTGACGAAGGCCTTTGCTTCCTCGATGTGGTCGCTCTGCCCGTTGACGAACTCGTTCCAACCGCCCCAGAAGGTCGAATAGGTCGGGGATCCGTTGGGCACCTCAACTGGTGGGAACTGCGTGACGACGAAGTCGTCGCCGATCTGACGCTGAACCTCCGGCATCATCCAGAAGCCGCCCCAGCAGGAGGCGCAGAGGCCCTGCACGAACGCTGCGGGATCCCACCAGTCGGTGGGCGACCCCGTCAGAGTCCAATCCGAATCAAAGAGCTCCTTCGCCTTCAGCCAGGCGGAACCGAGGACCGGGGTGTTGAACTCCAGGGTATTGCTCTCCTGGTTGACAAAGTCCACACCGGCAGCCTTAGCGGCCATGTCCCACATGATCCCGCCACCGTCGTTGCCCAGGAAGACCCCCTTGGTGCGTCCAGTGGTCAGCTGATCCGCGGCTGACACGAGCTCGTCGAAGGTGGTCGGAACCTCAACGCCAGCCTCATCGAGCATGCTCTTCCGGTACCACATCAGGCCGGTGTCGATGATCATCCGCACGCCGTAGATCTTGCCCTCCAGGCTGTTGTAGGTCAGATCCTTCTGATCGAAGTCAGCCCTTATTTCGGGGGTGAACAGATCGTCCAGGGGCACGACGTAGTTGTTGCGGACCCGATCGATATTCAGGCCGGTCTCGTAGACATCGGGCCCGGTGCCCGCCGCCAACGCGGAGTTAAGCTTCGCATCATAGTCGCCCGGCGTCCATGTGACCTCGATGGTCACGCCGTCGGTCTCGTTGCTGTAGGTCTCGGCGACGCGGTAAACAGCTTCCTGGGTGCCTGCTTCGCCGTACTCGTGATACCATTGCGCAATTACAATATCAGCGGCCTCAGGGGCTTCCCCTTCGGGTTCGGTTTCGCCGCCGGTGGAGGGCTCGGTGCCCTGACCGCACGCAGCCAGGCCCAATCCGGCTGCGGCAAGTCCTGCGACTCTTAAGAATTCTCGTCTCGATAGACGCGACATTGATTTATCTCCTTATTGAGTAAGTAAAGGTATCGACTATCATCCTCTCGTTCCAACTCGAAGACCAGCCACAAGGCGTTTGGGCATCCTCCTTTCGATAACAGCGGCTCAGCTCAACGCGAAACCAGATGTGAACCCACTTTATGGAGAAATGTGAGAACCCAGGAACTTGGCGGACAATATTCCAGGAATATCTGTTATAAATCGTATTCCGCCTATATAATACATAATGTTATAATGTTTGTCAACAGTCTGGAGAAAAATGGTAACTCGGTACCACAAGAAAATGATCCATCGATGAGTTTGGAGAGAGACTATGGACAAGACCGCTATGCCTAAGGGCAGAATCCTGAGAGTGAACTCTGAAGACCCCGAATCGGAATCGATCCTCAAGGCTCTCGCCTCTGAACCCCGATGCCGCATTCTCAAGGTTTTGAGCGACCGGATTCTGAACGTCAGTGAGATTGCGAAGGCGCTGGATATGCCGGTATCCACCGCCACGCTCCACATCAACGTGCTTGAGGAGGCTAAGCTGATTAACACCGAGCTCCAGCCCGCCGTCCGGGGGCTCCAGAAGGTCTGCGCCCGTGCGTACGACGTCATTGTTGTGGATCTACCCCGGGGCGAGATTCAGATCGAACAGGTGGTGGAGATATCCATGCCGGTCGGGGCGTTTGTTGACTGCGAGATCGTGCCGACCTGCGGGATGGCGAGTGAGACGGGGATTATCGGCCTCTTCGACGATCCGGCGTCCTTCTACGAGCCGGATCGCATCCGGGCACAGCTCCTCTGGTTCCATCAGGGTTACGTCGAGTACCGCTTTCCCAACCGCCTGCCACCCAAGGCAGTGCCGGAGAGCCTCTCGCTCACGCTGGAGCTTGCCTCGGAGGCTCCGCTCCATCACGACGACTGGCCCTCCGATATCACGGTATGGATCAACGACGTGGAGATCGGCATATGGACGAGCCCCACTGACTTCGGCGGGCGGCGCGGCGCGCTGACGCCCGAATGGTGGGAGAGCTGGAACTCCCAGTACGGGCAGCTCAAAGTGTGGACCGTCGGGGAGGACGGCAGCATGGTCGACGGCTTGCCGATCTCCCGGGTCTCGTTGGCGGATCTCGGTATCGCCGAGCGGGATTTCATCT
>CAYMAQ010000227.1:0-6630 GCA_964388385.1 uncultured Anaerolineales bacterium | reverse complement strand
ACCATGGGCACATCGATGTGGAGACAGCGCCGGGGTCGGGGAGTGCGTTTCACCTTTATTTCCCGATCTCGGAGGACGGGGAGCGGGATGGGACGTCGCAGCGCGAACTGGAGGCGCCGATGGTTCGCTCGCGAGGTGTGGGGGAGACCCTTTTATTGGTGCAGGACGAGGCTCGATTACGAGAGGCAGGGCGGTCCGTGCTTGAGATGCTGGGCTATCGGGTGGAGACCGCCGCCAACGGGCGCGAGGCGTTGGCGCTTTGTCAATCGCCGAGGTGGGCGGGGTCACCGGCACGGCGGATCGATCTTGTGATCACCGATCTCGTGATGCCGGAGATGGGCGGTGAGGCGCTGCTGCGGGAGCTGCACCGGATCCGCCCCGATCTCCCGTTCATCGCGGTCACCGGATATGCGCTGGACGGCGATGATCTGTCGGCCTTGCGGGACGCGGGATTTGTGGCCGTGCTTACCAAACCGATCGATGTGGATGCATGGGCGCCTGCGATCCGCCAGGCCCTGGCTCACTGACGGCACAGACGTGCCGCAGAGACACGGGGCACTCGGTGCCTCTGTCACCGGGAGGGTAGCGCGGGCGTTCGCTTCTCCCACAGTTTGTAGGCCGCGAGCCCCCGGTTGAACACCGTGGTATCCGTGCTCACCGTCGTCCTACCGATATTATTGTACCCCAGCGCCAAGACTTCGTGACCTTCCCGCACCCCGCCGTAGGCCGGATCGCCCGCCGAGTCGACCTGGGCATAGAGAGGGGTGCCCGCCGGCAGCGGCCATGAGAGCCAACTGTACGCTGGATGATAGAAGGCATCGCCCACGGTCAGCGTAAGCACTTCACCGGGCTGAATCGGCGCCGTCACCCCCCAGACCGCGCCCTGCGCCCCGACTTGATCCCACGTCTCGTTGACCGCCCACGGCCTCTCCGTGGGATTCACGTAGAGATCGACCCAGAAACTGTCGACGACCGGCGCGTTGCCACGATTGGCAATCACCACCTGCGCCCCGGATGGCCCGGCTTCGATCGCTTTGACCACCAGATCGGGCGCGTTCAAGAAGCGCTTGGTGACCAGCGGGAAGTACCAGAACTGTCGCGGCGTTACTTCCACCGCGAACGGCCCGGCGGTGGTCACGTTCCCGGCGCGATCGTAAGCGTTCACCGAAAGCTCGTACGTCCCCGGCGTAGAAGGCCTCAGGGTATAGTGCCAATGCGTGCCCGCTCGTGTTGCCGGTTCGTTGTAGGTTCCGCCCGGCCCCTTGACCAACACCGACAGTCGTATCCCTTCACCGTCCCCGGCGATCAATGAGCCATCGTGAAGTGTGCCGGACAGCGCTTGGAGGCTCTTTGTGAACGCGGTGCGCGTGACGATGTGCGTCGTCGTGAGTGCTGGCGCCACGTTGTCCGCGATGACGTTCACCTGAAGTGGGTCCCGGGTGCGGTTGCCTGCCAGATCGATGCCGAAGACCTCCAGCTCCTGCGCCACGTAGTCCAGCGTCGCCGCCGGGCGGAAGGTGGTCGACCATCTCCCGGTGCGCGCCGTCCCCTGCTCCGGGGACGGGCTGAGATGCAGCTGGCTCCCCAGATACGCGCCGTCGTTGGCGGTCGGGTCGTTGTCGCAGATGGTGAGGCCCCACGCTCCGGCAGCGGGCAGTCCGATAAGGGCCGCCAGCGGCTCGGCAGGTCGCGCCACTCGCATAGAGGGACCGCTGATTGCATCGTCGCGGCGGGCCGCGTACGATCCTCTCGCCGTGTCCTCGAGTAGGACGTTGTAGTTGCGGAAGTCGGTGCCGCTCACGCCGTCATCGGTGATCAGCAGCACCGATTCGCCCGAGGGTGCGGTCAGCGTCACCTCCAGATCGTCGCGGCGTGGGTGCTGTGCGCTGAAGCTCATGCTCACACCCCCGACGGCGATGCTCTTGGTCACGAGGAACGTGCGCGCGATACCGCTGCCGCCGGCGCAGGCCCCGCCCGTGATGGGCAAGGGTGCGGCGGGTGCGTCGTTGATGACGTGCGGTGTATCTGCGTCCAGGCGTTCCACCGTCGCCGGCGCACACGCGCCCTCCTGGCATACGTCCGCTCCCGCCAGCCCGTGATTGTCGAAGAGCCCGCCGGAGAGCTGCGCGGATTCCGAAACCAGCAGTCCGTCCTCGTCTGCGGGATTTGTCAGGGTCACCGTGGGTGGGATCGTATCCACCACCCAGTGCCGGGGGGTGCTGGGTGCGCTGCGCTGCCCGAAGCGGTCCTCCGCCTCGGCGCGCGCTGTGATGACGTCGCCGTCCCTATAGCCCGAGGCGTCAAATGTGCACGCCCAGGCCCCGTCCTGCGGGGTGCGGTCCGGGCAGTCCCACGTTGGGCCATCGTCCAAGCTCAGCGTCAGCACTGGCACCGGCGATGCGTCGCGGACGTAGCCCTGAACCCGGTTGACGTGGGCGCCTAGCACGTACGCGGGCTCTGTGATCCCCACGAACTGTGGCGCAGCGCGATCCACCTGATGATCGAGCCACAGCCGCTCCAGCGGCGGGCCGTCGTCCGGATGTGCGTCGTCGTAAAGTTCCACGGTCACGGCAGCCCACGGCTCTGCGCTGCGTGCCAGATCCACCAGCGCATGGAAGGAGATCGTCTGCGCTTCCCCGGGCGCCAGATCGCCCAGCGGGAGTCGCGTCCGCGTGCCGCCGGGTGCGAGTTGCAGAGCGTAGTGCGCGGTCACGTCGGCGTAGAGGCCGGTCGCCGCGTCCTTGCCCGCGTTGTGGTAGCGCAGGGTGTAGGTCAGCGTCTGGCCCGCGCCCACGCGCGGATGCTCGGTGCTCATCTTGTGGAAGTACGAGCTGACGTCGGCGGGGCGGTCGCCCGTGAGCTGCTCCCAGATCCAGAAGAGGCCGCTGTCGATCAGGCTGTAGGCCACGCCCTCGGGCGCGGCGCTGAGCTGCGCCTGCATTTCGGTGTCGGGATAGGCCCGGGAGCTGCCGTCGCTGCCGTTGGGGCAGACGTCGGCGCTTACGCTGTCCCAGTGATAGCGGTGCAGCAGGGCAAAACGCGCGTCCGTGTCCGCCAGCGCCGCCGTTTCCACCACCCGCCCGCTGCTGAGGGGGTTGGCGTTGGGCATCGTGGCCCAGAGGTCGAGCGCGCCCTCCTCGGCGGCGAAGGCCACCAGATCGAGGCTGTCGCCCATCGTCAGGCCGATCCGCTCGAAGGCCAGATAGAGATCCGTCTGCCCGTTGTTGATCGCAGCATCGTAACGATATTCGGCGGCCCTCAACGGCCCTTCGATCTGCCAGCGACCGGCGGCCTCCTGCCAGCGGAGCAGCAGCGCCGTCTCCGCGTCGCGCACCCAGACCAGGGCGTTGGCGGTCATTGCGGCTGCCGTGCTGGTCGGTGTCACGCCGGGCAGGTGAAGCGTCGTGCTCAACACGCCGTAGGGGTCGAAGGCCGTGGTCGATCCGTCGGGACCGGTGTCCAGGTAGAGGAAGAGGTCGCCGTCCTCACCCCAATCCGCACCTGTCCAGGCCAGGCGCAGCCCGCCGGCGTCCCAGGTCCCGTAGAGACGCTGTTCGGCGTTCAACGTTCCTGTGTCCAGCGCGTCGCGCTTCACGCGGCGGTCGACACCCAGCAGCGTGCAGCCGCTCTCCATCCAGCCGCGCTGCACGCCGTTCGGATCGCTCAAGGTGACGTGGTCTGGCGTGCGCGGTGCGTCGACGGTGATCGGGCCGACACGCTGCCATCTTTGTTGCCCATGGATGTCCTGCACGCCCAGTTGGGCGGTGAGCTTCGCCGCCTCCGGCGCGGTGTAGGCCGCAGTGCGATCCAGGTCCGGGGTGCCGGTGACAACGGTCTGCGCGCCGTCGACAGTCACCAGCCATTCTACGGCATAGTCAACGGGACCACTGCCGTCATCACTTGCCGTCCAAGCGAGGTCAAGCGTGGGTGAGAGTTCGCGTACCACGGCCCCGGAAGCCAGAGTCGTGCCCGCGTGCTGGAGCGTGAGCGTCGGCGCTGAAGGCGGGACGACGTCGGCCCTCAGGGTGGGCGTGATCACCGTCACGCGCCTGGCCGCATCGGTGGCGCGCATGATGATGGTGAAGGTCTCGTTGTCCGGGAGCGCGTCAGAGGGCAGGTACCAGGGCGCGCGCCAGGTTTCGCCGTCCAGCGTGGCCTCGTAAGCCGCGTCGTCTTGTAGCAGCTTGACCTGGACTACGCCGCCCGCGTCCGCCGCGCGCCCCTCAACCAGCAGGGCGCCCGAGGCGCCGTAGTGTGTGCTGGTCAGTACCGTGGTGGCGACGGCGAGTTCCGGCGGGCGGGTGTCCAGGGTCACGGTCAGTGTGTCGGAGACCCGCGTGCCGTCCCACGTGGTCAGTGCCGCGTGAAGGACGTGCGGCCCGTCAGAAAGTCCGGCGGGATCCCAGGATGCGTTCCAGAGGGTGGTCGAAACCGCGCCGCTGGCCCAGGTCTGGGTGAAGAGCGTGCCGCCATCTAGGGTGAGCGTCAGCGCCTGCAGCGAGGCGAGATCGGAGAATGCCTTGCCGGTCACGGTGAGCGGCGCGGTATTCAGCAGCAGAGGCGGCGTGCTGAGAATACTGACATCCGTCGCGGGGCTCGCCAGCGGATCGGCAGCCAATGCCATATTCTGAATCACTGTTGCGGCGACGGTTGTGCAGTTGCCGGCGCGGTCGCAGGCGGTCGCCTGTCCCGGCGGCATGGTGGTGTCGAAGATGCGCAGACCGCCGTCGCCGTCGGAGACGTACAGGACGTGCTCATGAGCCGCGAGCTGGGTTGCGTAACCCGGCGTTTCTGAACTGCTCACGAGATAGGGCGCAGCGGGATCGGTCGCGTCCACCAGCGCGACGCCGGCGGGACCGTCGGCGACGAAGACCTGCGTGCCTACCACGCTGACGCCGCCGGCGTAGCCGGGTGTCCGCATCTGACCGAGTACCTGCGGGGTGAGGGGGGTCGTGACGTCCACCACCAGCAGACCGGCGGCCCCGGCAGCGATGTAGGCCGTCTCACCGACCAGCGCCACGCCCTGGGCTGTGTCGGGCGTCGCAAGATGCGCGATTTCGCGCGGTGCCTCCGGGCGGCTCAGGTCGATGACCTGCAGGCCGGCTTCTCCGGCGGCGACGTAGGCAAAGGGCCCCGTCGCGTCCCAGACGGTCATGTTGAAGGTGCGCAGTGTCTCCGATAGGCCGTCGCTCACGGTGACGCTCACCGTCGCCGTGCCCGTCAGACCGGCGGTGGGGGTGAAGCGCAGCTCGCCGGTGGTTCCAGCGCCGTCGTAGGCGACTGACGGATCGGGAATTAAGGCCCAGTTTGAGGATGCAGCGGTCACGTCAAGCGGCTGTGGTTCGTTATCCGCGCCCGTGCCAATGCCGCGCAGCGCGACGACCTGCTCACCGGCGCCGGGCTCCAGCGCCACGTCGGGCAATCGGTCGAGCGTCGGCGGATCGTTGATGGGTGTGATGGTCACGGTCACCCGAGCCGTGTCGGTCAGCACACCGTCGCCGATGGTGTAGGTGAAGCCGTCTGTGCCGTAGACATCGGCGTGCGGCGTGTAGGCCACGCGGCTGCCCACGATCTCGGTGCTGCCCTGGGCAGGCACGGTGATGCTCAGCAGCTGCGGCGTCTGCCCATCGGGATCGCTGTCGTTCTCCAGCACCGGGATGGTCACGGGCTGATCCTCCGGTGTGGTGACTTCGTCGTCCACTGCGATAGGAGCATCGTTGACCCCGCCGACGGTGACGGTGATGCGCGCCGAGGTGGTCAGGCCTCGGGTATCGGCGACGGTATAGGTGAAGGTTTCTACGCCGTGGAAATCGGGGGCCGGCGCGTAGCGCACGCCGGTGGTGCCGCTGAGGGTGGTGGTGCCCGTGACGGGCGTGCTGACCGCAGTGACGCTCAGGGCGTCTCCCTCCGGATCGCTCACGTGATCCGGGATCAACCGGATGGTCGCGGCGGTGTCCTCCTGGGTGAAGACGGCGACGTCCTCGGCGGTGGGCGGCGCGTTGACCGTGAGGGTCACGGTGGCGGTTGCGCTGAGCGCGCCATCGAAAGCCTGGTAGCCGAACGTGTCCACGCCGAAGAAGTTGAGCGTGGGTGTGTAGGTGAAGCCCCCATTGAGTGCCACGTCCGCCGTGCCGTGCGTGGGCGAAGTCGTCAGCGAGGCCTGCAGCGTCGCCCCTTCGGCGTCGCTGTCGTTGCTCAGCAGACCGGGTGCGCCGATCGTCAACGGGGCGTCCCTATCGGTTGTGTAAGCGTCGTCTTGTGCGTCCGGCGGGTCGTTGACTGCCGTGACGGTGATGAAGACCGTGGCGAGGTCGTGCAGCGCGCCGTCGCTCGCCTGATAGGTAAAGCTCGTCACGCCGTTGTATTCGAGCGGCGGTTCGTACAGCAGCGAACCGTTGCCCGCCAGGGTCAGCGCGCCCACGGTCGGCGATTGAACCACCGTCGCTTGAAGTATGTCCCCGTCCACGTCGCTGTCGTTGGCGAGCACGCCGGGCGCGGCGACGTTCAGCAGCACGTCCTCCAGCGTGGTGTAGGCGTCGTCCTGCGCGAGGGGTGCATCGTTTACCGATGCCACGTTGAGCGTCACCGTGACCGGGTTGGAATCGAGTTCGCCGTCGTTGGCCCGGTAGG
>CAYMAQ010000226.1:0-6646 GCA_964388385.1 uncultured Anaerolineales bacterium | reverse complement strand
TTGGTCAAACCCGCTGGGCATACAGATGCGGTATTTAGCACCGCTTCCCTGCTCCTCGTCCACACATGTACCTGTGACATCGTTGGGCTCGAGGTTCTCAATGTCCCGCTCCGGGGTTGTGGGGGTGGATGGGGGCGGAACCTGAGCGTGAACGATTGCGGACATCCCTGCAAAAAGCGCGAACGCCAGGATGAGGGCGAGGATGGGGAGCAACCAACGTTTAGACATACGTCACCTCCTTGAATAGGACGATTCGGACAGCATCTGGACAGCCTCGGGCGAAGGGACGACGACAGGTAGGTGTGGCCCGTTGTGCCTCTATCGTAGATTCGGTTGCTGGAAAGGTCAAATTGGGTTGAGACCCTGCAATAGATCAATCGGTATTCTTATGCTAGAATGGGGGTGGCGGTCGATTCGAGTATGCGCGTTTGGACGCTTGAACGTGGTGAATTGTGCAATCAGGGTGAAGGACGGCGTGCTGCGTTGTTTGCGTTGAAGCGTGTTATCGCTAGTGGGGGGACTTCGATGACTATGTCAGAGGATCAAGAACTTGGCTTGGGGTGGGTACGTTCGTCGAAGGGGATTCTGAAGTGGATCCGCTCCTGAGCACAAAACTCTTTATCCCGCAACCCGGCCCCAAGGTGATCGTGCGACCATGCCTGATGACACGGCTGAACGCGGGGCTTTCCCGGCGATTCACACTCGTGTCGGCCCCCGCAGGGTTTGGCAAGACCACGTTAATCAGTGCCTGGGCCCGTCAACTCGATGCCCCCGTCGGTTGGCTGTCGCTTGACGCCAGTGACAACACGCCGGCGCGTTTCCTGCGGTACGTGGGAGCTGCGTTGGCGCGCGCTGTTCCCGCGATGGATGTCCCTCTCGTTCGAGTGGATAGGGGTGCATTTGAGACGGTGCTTGTGCCCCTGATCAATCAGATCGCCGAACGGGATGCGCCGTTGGTGCTCGTTCTCGATGACTATCATCTCATCAAGGATACTGAGGTCGATGAGGCGCTGATCTTTCTCATCGATAACGCCCCGCCACAGCTCCATGTGGTCATCGCCACCCGGGCCGATCCGGCGTTTCCGCTTCCACGCTGGCGCACCCGCCAACAGATCCTGGAGATACGGGCTGACGACCTGCGATTCACCCGCTCCGAAACCGATGCGTTCCTACAGACCGCGTTGGACCTGACCCTCGACGCTCGCGATCTGAACGCGCTCAACGCCCGGGCGGAGGGTTGGGTAGCTGCCCTGCAGTTGGTAGCGCTCTCGCTTCGGGAGCAGGAGGACGTTTCGAGCTTCGTTGATGCGCTGAGCGGAACCCATCGCTATATCCTCGACTACCTCATTCAGGAGGTGCTGCAACGGCAGCCGCCTGCGGTCCAGGCGTTCTTGCTTCAGACCTCGATACTGGATCGGTTGAGCGCTCCACTCTGTGACGCTGTGATTGAGGACCAGGACACGTCCTCTCGGGCCGTGTTGGCGCGGCTGGAGCATGAGAACCTCTTTCTCGTCAGATTGGACGAGGAACGTCGGTGGTACCGCTATCACCGGCTCTTTCGTGATTTCCTCCGCGCGAGGTTGGAGATAGAACAGCCTGATCTGCGTTCATCGCTGCACTACCGCGCAGCCCGATGGTACGCAGGCCGCGACGCGACGGACGACGCCATCCACCACGCACTGGCGGCACCCGATCATGCACTGGCTGCCGAGTTGATCGCGCAGACCTATCCTGCCATGCTTCAGCGCGGTGAGGTTGTGACCCTCAAAGGCTGGCTTGAGGCACTGCCATCGAGGATTCGCCGCAAGGACCCGGTCCTGATGTTGGCCTACGCCTGGACGCGTGCGGTCACGTTGGACGTCGACGATATGGAGGACTGCCTTGAGGAGCTCGATCAACTCATTGATTCATCGCCGGATCTCTCGCCGGAGGATCGGGCTGGCTTGCGGGGCGAACTCCTGACCATACGGGCCAGTCGTGCTTTTCCTATGGGAGATATGGAGGCCACCATCCGGTACGCGGAAGAAGCGTTGGCACAGTTGCCGGAGGTCCACGGGGTTGTACGGAGCGTCGTCGCTCACACTCGGGCGAATGCGTACCAGTTTCTGGGCGAGATGGAGGCATCCGCTGACGCGTACGGGCAAGCCATCACAGAGGGCCGGCATGCGGGGAACTACTTGATCGCGTTCTCCGGGACGGTGAATCTGGGTGAGTTGTACCGGTTGCAGGGGCGCTGGCGCGACGCCGAGGCTCTCTACCGTGATGCACTGGCGTGGGCAGATGCGCATCAGGCGAAATCCCTGGACGGGCTGGTGTACGCAGGATTGGGGCTGATTGATTGGGATCGATGGGACCTCACCGAGGCCCGACACCACCTGGAACGGGGGGTCGAGCTCAGCAGACGCACAGGGACGCATACGCTGGAGCTCCTGGCATCCGGTGCTTTAGCCTGTCTCGCCCACCATCAGGATGAGCAAGAGGAAGCACGCCGCTGGTTGAACAAAACCTTAACGCTCTCGCAGCGTCTCGACTATGCCGAGGCAGTGGGGTTTGCCGATCTGCTGGAGGCTCAGTGCTACATTGCCCGGGATGACCGCTTGGCTCTAGAGCGTTGGATGACCCAGCGACGGCCCCTGACGCGCCTCTCACCGGATATGGAGGCGTTAGAAGCACAGGTTGTCGCGCACGCTCGGCTGGCACTGGGCGAGCATCAAGATGCATTGGCGGCCCTCGTCCCGTTGCGTGAGCGCGTGGAGGCGGCAGGATGGATTCAACGACTCGTCGAGATCCTGATCCTGGAGGCTCTGGCTCACGACGCGTTGGATGAGCACGCCCAAGCGGTGGACCGGTTGGAACGGGCTCTGGAGCTTGGTGAGCCTGGGTGCTTTGTGCGTCCCTTTGTTCAGGCGGGCGACCCGATCGTGCCGCTGCTGCGTCGGACCGTCGCGTCGGGTCGTGCGACCGCCCAGAGGCCGTTTGTCGAATGCATCCTGACCGCGCTGGACGTTGCGGATGTGGGGCCGTCGTCTGACTCGGACCTTGTCGAACCCCTGACTGACCGCGAGCTCGAGGTGCTACGGTTGCTGCCCACCGACCTGGCGACTGCTGAGGTCGCGGACGCGTTGTTCGTCAGCTACCATACTGTGCGCACTCACCTCAAACACATCTATAACAAACTGGATGTGCACAGTCGCCACGAAGCCGTGACCCGCGCGCAGAATCTGAATCTGCTCGATTCCTGACTTGCGGGCAGGGCGGGCAGGATACCCGCGGTCCGACGTCCAGGTGAACTGACTGGGACCCCTGACTTCAATGGGGGTATCTACCCCCTCGTGAATACCTCATATAAATACCTCATTGAGTGATGACATAGCCCCCTTTGCCCCCTTATACTAAGAGCAGGTTGAACGTTGATGAGGCATCAACACGAGAGCTTGGCCTCAATAGGGATCGGTCGGTATATCCTGGAGGGACAAAAAGACCCGCACGGAGGCCATGATTGCTCTTGGATTGCTATCCATTGTCGTGAGGAACATGATGCGATACGAGATTCGAGTCCAGGGTCATATGGGACAGCAATGGTCCCGGTGGTTTGATGACTTAACGGTCGAGCAGTTGGATGACGGGTCGACATGCTTACGGGGCACGCTGCCGGACCACGCAGCCCTCTACGGCTTGCTCGACAAGGTCCGCGATCTGGGGATGACGTTGCTTTCCGTCCAGCACGTGGATGCTAACGAAGAGGAATGAAAACATGCGAAAGGAGATGCATTGGATGGCCGTGCAAACGATGACGACTGGACAGATTGTGGGACGCGGTCTTGTCATGGTGTTGGTGATTGCTGCGACGCTCTCGCTGCTGTACATCAAAGCGAACGTAGCGACGTTGGTAACGGCGCCGTTTTTGAAACAACCCTATATCGACGGTGAGTTAAAGTATCAGCTGATCACACTGGGCGTGACCGGGTTGGTGTTGCTGGCGACGTATCTGGTGGCGCCGGTGAGTTTTCGGCACTTCTCTGGTTTTGGCCAGATTGATGCACCGGTGAGGCCGGTCAAGGTCATCGGGCTGAACCCGGGTCCCGACGAGACCTGGCAGCAGGTGGGGATCAACTTTGCGCTGATCATCACGGCGGTGACGGCGGTCTTTATCTACCTGAATGCCTTTCGAGGCAACAGTATCGCCCGGGAGCATTTGCGCTTCCTGCCGTGGATCCTGGTCTTCGCGCTGAGCAACGCGTTTGTCGAGGAGATGATCACGCGCTTTGCGGTCGTAGCCACGTTGGACGGTCTCTTGTCCCGTTCGATCCTCTACCTGGTCTCGGCTGCGATCTTTGGTCTGGTTCACTACTTCGGTACACCGGGTGGCATTCCCGGCGTGCTGATGGCGGGGTTCCTGGGGTGGTTCGCGGCGAAGTCTATCGGCGAGACTGGCGGCTTCTTCTGGGCGTGGCTGATCCACTTCCTGCAGGACGTGGTGATCTTCACCGGCTTCTTCTTCGTCAAGCTGTAGGGGATAGGAAGTATAATGGGCGGGTGTAGCGGTGCTTGGATAAAGATCTGCGTAAGGAGGTCAGAAATGAGAGAGGCATTTGAGTCGTGGTGGTCTCAGCTTTCGAGGATAGAGAAACAGGCAGTAAGGGTTCTTGCCGCCATTCTCATCGGCATCCTTCTTTTCGTTGCCGGGACTATTATCGGGCAGGCGATTGGTGCTTTCTGAGCTGTTTGATTCCTTGAGGGGGAACAGGCTTGACGTGGTAGGAAAGGCATACTCTGGGTACGACGATCAACCGTGGGTGTCTTGTCGAGGGGAGATTGATAGAGAAAAGGAGAGGTGAGATGGTTGTGCGTGTTGGTGTCTTCTACGTATTGACGTGGTTCTTCACGATGTTTATTGGGGCTCTACAGCAGGAGGCTGGGCTGCCGGCTGAGCTTACGGTGCTTTTTCAATGGGCGCCTGGTCTCGCCGGTCTGCTCACGATGGTGATCTTTCGGAAGCGGGACGGGATACGGATCACCTTCGTCAGTCGCCCTATGCCACTTCGCGCGTATCTATGGGTGGTGCTACCGACTCTGAGTTTCGGATTGTTGGCGTTCGTTTTTGCGAGGCTATTTCTGGGTGATACCCAGGGTATGCAGATCACCGTCCCGGTCTTGATGATGATGGTAGTCGGCGCGGTGGGGGAGGAGATTGGCTGGCGAGGCTATCTGCACAAGCGGATCGCCTTTCATCTGAACGGTCTCGCGTCATCGCTGCTGGTGGGAGTCCTCTGGGCGCTGTTCCACGTCCAATACTATGAGGGTGGTGTCGTGTTTATGGCCTTCATGGGCTTAGCGTTTGTGTCTCTGTCCGTGATGGCGTACGCCGCGTTGGCCGACTACCAGTTCAATGTGCTGGGCGCGACGTTGTTCCACCTGGCGATCAACCTGACCGCTGCGCTTGTCGCCGGCCTCGTACTGAGCTTCAGTCTGCCCTTTGCGATTGCTTACGGCGTGATTGCGGCTCTGGTCGCTGCTGCGGTCGTGATCGTCCGGCGGGATGTTTTCTTTGCTGAGCGAGCCATCGCTCATCCCATCGCGAATAAACTATAGGAGGGATGCTTCGATGAATCCGATACTGACGCGTATCCTGACGTTCGCTTTGACCTCTGTGGTGATCTACGCCGGCATCGCCGGAACCCTGATCGTGGTTGGTAAGCCCCGGAAACCGCACGATCCGAGTAAGGGGCTGTCCTTTGACGAGTTATTCTTCGACACCGGCAGCTTGCCTGAGTTGAAGAGCTTCAAGGCCAGAGATGGCGCGACGCTTGCGTACCGTCACTATCCGGTCGACGCCGATACGGTGCTCATCTTGCTGCACGGTTCCGGCAGGCACAGCAGCTACCTGCTGCCGTTGGCCGAACGTAAGTCTCGGTTCACCTTGTTTGCCAAGGTGGAGAGCAAACGCGCTCAGGGGGTGGCCGACGCGATTGTGGAGATGTTGGCTCCCTACCGGGACCAGACGCATACCCTCACCTTTGACAATGGTAAGGAGTTCGCCGACCACGAACGGATTGCTGATGCCTTGGAAGCTGATACCTATTTTGCGCATCCTTATGCCTCGTGGGAACGCGGGACCAACGAAAACACCAATGGCTTGTTGCGTCAGTACTTTCCGGAAAGCAGCGACTTTTCGGATGCTACCGAACCTAAGGTCGCTTGGGTACATGAGCGATTGAACACCCGGCCCAGAAAATGTTTGAAGTTTCAGATGCCTGAGACGGTCTTTAGAGAGTCAATTGGAACTTGCACTTGCTAGTTGAATCCAGGTCCGAAAAATACGAAGCTGTCATCTCCCAGTATACAAAGGGACAGATCGAGCTGGTTGATGGGGTCACCCATGGGGGCGCTGCTGTCGATCCTCGTATTCGTCCGATAATCCGAGCGTGGTTGGAGGGTATGCGTGAATAGATAATGGGGATTGGATCGCAGTCTCTCGCCAGTGGCGAAATCACACAACCTTTCCAATGAGGTTGGTTTGGAAGGGTCGTGTTTTCCATCGCCCTCTGTTGCTACTCCGCCGACGGTGCCTGTTGCGGAGTTAGGGTGGGTTCGCGTTCCTCGCGCTGATCCTCCAGATAGAGGATCGTCGGATTGAGCGCCCAGA
>CAYMAQ010000225.1:0-6697 GCA_964388385.1 uncultured Anaerolineales bacterium | reverse complement strand
TCGCGTTCCTCGCGCTGATCCTCCAGATAGAGGATCGTCGGATTGAGCGCCCAGAAAGCGGCGAGGACCAGGCAAGCAACGCCGGTAACGACGAAGAGCATTGGAATTCCAAACGACTCCGCGGCCGGTCCGGCGAGAGCCAGGCCGAAGGGCGCCATCACGGAGATCGAACTGAGGAGCAGCGTGAAGACGCGGCCCTGAAGATCAGGAGGGACGTAAGCCTGGAAGATGGACATCACCGTGCCCCGCAGCATCGGAATCATCATCGTGCGCAGGAACATCACCACGAGTGCGATCCAAAAGCCCGAGGGCGGGATAAGTCCAAAGGCTATCGATCCGAGTCCGATGCCGGTCAGCCCGATGAGTCCGGTGAAAGTCTTCCGTTTGAAACCACCCCACACGCCCAGGATGAAACCTCCGGCGATGAATCCCACGCCGTGCGCGGAATTGATCCATGCAAGCTCGAAGGCCTCCCCGCCAAAGTGATCGGTGACCATAAGCGGCAGCAGCGAGAATGCCGGCGCCATAAAGAACCGCATCGCTGCCAAAACGATGAAAAGAAAGAGCAGGCCACGCCAACTCAGCACATATTGAAAGCCCTCTTTCATCTCCGCCCAGATAGCCCGGATACCCTCCTCACGCTCCTGTTTCTCAGGCTGAGGTATGTGCATAACCAGCAGTGGGGCGATGGCGAGAACGGCGGTGATCATATCGATCGCCAGGGTGCCCTGCATCGAGATCGTCTCTACCAGCAGCGCGCCTAACGGGGGGGAGACGATATTGACAACGCCCGTGAGTGTGTCGTTCATCCCGGCGACCCGTGATAGCTGCGCTTTGGGTACCATCAGCGAGGTGGATGCCTGCATGGCGGGGGACTGGAAGACACCGCCGATGGAGCGCAAGAAAAGGATCAGATAGACGTGCCAGACCTGGGCCAATCCCTGCCAATACAAAATTGCAAGTCCGGCGGTCAGGATGGCGATGAGCGCGTCCGAGATGACCATCACCCAGCGGCGATTCCAGCGATCGACCAGGGCGCCGGAGAAGGGCGCCAGCCCGATGAAGGGCAACATCGAAACCAGGGTCGCGGTCGTCAGCACCCTGGCGGATTGGGTCTGTTCGGTGAGCCACCAGATAAGCGCGAAGCGTACCAACGCGCTCCCTACCAGGGAGAATGCCTGTCCTATCCAGATAATGAGGAATCGCGTCTGCCAGTTCTTAGTCTGTTCGGGATCGTCCATAAGCTCCTATTTGCCTTGGGTACCTTGGCACCCATAATACCAGGTTTTTTGCCACTCTCCAAGACTTATCTCCGGGGGGACATCGCACATCATCATCTGGAATATCCTGAGGCAGCGATACGGCATCCTCCCTTCGGCCCGTCGGGTTTGTAGACTCTCGACATTTAGGTTATAATTGAGTAAGGAATGGCGTGTTGGCGCAAACTGAAAGCGGAAACTGAAAGCGGAAACGATGCGATGATCGCGGAGCCCATTGTCGAGGACACAGTACGCGCACCCATCAAAATTGATATCAGCTATGCCCTGGTCTCGCTGGCCAGCACGGCTGTCTGGGCGCTTATGAGCGGCTGGCTGCTCTATTACTACCTGCCGCCGGATGGCGCGGGGTCGGCCCTCGTGCCGGCGGGTTTGTACAGCATCGTGATTTTCATCATTCGTACGGTCAATGCGGTCATCGCGCCTCCGATCGGCTATATCTCGGATCGGACGCAGACTCGTTGGGGACGGCGGCTGCCGTTTATGTTCGCCTCCGGTTTGCCCATGCTCGTCTTTTTCGTCCTGCTCTGGACCCCCCCCGTTGATTCGACCTCGAACTGGAACCTCGTCTATCTGGCCGTGATTTACCTTCTCTACAACTTCACCTACACCCTCAATCAAGTTCCGTACACGGCGCTCCTGCCGGAGATCGCCCGGACCGAGCACCACCGGGTGCGGGTCTCTGCCTGGTCGTCCGGCGCTTTTCTCGTGGGTATGATCGTCGGGAGCCTGGGCGGCCCCTTGATCGATAGGTTCGGCTACACGACAACCGCGTTGATCTATGCGGTGGCAATCCTACCTTTCTTTTACGCGCCTTTCCTCGTTTTGCGTGAAAATCCAAAGCGGCAGGACCGAGCCGTGGAGCGGCTGGACTTCCGTCAGGGTATCAAACTTATGTTGGAGAATCGCGCCTTCCAGGTGATGACGGCGACGGGCGTTTGTTCCTGGCTGGTGACCACCTTCATCCAGTCTGTCATTCCGTTTATCGTTACCGAGATCTGCCAGCTCTCTACGGCTGACACCTTTCTCTTCTATATTCCTGCGCTGTTGGCCTCCCTTCTCTGCTACCCGCTGGTCACCTGGCTGTCTAAAAAGGTGGGAAAGTGGCGCGTTTTCGCGGGTTCTCTCCTCGCGTCGGCGGGTGTGCTTCCCGGGCTGATGGTGATCGGACAGTGGATTCCGATTTCCTTGCGGGTCCAGGGCTTGACATGGATCACCCTGCAGGCCATCGCGATGTCCGGTGTGACGATGCTGCCTCCCGCCTTTGGAGCCGAAATCACGGACTACGACGAGATGCTGACAGGTCAGCGCCGCGAGGGGACCTACTACGCGAGCTGGGGATTTCTCGATCAGGTGATCCAAGGGGCGGCTGCCGCGTTGCTGCCACTCCTTCTTCTTCTGGGACGCAGTCGCAGTGATCCGCATGGTCCTCTCGGGGTGCGGATTATCGGGCTTCTCGGGGGCCTGATCATGCTGATCGGATTTTTTATTTTCCTGCAGTATCCGCTCAAGCAGGGAATTCCTGAATGGGAAGGAGCGTACGATGTCTGAGGTCGTCTCCGGCAAGCACCGGCAGATTATCGAGTTGGAGTGGGCGAACTACGCAGCGACCCGGATGCCGGCTCGGGTGACACCGGGCCTGGACCTGGTCCTCAGGGATGACGTCGTTATCACCGGCAGCCGCTTGCTTCCCATACCGGATGCCAACCACGCGTGCCTCGTTCGATCGTCTGAATGGGCCGTAGAGGATCTGATCGCTGAGGTGATCGCCCATTTTCGGGAGCGGGGGGTCTCGCCGACCTTTTATCTCTCCCCGGCGTGCGTCCCGGATGATCTTCCCGAGCGCCTCACGGCCCGAGGCTTCTCCAGGCAACCCGACGAAGAGGCCTGGATGATTTTGCCGGATATCCTCGACCTTGAGGTCCCCCGCCCGACCCCAAACGTGGTCGTCCAATCCATCGAGCGGGAGGAGGTCCCCCTCTTTGTCGGCGTCTTTTTGGAGGCTTTTGGGATGCCTTCTGAATTCGCCCCGCCCTTCGTGGAGCTTTTGGAGCCGTCGGTCGGGTTGGAGCACGCCTGGCATTGCATGGCCTATGACGGTGACCAACCCATCGGCACCTGCTCCTTGCTCACCTATGAGCAGTACGGAGTGTTGGGGAGTGCGGGGATCGTTCGATCGCGACGGGGGCGCGGGGCAGCGACGAATATGGTCATCGCCGCAGTGGCGGAGGCCCGGCGACGGGGCGTCAACACGCTGATGTTGCAGACGACCGCCGGCACGTTGCTGGAGAGATTTTTGCGCATCCGGGGTTTTGAGCGTATCTTTACACGGACCTGTTATGTCCTCTCTGAATCCGCTGATTAGGGTCTCCCATCTCCATAAGGTTTACCGGAGGGGTTCGGTGACCTTCGAGGCGCTCAAGGGTGTCTCGCTTGACATCGCCGCCGGCGATTACGTGGTGATTATGGGGCACTCGGGGAGCGGGAAATCCACACTGCTGCATTTAGTGGGGGGCTTGGATTCGGCCACGAGCGGGGGGGTTCAGGTGATGGGCCGTTCGCTCGGTGAGATGAACGAGGCTCAACTCGCAAAATTTCGCCGTGAGAACATCGGGTTCGTCTTTCAGTTCTTTAACCTGATTGACAATCTTAACGTCCAAGCCAACGTCGAACTGCCGGCGCTCCTCGCCAACAAACGGAAGGGAAGGCTTCGTAAGCGAAGGCTTCGTAAGCGAAGCCGAGCGCTGTTGGACCAATTGGGTATCGCCGACCAGGCGATAAAATACCCGTCGGCGATGTCCGGGGGGCAACAGCAGCGGGTTGCCATCGCGAGGGCGCTTATCAACGAGCCGGCGATCCTGTTGACCGATGAGCCGACCGGTAACCTCGATAGCGCCAGCAGCCAGGCCGTGCTGGACATTTTAGCGGATTGTCACGCCCAGGGGCAGACGATTCTGATGGTGACCCACGATCCCCGGGCCGCGGCGGAAGCCGGGCAGATTTATTTCTTACACGATGGGCGGATCGTCGATACGATGCCCGGCGGACAGGCCCAGGATATCGCGCGCCGCCTGGCAGATCTGGCGTGATCCGACGATGAACGCTGTCATTCAGAAGATCAAAGCGGATATCCTGCACCGACCTGTGATGTCGCTGTTGATCGTGGCGACGATCTTTGCCTCGTCGACTCTGCTGACCCTGGCGGTCGCGACCCTGATGCATCTCAACGCTCCCTACGATCGTTCTTTTGAGACGTTGAATGCCGCGCATCTCTGGCTCTATTTTGACCGGCGTGCGATAAGCCGGCGAGACATCGAGCGCATTGCATCGATGCCGGGTGTCACCGCCAATACAGGGCTGCGATACGCGGTCCCCAGCCGCGTCGAACTGCGCGACACCCACGTCTGGACGAGTCTCCGGGCCATCCCCGAGTCTCCGGCAGAGGTCAACCGCCTCTTCATCCAGGAGGGAACGCGATTCGGCCCGGATCGACAAGCACTGCTGGCAAGCAAGGATTTGGACGATCTCTATGATCTATCGGTTGGGGAACGCATTACCGTTACCGGTGCTGACAACGCGGCAATTGGCATGCCTGTGGTAGGGCTTGCATACAATCCGATGTGGGACACGTATCGCAACAGCCAGCCTCCGTTTATCTACATGCGTGAAGAGACCCTTCGCCGGCTCTATCCGGATGAATCGAGCTGGCAGTGGTCCATTGGGCTGCGCCTGGCCGACCCTGAAGCGGTGGATGAGATGGTGACCCGAATCGAGACGATGCTTCGCGGCGAGGTGATTGAGAGTTACACCGACTGGCGCGACGTCAAGCGCTCCGCGGTTTTTGGTGCAAAGCTCAATTTTATCTTCCTCGGTGCGTTCAGCCTCTTTGCCATCCTGGCTACCATCCTGGTGATTGCGAGCAGTATCGGATCGATCGTGCTCTCCCAGTTCAGACAGATCGGGATCCTGAAGACGCTTGGCTTCACCCCGCAACAGGTGTTGTGGTTGTATCTGGGACAGTATCTGGCGCTCAGCATCATCGGCGGTCCCCTGGGCCTGGCTGCCGGGGTCCTTCTCTCCCCGCTTCCCCTTGAAAGCGTCGCCGCTTCGCTGAATACCCAGTTCCGTCCGCCGCTTACGCTTCCCCTGGTGATGGGGGTGTTGGGGTTGACCGGTGCCGTCGTCGCGTCTGCGACCCTGAGCGCTGCAAAGCGAGGTGCCCGAGCCAACATCGTTCGGGTGATCGCCGTTGGATCCGAAAGCCCAAACCGCGTGCCCGGATGGGCTACGCGCCTGATCGCCGCACTGCGTCTGCCTATTGTGGTGACGTTGGGGGTCAATGACCTCTTTGTGAGGCCCTTCCGGTCTCTCTTGACCGGGGTTAATTTGATGCTCGGCGTCATTGGCATCGTCTTTGGCCTTACACTCAGCACGACCCTCGACACCTACCACACCCACCCGGAGCTGCTGGGTATCGCCTACGATGCGACCGTGACCCGATACGGGATCAGCGAGTCGAAGACCGAGTATCTCTTGCGTCACGCGCCCGGCGTTGACGCGGTCTACGAGGAGTATCTGATCGATGCGGAGACGGCGGACGGGCGGACTTTTCAGACCCGGGTCGTGGAAGGCGACCTGGAGGCTTTTCCCTTTGAGATTCCCGAAGGGCGCTTCTTTCAGCCCCATACCTATGAGGCCCTCGTGGGGCGGGGGTTGTTAAACTGGTTGGGCCTGGAGGTGGGAGATGTGTTGACGGTGACGTTTGACTCCGCCGTCAAGAAGCCGGTCGCCTGGCATATTGTGGGCCAGTATACTGAGCCGGTCAACGTGGGTCAGATGATGATGGTCCCTGCGTCTTCGCTGGAGCGGTGGGCTCGCCACCACGAGACGGAGACCTACTTCCTTCGATTGGCAGACGATTGCAATCCGGCTGCGCTCAGGGCTTACTTACGGGATCAAGCCCGGGATGCGTTGAACCTGACGCTGATCGAGCAAGCGTTACCGGATGCGATTCGTTATCTTCAGGTAGCGATCTATGCGTTGTCCGGTATATTAATGGGCATTGCGTTGATCAACGTTTTCAACACGACACTTCTGGCAACCAAGGAAAAGGTCCGGACGATTGGGATTCTCAAGACGGTGGGAATGACCCCTGCCCAGGTGATGACGGTTGTGTATATAACGGCCGGCGTGCTGGGCTTGCTGGCGACCACGGCAGGCATTCCGCTGGGATTCGGATTCACCCGATTGCTGCTCGCCAACCTGTCCAATGTGTATGGATTCGGCGAGGTCCAGGTTGCGCTGAACGGCGCTTACGTCGTTCTGCTGATCCCGCTTATGCTCGTGGTCAGCATCGTGGGAAGCCTTCCGCCGAGTTTGCGGGCTGCGCGGCTTTCGATTGTGGAGGTTTTGCGGGATGA
>CAYMAQ010000224.1:0-6703 GCA_964388385.1 uncultured Anaerolineales bacterium | reverse complement strand
CTACTTGTCTCCCCGGCAAAGCCGGGGATTTACCATTGAAATTAAAGATCGAGTCCCAATGAACGATCCCAAAATTACCCGCCGACCCCAGGGTACTCCAGAAATCATTTACTTCAATAGGACCGGCACCAACCTAACTGACATGACACTCGACCTGTCCCACCGCAGATAAGAGGGTGTCCCTCAAAGGCATAACCCAGAACGTTACCTTCCCCATCGATGAGACAGGCTTTGGCACCTCCGGTACCGTAATCCAGGCCAAGCAAGTGCCCCGCCACAATATCCTCCTGAACGTGAAATGACCTGCTGCCTACGATTGAACACAAGACAACGAGTGCCGCTAAGATAACGTCCACTATGACAGTTGTCGCTGGAGTCCTCGCACGGCGGGATAGAGTTGCCGGTAGAGAGCGAATCGCTCCGCGTAACGCAGAGCGCGAACGGGATCGGGGTCAAACCGCTGCGTCACCATGACCGATTCCAAAGCTGCCGTCGCGGTATCCTGAAAGTAACCGGCACCAGCCCCGGCAAGCACGGCTGCCCCCCACGCAGCAGCCTCGGTGACCTCCGGGACGACGACCGGAACGCCGGTGATATCGGCCTTGAGTTGCAGCCACAGATCGGACTTTGCCCCACCGCCGATTGCCCGCAGTTCGGTAATCTCAACGCCTCCCTCCTTCAGCAGATCCAGATTAACGCGTAATTCAAAGGTCAATCCCTCCAATATTGCCTTAATCAGCGCCTTGCGATCCGTATCGAAGGTAAGTCCGAGGACAGCTCCTTTAGAGGCAGGATTGAACGTCGGGGTGCCACTTCCCGCAAAATGAGGTAGCACAAGCAGAGAGGTAGGATCGGGAGAGACCCCCTCGAGCAGAAGGTCGTAAGCGTCTTTTCCCAATCGGGCGGCCTCTTTTTTGACGTCCGGAGCCAAAACATCACGAAACCAGCGCAGGATAAGCCCACCACTGTGATTCAACGTCATCGCAAGATAAAGCCCGGGGACGGTATGATGATAGACTGAGATATTACCCTCATAAAGAGGGCCTGTGAGATCCGGCGAGTCGAGTGCTACCTCAACGACCTCCGCCGTGCCGGTCGAGACCATCGCCAGACCTGCCTCAACCAAACCGACGCCTAGAGCGCCGCAGGCCTGATCGTGCCCACCGGTTACCACGACAGGGCGTGTCGACAGCCCCAGGGAGGCCGCAAGTCCGTTCTTTATGCGGTCCACGACCGTCCCCGAAGGCATCACCGGCGACAACCGCCCGGGATCCAAATCCAGAAATGCCAGGACCTCTGGAACCCAGCAGTTCTGATGAAGGTCATACATCTGGGTTCGTGACGCGAGGCACCGGCTGAGTGCAGCGGACCCGGTGAGCTTGTGGATAAGGAAATCTTCGTACAGCCGAAACCCATCGGCCGCTCGCCATATCTCGGCCTCGTGACCTCGCAGCCAGAGAAGCTTGGGTAGGGTGTTGATGGTATGCACCGGCATCCCGGTCCGGTCGAAGAGTGCGCGTGCGCCGAAATGCTCCCGTAATTGTCGATTCTCCTCGTCCGTCCGGGTGTCCATTCCCAGGATCGCCGGATAGAGCGCATCCCCCTGGGCGTCGACCGGGATCACAGCTTCCCCCTGAACCGACAACCCCAGGGCCTCGATGGGTGCCGCATCGGATGCCCAGAGCTTTCCAATCACCTCGCCCAATGCATCCCGTGATAAATGCCAAACCTGTTCCGCATCCTGTTCGACCCATCCGGGCGCGGGCATGTTGATCGCATACTCCCGCATCGCGGAAGTGAGAATCGCGCCGCTCCGATTGAAGGCCACCACTTTGCATCCGGTTGTGCCAACGTCAAGGCCGATCAGCGTCATTATGCCCCCTAACGAAGCCTATCCAAGGCCCGTAACAGCGCATCGGGCTGGATATCTCCAGAAAACCAACGATCCTGCAATCGACGCAGCGAAAGGAGGACCGAAGGCTCGCTGAGGAGGACGCCATCGAGGGTAAGGGGCTCATCGACCTTCACCGGACGGATGACCTTGGCCCCCTTTGCCAAACCTATCGGCAGCAGTCGCTCGGATCTTGCCACCTCGTAACAATCGATCAGACCGTAGTAACTGCCCCCTCCGATCCCTTCAAGCGTGTCACCCGGTGCCAGATGTTGTTTGGCGACTGCAACCACCTCGGAGGTCAACCGATCCAACGGAGCCATATTCGATCGCTCCTCGATCACGAGCGAGGCACACGTTAGAGGGACCTCAATGCTGCAGAGGTGATACGGTCGGAAGAGCGTATAATACGGACCGGGGCCCATGTCCCGAAGCACCATCGCCTGGCGAAGCCTGGGGTGATCGGTCTTCACGATCAGAAACACACCCGGTGCTACCTTACCGATACCATAATCAACGACACCGATCTGGTTCAGAATACCGCCATCCTCCTCGAGCCGGAAGACCCGTTCGAGAATCTCCCGATGGGTCACCGGGCCGTGCATCCCACGCACATCCGGAACCAAACCGGTTGCATTGGAGACGGCAGCCATCTCGATCATCGTTTTACTGCCGTCGACGAACTCAATAAGCATCGTCGGGCTCAGACCGCGCCGGGCAGCTTCTTCAGCCCATACCGGATCGGTGGGTTTTGCATGCCGATCCAGGGGATTGTTTTTCCCCTTCCCTGCCGCGACAATCGTGAAGCCCAGCGCATCTGCAAAGTCGTAGAGCTCCTTACAGGCAGCGGGTTCATCGCCCGCAGCCAATGCATACAGAACATTGTATTGTTCGGCGTACCACCGAAGAATAGGTCCTACGGTGATATCCGTCTCGACATTCATCATCGCAAGCGGCTGACCGTTCCGCACAGCGCGCAGCGCTGCTCGGGAGCCGATTTCGGGTACACCGGTGGCCTCGAGCATCACGTCCACCGTCTGCATCTCGGTGATGATCCGGAAGTCGGTCACCGCAACCCGCATACCATCTCGTACAGCATCATCTGCCTCAGCAGAGGTCCCAACATCCACCACCGCTTCCTCGATCCCGGCGATATCGTAAGCGCCTCGCGCTCGCTCTGGATCGATGTCGGCAACAGCAGTTACCTTGATTCCCTTCATCATCGTCGTCTGGGCGACGACGTCAGTGCCCATCTGACCGGCCCCGATTAATCCGATCCGGACCGGATTGCCGGCCTTTTCGCGCGCCTCTAATCTCTCATTGAGCCCCATCATCCGTACGCATCTCCTTACTGTGACATCTCAATCTGTGGGTTGGACCAGCACTTTAAGCCCCAGGCCACTGGAAGCTACCTTGAAGGCCTCATCGATCTCATTCAGCGTAAATGTATGGGTAATCAAGCGCTCTGCCGGAATGAGGCCGCGTCCTAGAGTGTCCAGGGCCAGAGCGTGCATCGTGGGATGATATGAAAAAGCACCGACCACCTCGATTTCGCCATAATGGATGCGATTGCCGTCCAAGGTCGTCATCGGGTCGGCCTTGGGCAAACCGCCAAAGAGCACCACGCGCCCCCCTTTTCGAGCGGCCAACACAGCCTCGGTCTGAGTCTCGGCAACCGGGTTGGCACAGACGACTATCTCCGCACCGCGGCCTTCGGTCAAAGCCCGGACCCTCTCCACAAAATCCTGCTCGATGGGATCGATGATCGCGTGGGGGTTGAAACGCTCGGCCAATTCACGGCGCGTCGCGCTGCGTTGAGAGACGATCACCCGCGCCCCACGGGCCTTGGCCACCGCAATATGAAGACACCCAATGGGTCCGGCTCCAATCACAACCACGGTATCGTCGAGGTCGGTTCCGGCATCAGCGTGACTGGCGAGCACAGAGCTGGCAGGTTCGGCAAGGGCAGCATGCCGGGAGGACAACCCCTCGGGAATCCTATGGACAATTCCCAACCGGAGTACCTCACCCGTCAACTGCAGCTTCTCCGCGAATCCGCCAGGATACCCCGGCGTGATGCCCAGGAAATGAAGGGAGTCGCACAGATTGAAGAGACCGCGGCGGCAGTAGAAGCACTCACCGCAGTGGATGTCCGGTGCGATCGCCAGGCGATCGCCCACTTCAAAATCTCGGACTTCCCCACCCACTCCGATAACCGTGCCGGCAACTTCGTGTCCCGCGATAATGCCCGAAATGCCGGGCAAACTCCCCGCCCCTCCTGGTGGCCCCTCACGCCAGCGTCGCACGTCAGAGCCGCAGACGCCGCAGGCTTCAACACGTAACACAAGCCCGTCCTGTGGCACATCTGGATCGGGCACCTCCCTGACTTCATAAGTTTCTCTATCCGTTAACAAAGCAGCTTTCATTCAGCCCCCCTTGATTCTTGATCTCCGTTAGCCTCTTCGCTGAACATCCGTCCCACCGCACCCGATGGATGGGTTTGACCAAACGCCTCCCGTGTGTAACCCTGAGCCTCCAACACCAATGCGCACAGCACGTTTCCCACAGCCGCAGCGACCAATGAACTGCCTGTTGCCACCATCCCGTAGGGATCGATGCCTTCGGCTTTAGGGACCAAAAGCACTGCGTCGCTCATCGCCGCCAGTGGAGAGTCTAAAGCTTCGGTCTGCGCCACGATTGTGGCTCCCCGAGACTTGGCGATTTCAATGAAGCCGTTGACCTCAGCGCTGTGCCCGCCCTTGGAGATCGCATAGACCAGGTCACGATCAGTGACCGCACCTGACCCACCATGCATTGCATCTGCCGCGCTGATCGGCAGGGCCGGTATACCGGAGCAGGAAAGCAAATGCGCCAGTCGTTCAGCCACAGCGTGGGATGTACCCGCACCGGTCACGAACACGTGTCCTTCACAGATCAATAGAAGATTGATGACTTGTAGCCATCTCCTATCCACACTCTCAGCCAGCTGCCTGACAGCGTCTGCATCCCGTTGGATGATCGTCTGCGCACGAGAGCGCAACCACGTTTCTGAGATCTCGACCATTCATGCCCTCCCTACTTTCAGTCCAATTGAGCTTCTACTCTGAGAACCTCGGCCGTCCCACGGTCGGTCACCAAAACGTCCAATAATCCGCCGATTAACGCCGCACGCACGATCTTATGCTTGACCCTGCCTCCCCCAACGCCGATAACCTTTGGAATGCGTTGGATCTCATCCAACGTCAGGCCGATGATTCTTCGATTGAGCGATTCAAGAGGGAACGCGTCACCCTGAGCATCAATATATCGCAGCGCAATGTCCCCGACCACGCCGCTGGCTCTCAGCAGTCTCAGGTCGTTTGATGTGAGAATCGTCCCGTCCTTCAGCAGCACGGAATCCGGTGTGGGAACGCCGAGTCCAACTACAGCCATATCAGCTTGAGACGCGAGTTTAAGCACCTCCGAAACCTGATGATCGCGACGGAGAGCTTGTGCAGCAGCGCGTGTGCTGACGATCCCTGGAGCCGGCAGAAGACGCAACTGGGCATTGAGTTTCTGAGCCGCGCGGCGGATGAGTTCTGTCGAGTGTTCCAATGCATCGACCGGTCCGAGTCCTCCAGTGAGCTGAACAAGGGTGACGCCCGGCATTGTCCGCCCGGGAAGCGCCTCGACCGTCGCCCACAGCGTTCGCCCCCACGCCATAGCGACTACGCTGGACCGACTAAGGCAACGAAGCATACACTCAGCCGCCGCGTGACCCAGATCCCTTGCCACCAGTTCGGGATTTTCTGGATGATCAACCTCAACCACCACAACCTCTTCTAAGCCGAACGCCGCCTCCAGATCGTGCTCGAGGTCGGCGTCACCCTTGCTGGGCGGCACCAGGGAGATATTGACGACGTGTACCTCCCGCGCTTTTTGAAGCAAGCGCGAAACTTTAGGACGCGATAGCCCAAAGCGCTTAGCGATCTCAAGCTGAGTATGCCCATCCCCATAATAGGCTTGAGCCACCCGGTATAGAAGACGATGAAGCTGGGGGTCAATCTGCATAGATCACCTGCGAATCATAAAATCCAAACTACCTACAGATCCGGACACCAAATACTAAACTTTTCCGTGATACCTATGGAAACGCAGAAACGGTTAGTTATTTATGATCAGATCATGGATAGAAGCCTCACGCTCACAAACATATGTTCATCCATGATCATATGTTCACAGCATACCAATTGAACGCAGAAATGTCAAATCGTGATAAACGTCAGGATTGCTCAAGTTAAGTGTTTAAAGTACACTAAAGTGGACTGGGCCTCAGATATCCGCGGCATATCCGTGGATAGCGCCCGACCCGAATCATCGGCTGAAGATTGGTTCCGAATAATGAAAATACAGGGGGAGATTTATGACAGAGAAATTGCATTGGGGATTGCTTTCCACGGCTAGAATCAATCGGGCTTTGATTGGGCCCATCCAAACTTCACCGAACAGCGAATTGATAGCGGTCGCCAGCCGCGACGTTGAACGCGCTCGAGCGTATGCCGACGAATGGGGCATTCCAAGGGCCTTTGGCTCCTACGAAGCAATGTTGGAGGATCCGGATATCGACGTGATCTATAACTCCTTACCCAACGTCCTTCACGCAGACTGGACCGTTCGAGCTGCGCAGTCCGGAAAGCACGTGCTTTGTGAAAAACCGATCGTCACGACGCTGGAGGATATGGATCGAATCGAAGATGCAGCAAGGCACAAACACGTCACAGTTTTCGAAGGCTTCATGTACCTGCATCATCCACAGACGCAGCGAGCGCAAGC
>CAYMAQ010000223.1:0-6783 GCA_964388385.1 uncultured Anaerolineales bacterium | reverse complement strand
GGAGGATCAGAACCAAATTGTATCGAAAAGATCGTGTTTTGATTTGCATTTTATTTAAGCTCAAGCTTTTGGAGCACAAGCGCATCCATACGATCCTGGCCCTGATCTCCAACGGACCAGCGTTCCATCGTATCAAGCCAATACCCTCCCGTTACCAGCGTGAGTGTGGTATCGTGGGGCACAGAGGATACCGGTTCCAGCCTGTGCTTCTGGACGAGGAGATCGCCGACCTTCCACTGATCCAGTGGGTAATCCATCGCATCTCCAATTGCGACAGGGTGTCCTGAGGCATCGAGGAGATGGGCTATCAGGGACAGCGGGCGATCAGGAATGTTTTGTACCTGCCAGTAGGTTGTGAGAACGATTGGACAGGCTTGATCTCTGTCTGTGGCGTTGGCACTGGTTTCATCCAAATCATAGCCCAAGAACGTCAAGGGACCTGCAAGGACATCTCTTCCTAGCTCGGGCTTATTTGATGGACGTGGTTTAACGGAGGATTTGACAATCTTTGCGAGAGATGCACCTGATGGATGGCGAATATCGACCTCGACGGTTGCAGTAGACGGTATAGTGCTTTCGGCGGGTAAAAGATGATATCCTGCATCGGTCTCGTTGGGGTAAACTTGGACATTTTGACAGTCGACGCGAATTAAGCGCGCTGCTGGATCCAGTGCCAGATTGCGCTGTAATACTTCACCTGGGATCGTGTCATAACATTGGACGATCCAGGCAGGCGAATCCTGTGTCGGTACCTGAAAGAGGAAAAGGGCGTGGCCAAGTCTCGCGACGGGTGTGTGGGCTCGAAACCATCCAAACGTGTTTACGGATGGGGCATAGGGACCCTGGAGGACGGTCGCGCCGATTGCATAAAGACCTGGATCCGGGGCCCAAGGTACGAAGGGGTCTGCTTTGGGATCCGGTGGAAGGTACGTTGCGTTAATACCATATGCTTGCGGCCGGGCCGGGCTATAGTGTGCGTAATGGACGTGAGATTCCTGATTGCTTTCCATCCAGCTCTTGAGATCCCAGAGGTTCTGTCCCCAATCGAGGTTCGAGTCGACGAGATAGCGATATCCGTTCTCCGGACCTCCAGCCAGCGCGTTAAAGTAGGTGAGTGGCTGAGGTTGAAGGCGCAGTGCCATAACAGCTTGCCCGAGGAGCAGTGCGACAAGGCCTCCCATAGCCAGGAGAGAGACAGATGGAGAACCGGATCTGCGCAAGCGTTCCCTATACATGTTGATGGCTATACTCACGCCAATAACCAGGAAAGGTAAGACCGGAAGAAGGTGGCGATATCCGATGTTGACCGAACTGAAGAGGCTGGCGCCTCCATAGAGGACGGGAAAGAGTCCGAGTGCGGCATATCGCACCAAGCTGGATGGCTGGGGGCGGGACTTGACTAAACGAAGCATGACATAGCCTATGCTTACCCCAAGGAGCAGTAAGAGCGTCAGAGGGGTCTTGATCGCAAATGCAAGGGGGAAGTACCACCACCACCCTCGGTTGCCCAGTCTGCCGGCAGCAAAGGTGGGATGTCCCAGATCGTAGTGCTCTATCAATGACTGATAAATCTGGACGTGGGTCGCTGCGGGAATTGGCAAGGAAGTGCCGGGCAGCGGTTTCACTTCGAAGCCATACCCCCCCCATACAACCAGGATCACGGTCAATATCACAGCTGCTATTGACATCGAGAAGACTCTCAGCGTTTGGCCGGAATTGTCGGCTTGGCGCCCATTCTGAATACTGATAAGCAGTCCGACAACGGGGACAAGCATCAGCGTAGAGACCTTAGTCAGCAGCGCCAATCCCAAAAAGAGGCCGATGAGCGCGTATGGCCCCGGTCTCCAGCGGCCGGTGAGGCGTTTTCTCAACAAGCAGCGGTCGGTGAGATAGAGTGTGAGCACAATCAGAGTGACCGCGGCGATATCCGTGGTGATCAAACTGCTATGAGCTATGACGTTTGGATCAAAGACCAGGAGAGCCAACGCCGTGAAACCTGCAGTGATCCCCCCGTGATCGACAGCCCATCGAAACACCAGTGCGGCTAAACTTAGACTCAGCCCGATGATCGGGAGGCGACCTGCCAGCGCAATGCGTTTGGGGTGCGGATACTGCCATATCACCGCATCGGTGATCGCCGACAGACTGTTGGATTCCCATCCTGTCAGTTCCACGGGATTGGGCAGATCGTGTTGCAACATCAGGGGCAGCGCAGCGAGTCCATTAGCGAAGGGAGGATGGATATGAACCGGCTGCAATCTCAGATCGCCTGTTCTTAACGTTGTATAGCCTACTGCGAGATGCGGGCCCTCATCAAATGTCAAAGACGCGTGGGTAGCGTGGCTCACAGTTTGCCAAAAGAACACCAGCAAGAGAAGCGATGCGCACAATAAGACGATCACCCTGTGATGCAGTCGATTCGTCGCGGCCTCATCATTAAGGAAGTGTCGTTGCGTCATTGAGACTCTCGACATAAGCTACCGACTTACAATACTGACGGATGTCAAAGGATGCATTGTTTGGCCTTGAACGGTGAGCACGGGGGCTGATTCGCCCTCACTGGAAATCTCTTCGATGCCGATCACCAATTCATAGCGCCCCGATGGCGTTGCCGGATTAAGATTCACATCGTAATGGGCCTCTACAACCGTGTCGGGATTCCAAGTCTCCGGTGGGGCGAAGTGGAAGACTGTCGGTGGGCGATGAAGTTCGCCGCCCCATACACCACCTTGCTTATCGATCATGCGAATCATCACGGAAAAATCGGAACGTTCATAGGCTTCTTGACGATGCCAGTAAGTGGTGACGTGGATCCAATTGCTAGGGGGATGGAGTGTCGTCTCGGTGGGAGCCAGTTCAGTCTGGTCGATTTGGAAGCCAGCCAAGGTTAATCCATTACGAAATTGGACGTTCAAGGGCTCCGCATCATCAGGCAGTGCGTTCCATTTCCATTTCATATTATAGCCGAGGACTGCAATCTGACCGTTATTGGGATAGATACCTGTAACCGTGGGATAAAGCGCACCGGCGGTCTCTCTCAAGCGGTTTTGGGGTGCCATCGCTTGATCCTGGTGCAGTACAAGCCATAGTGTATGAAGTCCCAATTTTTGCTCAAGCTCCTTATAAAAAGGCTCGGGGTTGTACGCATCGGATTCGAACCGAATGACCGGGGCCGGTCCCTCATAATATCGATTGACAGCGCGATCGATATAATGGGCAAACGTCACAATTCCATCCTGGGCTCCGACGTGGGCCTCCAAATAGTTACCGGCTGCCCGCCAGTCCGAACGTTGGTAAATGGGGTCCGTCCAGATGCGTCCATTGACCCATAGGAATAGCAGACTTATGCCTGCGAGGCCTATGGCTGCCAGGGGGCGCCACCAGCGGCGCAACGCCTCGATAGCCAGGGCCATGGTCAGTATATAGATGAGGAAAGTTGCGCTGAGATATTTGGCTGAAAAAACAGGCACCTTGAATGAGATAATATAGAAGATGATCGTCGGAAGGACGAGCAAGCCGGTGACCCACAGTCCACGGCACCCATCGTGGTACCAGGCCTCCCACAGGCCCAATGCCACGACACACCCTACGCCGATGACCAGGAGATGGATGTGGTCGATGCGAATTCGAGATACTTGTAGTGTGTATTCCGAAGCCAGTTCCTGAACCACCAGATGAAGAGGAAGGAACCCCTTGCTGATATCCTGCATCCGGAAGTTGGGTAGGATCCTCATCGCGTATCGGATCACCGGGATATAGGGAAGGCCCACTAACGTCATCGTTAGAAGATAGCTGCCAAGCTTCTTGGGTGCTTTAAGCGTTGTGATGACAGTGATGATTCCCTGTGCAGCGATGGTAAACCCCCCGAAGAAATGGCTGTAGCCCAGCAGATTGATGCTGACGCCGTAAGCCAACCAGTTCATCCACCGCCCTTTACATAATGCACGGATGAGTAGCAGCGTGGTCAGAGCAGACAGAAACATATGGAGTGCATACATCTTTGCCTCTTGACCATACCAGATGGCAAAAGGAGAGATCGCTAACAGAGTCGCAGTCATTGCCGCAACGCGTCGACCAAAGCTGGTCCGGACGAGCGTCCACATTGTCGCGATCGTCAGAACTGAGCACAGATCTGAAAGATATCTTAGCGCAAAGTCGCTAGGGCCCGTCAGATTTCGCCAGTACCATAGGAGCAGGTAATAGAGCGGGCCGTTATTCTGCGGGTTTATGAGAAGTCGGATTGTCTCTTTCAGAGAGTGATCGACAAAGTAAAAAGAGTGAACTTCATCAATCCACATGGATTGCAGATCCAAAGAAACCGTCCGGAGTGCATATCCAAGGCAGAGAATAAGCAGGGGCAGGTAGTGTCGACGGCGTATCTTCACACGGACCAACTCCTGGGAATAATTCGAACGGGTTTAGAGCGCTGCCGATTTCGGGTGTCATCCTGATACGCTAGATCAATCATAACGCTCATTTTACCATGCCACGGGCGGTGTGACGAAAATGACTTCGACGTGTACCCATAGATTCCTTTATAGCTGTCAGCACCATCAGCAGCAGAGCCTGGAGCGCGAAGCCGATACCAAGGCGTAAAGACTGGGGGAAATAGGACATCTCCACGGTATGTTGCCCTGCCGGAACTCTGACCCCCCGGAAGATGCCATCCGTTTTGTAGATGGGGGTGGGGTCGCCATCAATGGTAGCGGACCAGCCCGGATAGAGGGTGTCTGAGATGATCAGCAGCGCCGGTGCGGAAGTCTGGACGCCAATCTTGACCTGGTTCGGCCGATAGGCGTAGACTTCGAGATGACCGGACCCCGTCGAATCGATACGAGGCCCGTTCTCGACGGTGGCAAACTGCGTAGGTTGAAAATCTTCCGCGAAGATCACAGTGTTCGCAGCCTCAATAGAGTCGACGGGCAATGTGCGATAGACAAGCCATATCCTTGGCAGTGCGTTGGTATTCAGATGAATATCGACATCAGGGGCGCCAGAGAAAACGGGCCAGATACCCTCACCACCAGGTTGAGCACCCTTAGGGACCACGATATACTTCGCTCCGAACAGATGATAGACAGGATCGCCCTTGGTCGGAACCGCCCAATAGAACTGGGTGTAACTGTACAACTCCATGGGGTTACCCGTACCTTGCGGAACCTCAAATCCGGCTGACAACAGTACGGATGGCGACAGTAATCCTCGCGCGCTGCCGTCGACATCGACGCGAAACCAATTGGGATCCTGTTGCAGGTACTCAATCGCGGGGTTGGGCTTATGGAAGCTGCCAGGTTCGATCTCAACCCACGCGCTCGTGGTTACCAATTCAGCCAGGAGAAGGAGCACAAGCGTGCTCTTAAGCCATGGTTGGGATCTTCCAGGCTTACTCAGAGCGATCAGTCCACCGGAGGCCACGGCAAGCAAAGCCATGAATCGCAGCGCCTGCAACACCTTAGCATGGCGATCGATCGGCACCGTTCCCAAGAACTGGGGAGCGACCAACCCAACGACCAGACCTCCGATAATCAAAATCGCGCCCCAAACCCTCGATAACTTTTGATCTCCGAATATCACTTCTGCACCCGCTGCAGACACAATGGAAATCGCGAAAGCCAGGCCATAAATCGCGCGGGCGCTTTTATTCATCCTGGCGATAAGGTCGAATCGGCTCAACCATGGATAGAGAGGCGCGTCGTAGCCCAACGCGAAGAGCATTGCAAAGACACCGACGCCGACGAAAAAGAGTGTGCGCCCCCTATGTTTTTGCAGGCCCTGAACCACAGCCAGCCCGGCGATAAAGAGCGCCACGGCACCCGCATATCCGCCTTCCACGCGGGCCCAAGGAGCCCAGAATCCATTCACGCCCCGACCGTGAAAACCCGGTGCCAACAGGTCAACAATCATCGCTATCGGCCAATTGTAGCCCTTCCACGGTTCAATTTGAAGAATCGCACGTTCCGTGTGGGGATAACGCTCCAGACTGGGGAGAAGAACGGGCATCGACAGACCGGCGGCGATCAACCCTATGAGCAAGAGTCGGCTCAGTCTACGCATCCACGTGCGGGGTGGGGTGCTGAGCGCCCGCCAGAGGGCATAGGCGATCACCACGATACTGCTAAAGAGCGCGGTCTGATAATGGCCTGCCGCCGCCAGCATCGCCAGGAGTAAGGCTGCAAACGGCCATCCCTTACGTCCTTGCAAGACAACATCCACTGCGAGCAGGCACCATGGAAGCCATGCCATCGCCTCGTTGATCTGAGGATGGCCCAAATGCGTCAAAAACGGATCAGAGACCATAAAGGCCAGAGCGCCAAACAGGGCTGAAGATCTGGGCATCTGCCACACCGATGATCGTCTGAGATAAGTGTAAACCCCGGTGCCGGCGATCATCAGAGGCAGGAGTCCTCTTAGCAGAACAGCTGGTTCCGGTATTGTACCCAGGGCAAAAAAAGGCCAGTTCAAGGGATTGAAGAGGCCGTATTGAGGCTCCCCTACCGCGGGATCTCCTCCCATAATCTGAGTCCACCACAGGGGGATGATACCCTTTCTGATGTGTCGGGCTGCATAGGACCAGAAGGGATGTAGTTGTCCCCAGAGGTCACCGCCACCGACGGGAAAAGAATAACCCAGAAGCCAAACAGGCCAAAACACCAAGGCCAGGGCCAAACTGAGAAAAAGCAAGGGGGGCCACCATCTCGCTCGATGCGTGAACGAGAGATTATGGCGGACGCGATCAAGTCGATTTGCCGCCCATTTCATAATACGATCCCCATAGCCTTTATT
>CAYMAQ010000222.1:0-6855 GCA_964388385.1 uncultured Anaerolineales bacterium | reverse complement strand
TTTGGTTTTGATTCAGCCTAAGAAGGGTGGCACCACGGGAGCGCACAACGCGCCTCTCGTCCCTGGAAATTTCGACGGTTTCTGGGGAGGAGAGGTGCGTTTTGTGTTTGGAGGGAGACGCCAAGGAGATGAGCGATGCGAAGACAATTGACACGCGAGCTGTTTAAGGAGTTGGCACAGGAGGGGGCCGCGGTGCCGGTCTACCGGGAGCTGCCCGGCGATCTGGAGACCCCGGTTTCGATCTACCTGAAACTGCAGGGCGGCGGTCCCGGCTTTCTGCTGGAATCGGTGGAGCACGGAGAGCAGGTGGGACGCTATTCCTTCCTCGGCTTCGAGCCGAGTCGGGAGCTGCAGGTGCGCGGGCGGGAGGTCGCGGTCACCACGGGAGAAAGCCGGGAGGCGTCTATCCTGGACTCGGACCGGGACCCGCTGGACGCCGTCGCGGCGGAGCTGGCACCGTACCAGCCCCTGGCCCCGATCCACGAGCGGGTGCAGGATCTGCCCTACTTCGTCGGCGGCGCCGTCGGCTTCCTGGGCTACGACGTCGTCCGGGCCTTCGAACGGCTGCCGGAGACCACGGAGGACGATCGGGAACTGCCCGACCTCCACCTGATGATCGCCGATACGCTGGTGGCTTACGACCACGCCCGGAAGCGCATCGTGCTCTTCGCCACCGTGCAAACGCCGCCGGATGCGGACCTGGACGCGGCGTACGATCGGGCGGCGGCACGCCTCGACCGGATCGAAGCAAGACTGCAGGAGGCCGTTCCACCGCAGCCCTCGGCGCCGGGCCGAAATGGACACGTGACCACCCCGCACACTCAGCAGTCGGATTTCGAGGCCGCGGTCCGGAAGGCCAAGGACTACATCACCGCCGGGGACATCTTCCAGGTGGTGGTCTCCCAGCGGCTGGAGCGCCCCACCGACGCCCAACCGTTCGCGATCTACCGCGCGCTGCGGCGCGTCAACCCCTCGCCCTATATGTTCTACCTCGATCTGGGCGGCGATCCGGCGACGCGGATGATCGGATCCTCGCCCGAGATGCTGGTGCGCCTGCAGGGTCGCAGGGCGGAGGTCCGCCCCATCGCGGGCACCCGCCCGAGGGGGCGCACCGCCGAGGAGGATGCCGAGTTGGTCCACGACCTGCAGACCGACCCGAAGGAGCGCGCCGAGCACGTGATGCTCGTCGATCTGGGCCGCAACGATATCGGGCGCGTGGCCGAATACGGATCGGTGGAAGTGCCGGAGCTGCTGGGGATCGAGCGCTACTCACACGTGATCCACCTGGTCAGCCGGGTCACCGGGCAGCTCCGAGAGGGACTTGACGGCTACGACCTGCTCCGGGCCACCTTCCCCGCCGGGACGGTCAGCGGCGCCCCCAAGGTGCGCGCGATGGAGATCATCGAGGAACTGGAGCCGGTGCGCCGGGGACCTTACGCCGGGGCCGTGGGCTACCTGGGGTTCAGCGGCAACCTGGACACCTGTATCACCATCCGCACCATCGTGATGCAGGACGATCGGGCGCACCTGCAGGCGGGCGCGGGAATCGTCGCCGACAGCGATCCTACCCGCGAGTGGGAGGAGACCGGACACAAAGCCCATGCATTAGGGGCCGCCATCGAAATGGCAGAGGAGGGACGATGATCGTCGTGATCGATAATTACGATTCGTTTACGTACAACCTGGTGCAGTACCTGGGTGAGCTGGGCGCCGAGATCGAAGTCTACCGCAACGATGCGGTGACGCTGGAGGAGATCCGCGCGCTGAACCCCACACACCTTGTGATCTCCCCGGGGCCGGGCACGCCGGAGGACGGGGGCATTTCCCTGGACGCGATCCGCGCCTTCCACGCGACCACGCCGATCCTGGGGGTCTGCCTGGGGCACCAGTGCATCGCGGCAGCGTTCGGGGGGCGCGTCGGGCGGGCCGAGCGTCTGATGCACGGCAAGACCAGCCCCGTGCGCCATACCCAGACCGACATCCTCGCGGGCATCCCCACCCCGTTCGAGGCGATGCGCTACCACAGTCTGATCGTCCACGACCCGGTGCCCGACTGCCTGGAGGTGCTGGCGACCACGGATCGGGGGGAGATTATGGCCCTGCGGCACCGGGACGCCCCCACCTTCGGCGTGCAGTTCCATCCGGAGAGTATTCTGACCGACCATGGACGCGTGATGTTGGAGAATTTTCTGAACGTTCAATCCCAGACAGAGATCTGACAGGCCAAAGGAGAAGACCATGATACGCGAGACCATCCAGCAGTTAATGAACGGCACATCCCTGGACACCGCCCAGGCCGAAGCGGTGATGGACGAGATTATGCGGGGCGACGCCACCCCGGCCCAGATCGCGGGCTTTTTGATCGCGCTGCGCACCAAGGGCGAGACGCCGGACGAGATCGCCGGATGCGCCAGGGCGATGCGCCGCGCCGCCGTGGCGGTCCGGCCCCAGCGGCAGGACGTGATCGACACCTGCGGCACCGGGGGGGACGGCGCGGGCACGTTCAACATCTCCACAACCACAGCCTTTGTGGTGGCGGGCGCCGGCCTGGGCGTGGCGAAGCACGGCAATCGCAGCGTCAGCAGCAAATGCGGCAGCGCTGACGTGCTTGAAGCCCTGGGCGTCCATATGGCGATGACGCCGGAGCAGGTGGCGCAGGCCATCGACGAGGTGGGTGTGGGTTTTATCTATGCGCCGCACTTCCACCCGGCGATGAAATACGCGATTGGGCCGCGCCGGGAACTCGGCGTCCGGACCGTCTTCAACGTGCTGGGCCCCTTGACCAACCCGGCGGGCGCCCGCGCGCAGCTCCTGGGCGTCTACGACGCCGCCCTCACCGAGCCGTTGGCCCGGGTCCTGCAGCAATTGGGCTCGGAAGCCGCGTACGTGGTCCACGGATACGGGGGGCTCGACGAACTGACCACCACCGGACCGAACCGCATCAGCGCCTTCGGAGTCGGACCGGGCAACGGGGAGGTCGCGACCGAGACCCTGGACCCGCTGAGTCACGGTTTTACCCAGGCGAGCCCGGACGCGCTCCGGGGCGGGGATTCGGAGACCAACGCCCGGATCACCCGCGCAGTTCTGAGCGGAGAGGATCGCGGTCCGCGACGGCAGGTGGTCGTGCTCAACGCCGCAGCGGCCCTCCGCGTGGGCGACAAAGCGGATACAATAAGCGAAGGCATTGTGCAAGCCGAGGAGAGTCTGGACAGCGGCGCGGCACTCCGGACCCTGGACGCTCTGATTGCGTTCAGCCAGCGCTGCGCAGCGGCGCCCGAGGCAGGTTGAAAACGAAGAGGTTGCAGCACGGATCCCAGGAGGGTTATGACATTACCGACGATTCTGGAAACGATCACAACCCGAACGCGTGAGGACCTGATCCTACGGCAGCGGGCGATGCCCCTGCGGGAGATCCGCCGTGCCGCTGACGCAAAACCCCCGTGCCGGGACTTCGCGGGCGCCCTCCGCGCGCCGGGTCTCTCCCTGATTGCCGAGATCAAAAGGGCCTCCCCGAGCCAGGGTGAGATCCGGCCCGGTCTCGATCCCGCTGCGCTGGCCCGCACCTATGCCGACCACGGCGCCGCGGCGCTCAGCGTACTGACCGACGAGCCCTTCTTCCACGGATCGCTCGAGGACCTGCGGGCGGCCCGTGCGGCGGTCGCCTTGCCCGTGCTTCGCAAGGACTTTCTATTGACGCCCTACCAGATCTACGAGGCAAGGGCTGCAGGAGCCGACGCCGTGCTCCTCATCACCGCCGCACTCGACGATCCGGTCCTGCACGACCTCCACATCCTGGCAGGCATGCTGGGGATGGCGTCGCTGATCGAGGTACACAACGCGGAGGAACTGGAGCGCGCCCTGGCGATCGAGCCGGAGATCATCGGCATCAACAACCGCGATCTGCACACCTTCGACGTGCGTATCGAGACGACCGAGGCGTTGAGACCGCGCATCCCGGAGAGGGTGATCGTCGTCGCCGAGAGCGGCGTGCAGAACGCAGCGGACGCCCGGCGGCTCCGCCGGGCCGGGGTGGACGCGATGCTGGTGGGCACGGCCCTGGTCGAAGCGCCGAATCCGGGTCAGAAGATCGAGGCATGGATAGGAGGAGACGCCTGATGACATATGTGAAGATCTGCGGCATCACCCATCTTAACGACGCCCTGGCTGCCGCTGAAGCCGGCGCCGATATGCTGGGCTTTATCTTCTATCCGCCCAGCCCCCGGTCCATCGATCCTGCGGAGGCCGGTGCAATCGCCGAGGCGGTCCGTCGGACGATGGGCGGGCGGCGCCCCTGCCTCGTGGGCGTCTTCGTCGACGCGCCTCCGGCGGAGGTTCGAAGCACCATCGCAGAGGCGCACCTGGATATCGTCCAGCTTCACGGCGAGGAGACGCCGGAGCTTGTGGCACAGTTCGGACCGCGGGCCATGAAGGCCGTGCGGCCTCAGACGCTCGTCGAGGCGGAGGAGGCGTTCACAGCATACGCGCCGACCTTCACCCAGCCGCCGGAACGGCCCAACCTGCTGGCCGACGCCTATCACCCGGTGAGGGCCGGGGGCACCGGCCTGCGCACCGACGTGGGGATCGCGCGGCTGCTGGCCCGGCGGTGCCGCTTGATGCTGGCGGGCGGGTTGACCCCCGAGAACGTCCGGGAGGCTATCGAGGCGGTCGCGCCCTGGGGCGTCGACGTCGCCAGCGGCGTCGAGCAGAGGCCCGGGGTGAAGGACCACGGCAGGGTCAGGGCGTTTATCGAGGCCGTGCGAGCCTTGAAGAGAGAGAACTGAGGATTTAGAATTGAGAATTCGCGAAAAATATGTGACGATCCGTGAGCTGAAGAGATCACGACGGAGTCTATTTGTACAGAGGAGATACGATGCTATGAGTACATTGAACGAGAGGACTGGAACCCCAGGAACCCCGGCAGGCGCCACCCTTGCGGGGTCCGATGGGCCGCGCTACGGGCGCTACGGCGGTGCCTTTGTGCCCGAGACCCTCGTCCCGGCGCTGAGGGCCCTGGAGACCGCCTACGAGGACGCCCACCGCGACCCCGCCTTTCAGGACGAACTGGATGGGCTGCTGCACGATTACGCCGGGCGCCCCACCCCGCTGACCTGCGCGCCGCGCCTGACGGACGCGCTGGGCGGCGCGCAGATCTATCTCAAGCGCGAGGATCTGGCCCACACCGGCGCCCACAAGATCAACAACACGCTGGGGCAGGCGCTCCTGGCCCGCCGGATGGGCAAGTCGCGGATCATCGCGGAGACCGGTGCGGGTCAGCACGGCGTGGCGACCGCCACGGCGTGTGCCCTGCTGGGGATGGACTGCGTCGTCTATATGGGCACCACGGACATCGCAAGGCAGCAGCTCAACGTCTTCCGGATGCAGCTTCTGGGCGCGGAGGTCCGCCCGGTGGACAGTGGAAGCCGCACGCTCAAGGACGCCATCAACGAGGCGATCCGCGATTGGGTCACCCACGTCGACGACACCTTCTACCTGTTGGGTTCGGCCCTGGGCCCCCACCCCTATCCGCGCATCGTCCGGGATTTCCAGCGGGTGATCGGGGACGAGGCGCGCCGCCAGATTCAGGACCGGATCGGGCGGCTCCCGGACCTGCTGATCGCCTGCGTCGGGGGCGGGTCCAACGCCATCGGGCTCTTCTACCCGTTCGTCGACGATAAGGACGTCGCCCTGGTAGGCGTGGAGGCCGGGGGGACCGGCATTGAGACCGGGAAGCACGCCGCCCGCTTCGGCGACCCGCGCAAGGGGCGCCTGGGCGTCCTCCACGGGACGGAGACGTACGTCCTGCAGGACGCGGACGGCCAAATCGCGGAGACCCACAGCATTTCCGCCGGGCTGGACTACGCGGCGGTCGGGCCGGAGCACGCCTTTCTGCGTGAAATCGGCCGGTCCGCGTACACCTCGGCCACCGATCAGGAGGCGCTGGATGCGCTGCAGCGATTGAGCAAGCTGGAGGGGATCATCCCCGCGTTGGAGAGCGCCCACGCCGTCGCCGAGGCGATCAAGCGCGCGCCGACCATGGATCGGGATCAGGTCATCATCGTCAACGTCAGCGGTCGCGGCGACAAGGATATGCCGACGGTAGCGGACGTTCTGGACTTCGACATCGGCTGAGGAGAGATCAATGAGCAATCTGACGAACACGTTGACCGGCTTGCGTGCAAAGAACCGCACGGCATTGATGCCGTACCTGACCATGGGCTATCCCCATCCGGAGAGCGCGCTGGACCTGGTGCCCGCGCTCGTCGAGGGCGAGGCCGACCTTATCGAGTTGGGCGTCCCGTTCAGCGATCCGCTGGCGGACGGCGCCACGATCCAGGACGCCAGCCAGCAAGCCCTAGCCCTCGGGATGACCCCCACGCGGTGCCTGGACCAGGTCGCCGAGCTGCGCCGGCGGGGCGTGACCGTGCCGCTGGTGCTGATGAGTTACTATAATCCGATCTACCAGATCGGCGCGGAGGCCTTCGCCGCGCGCGCCGCCGAGGTGGGGCTGGATGGGGTGATCATCCCCGATCTGCCGCCGGAGGAAGCCGATCCGCTGCAGGCGCCGCTCGCCGCCCAGGGCATCGACGAGATCTTCCTGCTGGCACCGACGCCGGACGAGGCGCGGATGGCAGCGGTCGCCGGTCGTTCCCAGGGATTTCTCTACCTGGTCTCGCTCAAGGGCACAACCGGCGCGCGGTCCAGGCTGCCGGACCATCTGGGGGCGTTCGTAGCGCGGGTGCGTGCGGTCACCGACCTGCCGCTCGCGGTGGGGTTCGGCATCTCGACGCCGGAGCAGGCGGCCCAGGTGGCGCGGATCGCCGATGGGGTGATCGTCGGAAGCGCGCTGATCCGCGC
>CAYMAQ010000221.1:0-6873 GCA_964388385.1 uncultured Anaerolineales bacterium | reverse complement strand
GGCCGGATGCGGGCGCGACGTTTGCGTTTCTGGCGGGTGACGGTGGCCATCCCGCCGTATTCCAGGTTCTCCGGCGCTTCGCCCCGACCGCCCTTGGTCAGCCGGGCCGGGCCGATGACCACCGACCGGCGGTGCGGGTCGTAGCCGAACCAGATGAATCGCTTCAGCAGGCCGGTGTGACTGCTGGGCGGGCTGCCCGGAGCTGAGGCTCTCTTCCGCTTGCGGATGCTGGACCGGGCGGTGCGTCGCACGAACGCCCCGAAGCGGCTGAGCACCCGCCGCGTGGCCCGATCCACCGAGCGGCGGACCTTCCTGGAATCGAAGAACAGCTTCCTCATTCGCATGTCGATCACGGCCGATCCGCCTTCTGGAACTGCAGGTTCCCGGGCAGCTTCTTGAGCATCGCGGCCTTGCGGCGGTAGTCGTCGATGGCCGTGCCCGTGGTACCGGTGCTCACCAGCAGCACACCACGCCAGCCTTCCTTGCGGCGGGCCTGGATGAACCGCCGGCCTCGCCGCTTCCACAGCTCGGCTGCACGTCGGCCGTCGTCACCGTCCCGGGTGCCCTCGAAGTCCAGCAGGAGTTTGGGCATCTCGCTCGGCAGGCCCAGTTCCTCGGTCATCTGCGCCAAGGTCATCGACTCCCACAGCGGGAAGAGCCCGGCGTTGTAGACGGCGATGCCGTCGAACCGATCGAGCTTCCCGGCGAAGGCCTTGGGCCAGTCGGCGGCGAGCCTTCGGTTCCGGCCGAAGCTGCTGGTCCGCGAGACGCTCAACAGCACCGGGGCGTTGCTGACCGAGCGGACCAGTTGCAGATGCTCCAGCACCCGGGTCGCACCCGTGGCGAACTCGTTGGGGTCGCCCTCGGTGGCGATAATGTGCCCAACCACGACGGCCACCACCTGCGGGGCGGCCAGCAGCTTCAGCGCCCGCCCGTCGGCCAGGCCGACCTCGTTGCCGGTAACCAGGACGACGACCTTCTGGTCGGGCTCAGTCTTCATGCGGTTCAGCAGCCAGGCGGCCGATCCGTCCACCAGGCGGATCACTCGCGCGGGCACCGCCGGCAGATCGCAGTTTTCGTGCTTGTAGGTGAACGTCGCGGTCGGCAGCCAGTGCAGGCCGGTGAAGAAGGCCGGCAGCGGACGGACTGTGCCGGTCGGGGCGGCGATACCTTCGGCATCGAGCGACTCGGCCAGGACCGCGTCATCCCCGGCCCGCACGGCCTCGAGGGCCAGCAGGCCGTGGAGGTTCGCTTCCGGGGCCCCCAGCACATCCGCGTTGAGCCCGGACTCCGGGCAAGACATCGCCGGAATCCGGATGGGCTCGATTCGCGAGACGACAGCCGCCTCGGGAACGTCGGCCTGCAGCGCATCGATTCGCGGGGCGACCACGGCCTCGGGTGCCTGGACGGTCAGCGACTCGACTGGCGAGACGGTAGTTGCTCCGGGAGTCTCGACTCTCAGGGGCTTCACCTCAAGCTTCCCGGCCCGGGGCGGCAGCGGTACCTCGGCGCGGCAGAGCCCGCAGGCGACGCCCAGCCCGATGATCAGGGCCAGTATCGTGGCGATGGCGGTTCGCATGGTCTACTCCTTCTCGGTGAGCACGTCGGCGATGGGATTGGTCTCGATGCCCTTGTCCCCGTTGACCCAGCGGACGTAGTCCATCGCCCGGCCGTTGTAGCACTGGTCCAGGCACCGCACGGCGGCGGCGACGGCCAGCACCCAGCGCTTGTAGGCGGCGTCGTTCTCGGCTTCCCTGGTCTTGGCGGCCGCGATCCGGGCAGCCTCGGCGTACCGGCCTCGCAGCATGGCCGCGAACCAGCCCTGCAGCTCGAACGGCTCGGCCTGCTCCACCTTGCCCGCCAGGGCCTTCTCGGCCTCGCCGATATCCAGCGCCCGAAGCTCGCCGCCCTTGACCAGCTGGTCGGCGAAGGCCTTGAGCCTGGCCAGCTCGAGCCGCCCGTTCCGGGCGATCAGCCGACGCCGGTAGGCGTTGGTGACCGACTGGGCGGTGTCGAACCACAGCCGCGTCGAGGAGGCCTCGGGCACCAGGGCCGACAGAACCCCTCGGTCGGGCGTGGGCGTGGTCTGCTTTTGCAGCCAGGCGACGGCCAGGTCCATCCGCTGAGAGGCGGTCCGGGCATTATCGAAGACGGCCAGGCCGCTGGTTACCAGCTTGCGGTCGTCCGCGCCGCGAAGGTAGAGGTCCCGCAGCTCGTTGGCGTCCGCGCCAGCGGTCTTGCGAAGGCGGATCAACTGCCAGAGCCCCTGGGTGCTGCCCAACTCGACCGATTGACGATAGAGCGTCTCGACGGTGTTGGCGTCGGCCTTGGATCGCTCCAGGACGTCCGCCTTGGCGTTGAGCAGCGCGGCCCGGTCCCGGCCGGTGACGTTCTTGACGGCCAGGGCTTCATCGAAGCGGGCGACGGCCCGGTCGCTCTTGCCCTCGCGCATGTCGGCGGCGGCCAGGGACTCGGTGGCCTCCACCCGGTACTTCGAGGGGCACCGCTTCAGCGACGTGACGGCCTCCATGGCCGCCAGTCGCTCGGCGCTTTTGCCCATGCGCTGCCAGCTTCGGGCGGCGTCCAGCAGCGCCGCGGCCTTGAGGCTCTCATCCAGCCCCTCGACAGAGGCAATCTGCTCCTGCTTGCGAGCCGTGGCGATCAGGTCGCCGGCCTTTTCGGCGGCCTTGGCCTGCTTGATCAGGTCCGCACGTCGGTCTCGGGGCGTCTGGGCCATCGCGGCCGAGGCCAGCAGCATTATCGTCAGTGTCAGCGTCCATGTTCGCATTGTTCTGGAGTCCTTTCCGTAAGGGGGTTGGCTATCTGGCCGGGCGGTAGGTCCATACCACCGCACTATCCGGCATGCGTCGGTCACTCTGGCCGGGGGTATGGCCGTCGGCGTCGAGGTACTTGTCGCCGGGAACGTCCGTGCCGATTCCGTCGGAGGTGTCGCCGTTGTCCCAGGCCTCCGAGCGGTTCAAAGCCGCCATGAGGTTCGTGTTGCCGTTGATGTCGATCACCCGGAGCAGCAGCAGCCACGATTCGCCCCGGCCGATCCGGATCGTCCCGGTCGATTGCAGCAGGTCGCCGCGCCACTCGCTGGTCAACACCGCGTCGGTCTCCTTCACGCCCGACCAGCCGACCACGTCCACCTGCGGCAACTCCGGGTCGCTGCCGTCCGGGCAGGCCTCCCAGAGCTTGACCCAGCGGGTGGTGCGACGGGCGCGGTCGCGGACCTTCGCGTCATCGATGGTCGCCCGGCCGTCACCGTTGCTGTCCCGCCAGCCCCAGATCTGCACCCGCCGGATGCGGGCGTTGGCCTCGGCCTGGCCATCTCCGGTGGCGTGGGAGGCGTGGAAGTACCCCCGCAGCGTCGTCAGCTCACCCGCACCGGCTGCCAGGCGTCGGGTCGCGTCGCCGGGAATCAGGTCCTGCAGGAGGATCGGGTTGTCGCGGCCGAAGGTCTCTGCGCTGCCGTGGACGACCATCGCCTCGTCGGGCTGATACTCGATCACACCCGCCGGCGGCCGGTTCTCCAGCCAGGCCATCGCCGTGGCCGCCAGGCCCAGCAGAACGGTGGTTGCCGCAATTCGTCGCATGGTTCTCGCTCCTTGCATTCTCAGAATCCCTCCCGTCCGATCGGCCGGGCGGTCACAGGATGAGGCGGCGTCGTGGCCACCACGTCCAGCTGGCATTCACTGACCTGACTGGCAGGGTGAACCGCCCGAAGCAGGCACGGGCCTTCGGCGTCCAGGTCGGCCTCCCCGGCCGTGTAGACATACCAGCCGTCCCCCAACTCCGAGGAGGGATGCTCCAGGACGGTCTGGCCGAAGCCGATGAACCCGGCCTTCCAGATCGTCACGTCGATCTCATCCAGCGGCAGGTCCGTGAGGCGATTGCCCGCCGCGTCGGTCAGCCGGAAGGGAATCTCCTGGCCGTCGATACCCAGTTGCAGTCGCATCACTCCACCTCCAGCGGTTCGGTCATCCAATCGGTCCAGGTCTCCCCGCCGTCGGCCGACTGCCGGCTGCGCTGCCAGTAGCTGCGGCTGCGGCGAAGCAGCCGTCGCTGATCGTCGCTGAGCAGGTAGTACAGCGTCGCGGCGCGGCCTTCGCTCCGGGCGGAGGCCCGTTGGGTCATCACGCCCAGGTCATCCAGCGGGACCAGCAGACCATCCTCGCCGTGGCCGTCCATGCGGACGTACCAACCGGCTGCCTGAATTGCGGAGTCCAGGTCCACCAGCGGATCGGTGAAGTCCGGGTCGCCGGCCGCCGAGACCTGCGTCTGCACGTGCCAGCGGACCTGGTCGAGGTCCTCGTAGTGTCGCACCCGCACGGCCAGGTACTGCCGGGCCGCCAGGGCTGAGCTGCATCCGCCGTATCCCATCACCAGGTACCTCCCACCACCGTCACCGCGTCACCGGGGGTTCCCTTCACGCGGATCTCAGCCAGGTCCACCGAGCGGAACTCGTGCCACTCGCCGGGCACCCAGGGGACCTCACTGCCATCGTCGCCCCGGAAGAGCACGTCGGCGGCGTTCGTCGGCGGGGTGCTGATCGTCACGCTACCCACCAGGCGGGTTGCCGAAAGCGGCTGATACTCGGCGGTCAGGTCGATCTTGCGTTGTATGACGTTGTTCATGGGGGGCCTCTTATCTGAGTGTCCGGTACGTGACGGTCAGCACGCTGGTGAAGACCCGCTGCTCGGAGAGGTGCTCGGGTGCGTACACCGGGTCGTTGGCGATACTCACCCAAGCCGCCTGCGGGGCGGCCGACAATGGCCGACGGCGCAGGTAGTCGGCGATCTCGTCGACCAGCGTTCCCAGGGCGGCGACCTCGGCGTCCAGGTTCTCGTTGGGGCCGGTGAGCTTCTTCTGAATGCCGATATCCACGGCGACGTCGTACCGGCTGGCGCTTCGCGTCGAGCCGTTGATCTCGATGCCCTTGGGCACCACCGTGACCTTCATCTCCGCCAGGTCGGCCAGCTCGTAGACCGGCAGGACCTTGCGAACGGCCTCGCAGGCCTGGCTGAACGTCCCGCCTGGGGCCGCGTTGATCTCGGTCGCGACGGCGTCGGCAATGTTGATCGCCAGACCCATCTCAACTCACCGCCCATCGAACGAGGAACGACACACCGCCGGCAATCGTCGAACCGATCAACAGCCAGGTCAGCTTCGCCTGGCGCTTGGCGTCCTGCTCGAGCCGGTCCAGGCGGATCAGGATGCCCGGCTTGCCGTTGCCACGAACCGCCTCGTCGAGCTTGTCCAGCTTGCGGTGGACCTCGGCGAACTCATCGCGGCAGATGCTCTCGTATTGGTTGTCGCAGTCGGTCATTGATCCGGTCCTGTGTCCTTGGTGTGAATGCGGAATGTCGTGCGGTACGGGTCCGACCATCGCCAGCAGCCTTGCCCGGCCAGGTCCATCACCTCGAAGGCCGTCGCCTGCCCTGAGCCTGTCGAAGGGGCGACGATCACATCGCCCGCCTGCGGCTCGAATCCTTCCTGCCAAAAAGCGTCGGCCAGGATCAGGAAGTCCACCGCGTGGGTGCGGATCGTGGTCCCGTAGTCGTCGGCGACCTCGTACTCCGTGCGTCCGAAGGTCGCCGGGACGTCCAGTTCCACTTCGCCCCGACGGTAGGTGACCGGGCTGGAGGCGTGCTCGCGGAGCTGCGCCCCCAGCCATTGGCTTCCTTGCCTTAACAGGTCACCCACCCGAACGCTCCTTCGTCTCTTACTGGCTCAGGCGGACGCGGACGGTCGCGTCGTCGTCCCCGGCGGCCGCGACGGTCTTGCCGAGCAGTTTGTTCGCCCCGGCTTCGTCGTCGGTCTTGGCAACGCCGTCTCCGGCGTCCCAGTAGACCTTCGCGCCGGCGTCGATCGCTTCGCCGCCACCGGTCGTCTTGGGCACGTCGAACACGCCGGTCACGGCCAGCGCCCCGAGGGTTCCCGAGGTGATATCGAGCTTGGCGATCCCGATCAGATCGCCTTGGACGACCACGTCCCCGGCGCTGATATCCGCGCCGGGGGTGTAGTCGATGGACTTGCCTTCATGGATGAATCGTGCGGTCACGGTTGATCTCCTTGCAGTTGGGCGGGCTTACTCGCCTGCCATCTTGAAAGCGCCCCGGTGGTCCTGCTCGCGAACGCCGAAGTCGATGAATCCACGGAACTGAACCCCGAGCGTGTTGAAGTCCGCGTCGGTCTTCTCGACGGTCGGCCGGTCCACGCCGTTGAGGAATGCGATCTCCACGGCAGGCAGGCGGTTGGGGTCGGTCAGCAGGTACCAGGCCTTCTTGGAGGCATTGTCGAACGACGCATTGCCCAGGTAGGCGGTGGAGACCACATCGAGGGTTCCCCGGTGGGGGTTGTCCTTGAGCTTGGCCTTGTTGGCCGTGGTGGTCTCGTTGACCTCCCTGGAGGTCATCAGCAACTGGGCGGCGATCTTCAGGGCCGTCGGCACCAGCAGGATCTGCGGTCCGACCCCCAGCGGCTTGCCGTTGGGCTTGACCTGCTCGTCGTAGGCCTCCACGGCCTTGCTCAGTCCGTCCACCGTCAGCGCGGTATCCGCACCGGCCAGGAGGTTCTTGTGGTCGGCGTGGAAGAACGTCTTGCCGTCGGACTGCACCGGGTTGGCCAGCCACAGGCCCCACACGGCATCGGCGATAGCCTCGGCCGCTCCCATGCCGATCTGGCGCGGGATGTCGGTGAACGCACCCATATCATCGTTGATGATCATCTGGCGCGTCAGGGCGAACATGATGCCGTGGGTGTCGGCCTTCTGGGCGAACTGCTGCTCGCCGATCTTCCCGTGCTTGAGCTCGCCGTCGGGGCCGACCTGCTGGAACTGGAAGCTGCCGGTCATCCGGTAGCGGGTGT
>CAYMAQ010000220.1:5160-6875 GCA_964388385.1 uncultured Anaerolineales bacterium | reverse complement strand
AAGCGGTGCAGAAAGCACCCCAAACGTGGAAGTTATTGAGCTTTCAGCCCTTAGCCACAGTCGAGAGAGGCATAATGCCGATTGAAACCGACGTTCTGATTATTGGCAGCGGTATCGCGGGTGCAACGGCGGCACTCCGCCTCGCCCGCGACCGCCAGCGCCAGATTATGGTCATCACCCGCAACTATGAGCCGGAGGAGAGTAACACCCGATACGCGCAGGGGGGGATCGTCTACAAGGGTGAGCAGGACTCGCCAGCCAGCTTGATCGAGGATGTGATGCGGGCCGGCGCCGGGTTGAGCCTTCCCAGTGCCGTGCGCCTGCTCGCAAACGAGGGCCCAGAGCAGGTCAGGCGTCTGCTCATCGAAGAGCTGGACGTGCCTTTCGATCGCGATGAGGACGGCGATCTCTCTCTCACCCGGGAGGGTGGGCACTCCGTCTCCCGTATTATTCACGTGGGCGATGCCACCGGGCGAGCCATCGAAAAAGCGCTGATCAATCAGCTCCAGGCGTTGCCCAACATCACGCTGTTGAGCGGGCGCACGGCGGTCGATCTCATCACCTCCTCACACCACAGCACGGATCCGCTGGCAGTGTACGCGCCGATCACCTGTCACGGCGCCTACGTCCTCAATCGCGCCGGGAATAAGGTGGACCGCGTGCTCGCCAGGGCCACTGTGCTGGCAACCGGCGGTGTGGGCCGCATCTACCGACACACGACCAACCCTGCCAGCGCCCGAGGTGATGGGCTGGCGATGGCCTACCGGGCCGGCGCCCGCGTCATCAACGCCGAGTATATTCAATTCCACCCCACGACGTTAGCCGTTCCGGGGATGGATAACTTCCTCATCTCCGAGGCGGTCCGTGGCGAGGGTGCCCGGCTCTACACACCCGATGGGCGCCATTTCATGGACGCGTATGCCCCGGAATGGGGAGACCTTGCGCCCCGCGACGTGGTCTCCAGGGCCATCCATCACGAGATGGTCGAGAACGGATATCCCTACGTCCTCCTCGATCTCACCGAGGCGATGGAGCCGGCGGACATTCCCGACCGGTTTCCCACTATCTACGCGACCTGCCGGGAGGGCGGCGTTGACATCACACGAGAACCGATCCCGGTCGTGCCTGCCGCCCACTATTTCTGTGGGGGTGTGCACGCGGATGCATGGGGGCGGAGCTCGCTCAACGGGCTCTATGCCGTGGGGGAAGTGAGCTGCACCGGCGTGCACGGGGCCAACCGTCTCGCCAGCACGTCCCTGCTGGAGGGGCTGGTGTGGGGACATCGGGCGGGAACCGACATCGCCCAACGCGAGGACCTGGGACGGGTGAATGGGGAGCACATCCCCCCGTGGAGAGACGTGAGTGAAGGGGCCGGGGCCGATCCGGTGTTGGCCCAGCGTGATTCCCAGACAATCCAGAATATTATGTGGTACTATGTGGGCCTGGCCCGCAACACCCACCGGCTGGGCCGCGCGCTCAAGGAACTGGACCACCTTTGGGGGATCATCGATGAGTTTTACCGGTCGACGCGGCTGAACGATCGCCTCATCGGCCTGCGCAATATGGCCCAGGCCGCGTGGATCGTCACCACGTCGGCGTGGCACAATCGCAGATCGCAGGGTGCCCATTACCGTGAGGACGCGGAGACCTTCCACCTCGCCGATCGTTACGACACAGAGGGTCCGCTCCCCAACGCGGTCTCCGAGTTCTAGCGT
>CAYMAQ010000220.1:0-5060 GCA_964388385.1 uncultured Anaerolineales bacterium | reverse complement strand
TGCCGGTTGAGGTAATCTCCGATGCTCGGCGGCAGAAGCCCCTCATCGACCAGCGTCCGGGGATCCTCCCCGCGGGCGAGGCGCGCCCGCACCTCGGTTGCGGAGACCTCTGTCGTACGGACGTCCCGCAGCCAGAAGACGCGTCCATCCCGGTCCCGCAGGGACTGGACGAAATCGAAGTTCGGCGGATAGTCAGGGCGCGGACAGATGACCAGCGTCGCCCGCTCCAGGATCAGGTCGACCTGGTGCCAGTGTCCGAACTCGGGATCCTCACCGGAGACCAGCTCGCTGCTGATCAAAAAAGCCAGCTCAAACCGCCCTTCCAACACCCGTTGCAGCGCACCCAGCGTCTCCGCCGTATAATTTGGCGTCTCCCGATCCTGCGCCAAACGCGCCTCAACCCGGCTCACCGCAACGCTGTCCGCGGGGACCACCAGCCGTTCGGCGACCATCCCCGCCGCTAACTGACACATCGCAAAGCGATGCTCGTAGGTCTCGGGTAAGCCCGATTTCCGAGCCCCCACCGGATTGCGACGGTAAACCGGCACGAAGATCGCCTGCTGAATCGTCTTGCCCAGGCGCCGGAGGGCCGCAAATGCCTGGGTCATCAGATCGACGTGGCCCTGATGCACGGGGTTCGCAGACAGACCGTAGATCAGATAGAGGGGCAGGGCTTCCGTGGCTTGCAGGGTGTTCAACGCGTCCCCCCGGTCTCATAGGACCGGACCTGCGCACGAAGACGGTCGGCCATCATCCGGGCCCGCGAGGGCGCGTCCCCCACGTGGGACTTAACGTCAAAGAGCTCACGCACCCTATCCGGGTCCAGGTACGTTTGGACCGCTGGATCCCGGCTGAGGCTCTCCGGCAGCGGGTTATCCTCCGCGCCCCCCTGCACCGCCGCCCAGGCGTCCATCGCATGCGAGCGGATTACCTCGTGCATAACCTGGCGGTCCGCACCGGACCGCATCAGCGCCATCAGAACCCGCTCCGTCGCCGCAAAGTCGCCGTAGGTCGCCAGATTCCGCTCGATCGCGCCCTCGTAGATGCGGAGATCGCCCAGAATGCGCCGGGCTTTCTTCAGGATCTCATCGGTCGCCAGGAATGCCGCCGGCAGGATCTCGCGGCGATTGCCCGAATCATCGAGCGTGCGCTCGAGCAGGCAGTGCGCCGCATTGTCCCAGGCTACCCTCGGCAGAGAAGCGACGAACCGGGCCAAGGAGTCGATGTTCTCAGCCCGGATGGGATTGCGCTTGAAAGGCATCGCCGAAGAGCCGACCTGCTTGGAACCGAACGGCTCGCTCCACTCCCCAAAGGCGGGGGACTGCAGCACCCGCAGGTCGAATGCAAACTTATAGAGCGATCCTGCTAGGCCCGCCAGCGCGTTCAACACCTGCCAATCCTGCTTTCGCGGGTACACCTGGGTCGCCACGGGGAAGGACTCGAGATCCAGAGCATCCATCACGCGCGCCTCCAGCTCGATCGGGGACATCCCGGTTCCCTCAAGTAACGCGGCATAGGACGCCGACGTGCCGACCGCGCCCTTGATCCCCTTGCCCCGAAGGTGATGCCTGACCTCAAGAAGCGCCTCGTAATCCATCAGGAGATCCTGACCGTACTGCGCCAGGCGATAGCCCACGGTCGTGGGCTCGGCGGGTTGAAGATGGGTCATGGCCATACAGGGGGCGTCCGCCCAGGCGTCGATCAGATCGGCCACCGTCCGAAGCAGGTCGCCCAGGGACCGGGTCACCAGGTCGAGGGCCTCCCGCATGCGGATCACCGCCACATTGTCGGAGATATCCATACTGGTGGCGCCCATATGGATGACCCCGCCGCCGACCGGGCATTGTTCGGCGTACGTCTTGACCTCGGCCATCAGGTCGTGATGAATCTCGGCCTCGATCTCCGCCGCGCGGGCGATGTCGATATCCCCCTGATGCGCGCGCAGGTCTGCGACCTCCGCCTCGGAGACGAGTCCGGCTTCATGCTGCGCATCCGCCAGGGCGACCCAGACGCGCCGCAAAAGTCTACGCTTGTGAACTTCGGACCAGATCTCCTGCATCGCCCGGGTGCCGTAACGCCACGTGAACGGCGAGAGATATCCATCGTACGAGAAGGTCGTTTCGCCCATATCATTCCCCTCCACAAACCGTTACATCACAATGATCTGATCGCGCTCAGGCCCCACGGACACGTAGCGGATAGGCGCACCGGCTAACTCACGGATACGCGCCAGGTACGCCCGGGCCTTCTCGGGGAGATCGTCCCACGCGCGAATGGCAGTCGTATCGGACTGCCAGCCGGGCCACGTCTCGTAGACCGGCTCGACCTGCTCTTGAATAGCCGTCACCGGGACGTGATCCAACACCTGGTCGCCCAACGTATACCCCACGCAGATCTTGATCTCCTCGAAATGATCCAGGATATCCAATTTCGTCACCGCGATGCCGGTGAATCCGTTCAACCAGCTTGCATAGCCGATCGCCACGCCATCAAACCAGCCACAGCGGCGGGGACGTCCCGTCGTCGCACCGAATTCCTGCCCGACCTCCCGGAGCTTCTCACCGGCCTCATTCTCCAGCTCGGTGGGGAACGGCCCCCCGCCCACGGAGGTCGCGTAGACCTTCGTAATCCCTAAGACGTGATCCAGAGCGTGGGGCGGAATCCCGGCCCCCACACAGGCGCCCCCAGCCGTGGGAGAGGATGACGTGGTGTAAGGGTATATACCCCAGTCGAGATCTCGCATCACGCCAAGCTGGCCCTCCAAAACGACCCGGCGATCGCTCCTGACGGCGTCACGCACCAGGGGGACCGAATCGACGATCCGGCCGCCGGCCGATTCGCGCCACGCCTCGCACTTCGCTGCCAGCGCATCGACCGAAACCTCGGGCAGCCCGTAGTAGGCCAGTTCGCGGTTCTTACGCGGCACCAACATCTCCAGGCGCGCCCGCAGCCGGTCCGGATCGAGGATCTCACCGACACGAATCCCGTGGCGAGCCGCTTTATCGGAGTAAGTCGGCCCGATCCCCCGTTTCGTCGTCCCGACCTCCCAGCCTTCCTTGCGGGAAGCCTCCTCCGCGCCGTCGAGCTGCCGATGGAACGGTAAGATCAGGTGCGCACGGCGGTCCACAATCACATTGCTGACGTCAACCCCCACCTCGCTCAGCGACGCCAGCTCCTCGACCAGAATATCCAAGTTCACAACCGTCCCCGGGCCTATCAGACATACCGTCTCCGGGTTGAAAATTCCCGAGGGCACGAGATGGAGGGCAAATTTGCCGTAGTCGTTGACCACAGTATGCCCCGCATTATCCCCACCCTGAAAACGGATCACCATATCCGCCTGTTGGGCCAGATAATCAACAATGCGTCCCTTACCCTCGTCCCCCCATTGAGCACCGACAACCGCCGTTACTGACATAACAGATCTCCTTAACCTTCTTTATCGCCATCTTTTCAGCCACAGACACACGTCCGGGGAATGCGGCATCGCGCCGCGACCCCGGGTTTTTAATGCGAACTTCAAGCACGGTCACAGAGACCCAGACGTTCTTAAGCGTCTCCGACCGCGCTCCTTATTATATCGCATCAGGCTCTAAACATGATGTGCCCTCTGACCGATCGTGAAGGGCCGTTCCTCGCACCCGTGACGGCAAGGGGGCGCGTGACCCCAAGAGACAGGGCATCACACGTTGATCGAGGAGAAATGGGGAGAGCGTAGAAAGCTGAAGATAGCGCGGAATGCAGAGAAGTTTATGGATCTGATCGCAGATAACCAAAGCGCTTCTGCGTTACCATCGGATCACGGAAAAGTTTAGAGTTGTGTCCGGATCGGCAGAAGGTCGTAGACGGACCCCGACTCAGTCACGGCCCAGGAAGCGACGGAGCCAGGACAGATGTTTCTTGTCGGGTTCCGGGCAGCTATCGGTGTCCTGTTGATCCGCTTGTCCGGATGGCGGCGCGCAGTTGGCAAGCGCCCGTTGGGCTGCAATCGAGACGTGTCGGACTTTATCTTCGGAGAGTGTCTCGAGTGCGTTTCTCACCGTCTGGGTATCCCCATCCAGGCTACTCAGCGCATGGGCCAACGCAGCGCGCAAATAAGCGTTGCTGTCATCGACAAAGACCAACAGTTGGTCCAGGAGGTCTTCGTCACCCATCATACCCAGCGCCTCGACGGCAGCCGGTCGGACCAAAGGACTCTCATCCGTTTTCGCGATCTCAAGAAGATGAGAGACCGCGCGGTCGTCGCCCAGGGCCCCTAACGTCAGTGCAGCGGTGCGGCGCAGGCGAGGATCGAGGGAGTCAAGAAACTTACGAACCGCGGGAAGTGCTTCTCTGTATTGGAGTTGACCCAGGCTCTTGAGTGCAGCGAGCTGCAGACTGCGGCTCTGGACGTCCAGGGCTTCAATCAGGGCCGGTGCCGCCGCCGGGTCGCCAATCTGACCCAACGCTTTCGCGGCCAGAGAACGGGATCCGACGTATCCGTGCATCACCCGAATGAGCACAGGCACGGCGTCCTCAGCCTCCATATCTCCCAGGGCAGCGACAAGCGTCTTGACGACGGGAAGATCACGCTGATTGGGTGCAAGCAAGTAATCGCCCAGCATCTCGATCATCCGGGGGATCGCCTCGCGCACGCCGAGTCTCCGCAGGGCGATGATCGTGGTCCGGCGAATCCGAGGGTCGTCGATATCCAGGAAGGGAAGCAGGACCTTGCCAAAATCGGGAAGATCCAGTTTACCGACGGCGTTGATCGCCGCGCGGCGGACGTAGAAGTTCTGATCCTCCAACGCCCGGAGAAGGGCGCCCTGGGCCTCTTTAGCCTGCATCTGGCCCAACGAGATTGCCGCGGCCCGGCGCACAAAGGAGCACGGGTCGCGCAGTGCATCCATCAGAGGGAAGACTGCCGCCGGATGGCCGATGTGCCCCAAAGCCTCGGCGCTTGCGCTCCTGACGTACGTATTGACATCCTCCTGCAAGCGTTCGACAAGATCGGGCACCGCATCCAAAGCCACCAGCTTACCAAGATCCTCAGCTGCCTGAGAACGCACTCTGGGATTTGG
>CAYMAQ010000219.1:0-6880 GCA_964388385.1 uncultured Anaerolineales bacterium | reverse complement strand
CCCATACGTGACAGCACCCACGTGATTGTGAGGGGGGGATAGGCTAAGCAGCTTCGTCACATTGTCGAAATTGATCGGCAGCGTCGGGCCGTTCGGGCGCTGCGCCGTCAGCGTTACCCTGCTGTCCGCAGCAAGCACAATGCCTTCGGGACCCTTGATCACCACACCCAGCGACATACGACCACTCCTCGACGTGAGTGTCTACCGATCCAACTACTCCCAGTATAAGCGAGAAACTGTCCCCGCCAACCACCAGCAATTCCCAATATAAAGATCTTCGACATCAGTTAACCCAAAATACCCGCTAAAACAAGGCATTTGTGGGGCAAAAGCTATGTAAATGGGCTTCAAATGAGGATATAGTCCCTATGAAACTGCCATATTTGGAATTGCTGGCCAACCACGATTCGTCGACCTGCACCCTTGCATCTTGTACGTCGGCGCTGCGCCGGAGGTGGGGACGGAGACGGGGTCCATCAGGACTCAGAAGTCCGAAGTCGCTGGGACGTGAGGGTGATGAGGAATCAGGGCGGATATTGGGGATTGCTTCTTACGCGCGGGATTATACTGCTAGGTCAAAGGGAAGGTCGCTGATATCTCGCAACCGTCTGCCCGTTATCAACGTAGTCAGCATATCCATCTGATCCTCGTTGTTCAGGGCCTTCAACGCCAACTGCAGCTCGTTCAAAGCGATGTGATAAACACAATCAACGTCCCCGGTGCCGAGTGCCAGTGAAGCCAGCCTCGACGGCATCGGCTCTGCGGTTACAATCATGATATGAGGTACGTTTCCCTTTCGATTCCGAATCAAATTGAGCGCTTCCGTCCGGGTGTTTTGAGCGCGATCGCTGCGAACGGTCCATTTGCATGAAATGCTCGCGTGTAACAGGGGCTTTGGGGGATGACGATTCGAAGCTCTCAACGGCGAGAATGTGACGTAAGTATCTGCTCGGTCTACCATTATCATATCTTGATTGATCGCTTCGTCCGTCTCAGGGTCTCGACTTATGACGATATCAGGCTGAATGATGTAATCCTCACCAAGGGCAGCTCTCAATTCATCACTTGTCTCCACAATTCGTTCGATATCAGCTAAATGTGCATATTGATCGAATTCTGCGATGGATAGACTTGTGGAATAGCGCCAACGACCGGGCCTCAAATGGTTAAGTAATCCAAAGGTCTGCTCGAGGTATGTTTTCGTCGTAGCTTCGAATAGACGTCCGGCTTTTTGACCAGAGATCAAACCGTTTGGTGGGGTGCATTGCATTGCCTCAACAATCTTGTTGGCAATGGCTCGGCTCGTGACGCTGCCTCGATCAGCGAAGTTCGGTGCTCGATTTGCGCCTTCTCCTCGAAACCTGATAATCTTCGCACATAGTTGGCGATGGTAATCTTGACGTAGCTCTCCGATGCGGGTCATATGCACGTCCTATCTAAGTGCTCTCCGGCTTATAATAGCCAATAACATATTCCTCGTTCATCCGCTGCTGGATTTGAGATTCGCGGTTCACTTTATTTCCTGTAGGCATCATTCTACGATTTCGATCTAGATGCCGTATGCCGATGTAAGGGACCTCAAAACCTAGAGACTCCCCGATCTCTGCCAGACATTTCTCGGTTTTCGTGTCGAGCCCACGCATCGTTGAGCTTCCTACGACCACGATAGCTGCTTTTCCTGGCTTCAAAATCCGAAACATCTCTCTAAGCACAAGTGTCATTTCCGAGTAGTATCGGTGCAGGACGAGTCCCTTCTTTTCATCGACATCGGTGATTTGCTTAACGACTGCCGCGGTTCGAGATGGCATGTCCTCGAAATTAAACTGACTAACAGCCTCGCCACCAATATACTCTTTCCTCTTGTCGCTCAAGTCCCTGATGGGATATCCCATCCATACCAGGGAAAACTTATGTGCTCGCATATAATCAATGGCATTAGAGGCGTAAGGGGGAGAGGTGACAATTAGATCGATGGATGAGTCCCCCAGTGCGATGTGTTGGGCATCACCAAAGGAGAGGTAGGGGGCCAATGTATCCTCTCGGACGTTGAGTAAATGCTTTGAGACAGAAAGCAATCGCTTTCCGAATTCTTCGATGGGAGACTGCAATGTTTTGGTTAGGATCTTGGCACGTTTTGGCGATACACTGCTTAGGTCTTGTTCCAGAATCACCTCCCCCGCTTGATTCAAGACGACTTTAGCCCGGTGAGGGCGGGTATGGGCTAAGTCTAACGCCAGAGAGACTCCCCCCCGTTTCGTAATGATGATACCTGAGAAGATCAATTGCAGAAAGCTCCTGACATTATACGATGGGATTTTCCTGATCTCGCGTATCAGGGCGAGCAGTTCAATCTGAGTTTTTAGATCAAACCAATAGTTTATGAATTGTCGGGTTGACTTATCTTGACGCGTCGTCAAGAATGCCTGTAATTCTTTCCCATGTTTTGCGATAGTTTGCTTAGCTTCATAAAGTACGTGGTTTCCAGATTGAATGGCTTGGCCTGCATCCAGTGGCTTTGTCTTTACATTAGTAAGCAGGATTGCCAATGGATCAATATCAAACCCGACAGCTTGCCGACCTGTCAGGAATGTCTCTAAGATGGTTGTCCCTGAACCCATCATTGGGTCAAGCACTCGATCTCCCTTCTCAGTCAGCCCATTGATAAAGGTACGGGGCATTTGGGGAGGGAATTTGGCTGGAAAGGGATGGATGGTGTGCGAGGCATAGCTGCTGTCTTGTTTGTGAAAATCTAGATTCCCTGATAAAAGGGCGACTAAACGCTTTCGATAACTAGCCTCTTCTGGAAGATCGATCGTATCTTGATCTTCGATGGTATCGATTAAACGCATTTGTCGCATAGTTGTACCTTCCCTGAAAACTGCAAAAGCGTGTGGCCGAATCGATGTAGAAAGTATCTTCTGCATCAGATTATAGATATCCATAGCTTGCCGTCAAGTGGGTTGGTTCGGTTTAAATTGCGGAAATAAAGAGTTCTGCTCCCCAACCAAAGAGCGGGGCCGCGTGCGCGGCCCCGCTGCGTATGGCTCCTCGGGCTGGATTCGAACCAGCAACCAACCGGTTAACAGCCGGTCGCTCTGCCGTTGAGCTACCGAGGATCAGTACGACCCCCATTATAGCCAGTTTTACCGGTTCGTCAAGCTGAATTTTCCGCAGCGCGCCGCAGTCCCCGGCACTCCCGAAGCGCGGGAGTGCCGGGGACTGCGGCTTTATCGTTCAACCCAGTAGCGCGGCCTTGAGCTGCGTCCCGTCCAGGTCGCGGGGCGCGACTCCGTCGCGGACGGCCCATGCGGCGGCGGTGCCGGCAGCCTCGCCGATCGCCACGCAGGTGCCCATCACCCGCGCGCCCGCCATGCCCTGGTGGGTCGCCGAGATGCAGCGGCCCGAGACGAGCAGGTTGTCGATCCCCTGCGCGATCAGGCTGCGGTAGGGGATGTCGTACCAATCATCTGTCGGCGGGTAGAGCTCGGACTTCGAACGCATCGAGGTGTCGTGCTCCGCGGCCCAGAAGGGGCAGTCCGCCTGCTGGGGACACTCGGTGATGCAGAGGTGCACCGGATAGGTCTCGCCCAACGGGCAGTGGATATCGATCCACCACGAGCCCCGGGCCACGGCATCGTCGAATTTGCGCCCCTGCTCGACGTCGTCCCCGGTCAGGGTGTAGTCGCCGACCACCTGCCGGCTCTCCCGCGGCCCGACCTGCGGAGAGGTCGAGTGGAGGTAGGCATTCTCAAAGCCCGGTGCGTGCGCCTGCAGGAACCGGATGAGCCGCCAGGCCTGGTCCCGGACGCCTATCTCGGCCTCGGTGAGGTCCCGGACGTCCGTCGGGTCGCCGGGCCAGCGGGTCATGTTCGGCGAGAAGAAGTCGGTGCGCATGGTGTTGTTGCCGTTGAAGCCGTTGTTGTAGAATCGGAACTCGCCCTTGGCCATCTTCTCCCGCACCATCTCCTTGGCGTTTGCGAGCTGCTCGTCGGTGACGTCTTTGATGCCCCCGATGTGCATAAACGAGCCCATTGACTCCACCTTCCCGTCGAAATCGCGGCCCTGGGTGGTGGGTGCGCCGGCCCGGTAGGCGACGTCCGCATCGCCGGTGGCGTCGATGAAGACGTCGGCGGTGACCGCCTGGCGGCCTGACTTGGACTCAATAATCAGGGCCTGGATTTTGCCGTCCTCGACGACGGCGTCGGTGACGACGGTGTGCAGCAGCAGGTCGACGCCGGCCTCCTTCACCATTTGATCGGCGACGATCTTGAACGCTTCGGCGTCGAATCGGATGCCCCACTCCTGGCAGGCCTCCTCCCACGTCGGGGCGCCGCCGATCGCGTGCATGCGCTCGGTCATCTCCTTGAGCAGCCCCTCGACGATGGGCGTGTGGCTCCGGGAGGCCGTATGGCCCAGCATCGGGACCACCAGCCCGGCGGTCGCCAGCCCGCCCAGGAAGCCGTACTTTTCAATCAACAGCACCTTGGCGCCCTCGCGGGCCGCGGCGATCGCAGCGGGCAGCCCGCCGGGACCGCCGCCGGCGACGACGACGTCGACTTCGGCGACAACAGGAATCTCTCGTTGCGGTTCGGTCAGGGTTTTCATATCGATGATCTCCTTGGTCTTCTCAAAACCAACACATGGTAACTTGCTTATGATGGATCCAATGAATCCGATTCAGGCCCGTGACATCTCCTCAGACAGGGTCTCCTGGGGGAGGTAGCCCCCTCGGTCGCGGAGGGTCGTGACGAGCTGGGCGGTGTTCAGATCGCATGCGGACTGTCCCGTGTCCATCGCCTGGACGGCGGCGGTGCCGGCGGCCTCACCCATCATCGCTGCGGCGGGCATCACGCGGATGGACCCCTGCACCTGGACGTCGCTCGACGCGCACCGTCCGGCGACCCAGAGGTTCGCCCATTCCTGGGGGACGATAATGCCGTAGGGCATCCCGAAGCTCTCACCCTCTTTCAAGCGCAGGGTATCGAACGCCTGACTTTGGAAGCGCTCCCACTCCTCGTCAGAGCAGTCGTAGGGATGGATGTCCACGAACTTGTTAAAGAGGCCGATCTGGTCGGGGAACTGCCGCCGTGCCATGTAGTCGTCGAGACTGAGCTCGTACTCACCGGTGATGCGCCTGGACTCGCGCACGCCCATCAGGGCGGCGGTGGTGACGTGCTCGATCTCCTCGCATCCCGGGACGTACTCCCGGTAGAACGACGCGTACTCTTTCGCGATCTTTCGGCCCAGCATCATCCCATCGCTCAGACTGCGGCAGCGCAGCGCGTCGAGGTTGAAGAGATGCCCACCGTTAAGGTATCCGATCGTGTGGCCCACTTTGGACATCCCCGGCAAGTGCCGGTCCGGCTGGGTGAAGTGACCGTCGGCGATCGCCTGTTCGAGGCGCGCCTGCTTCCCCTGCTTGTCGAAGCGGTCCCAGTCGATGCCGGTGAAGAGCGAGCAGAGGGTGGAGGGCATGATGTTCTCCGTGTCACGCCCGGCCTCCCGGCAGGGGGCGCCGCACAGGTCCGCCAGCACGGCGTCGCCGGTGGCGTCAACGAACGTCCGGGCCGGGACGTAGCGGTAGCCCTCGACGTTGTTGAGAACGACCCCGTTCACCACGGTGTGATCCGCGTTGACGTCGGCGTCGATCACCCGGGTGAAGAAGCGGACCTCGACCCCGGCAGCCATCGCCATCTCGTCCAGGAGCAGTTTCAGCCCTTCCACCTTGAAGGGCGTCCATTTGTGATAGTGCTTCCGCCACGTGTTGGGGTCGATACCCGGCATCAGGAAGTCACGCGCGTACATCGTCTCCACAAGCTCGCGCATGAAGCCGCCGACGAGCATGCGCTCGCCGTTGGCCATAGGATCGAAGGCTGTGACCAGGCCCGACGTGCCCATGCCCCCCAGGCAGCCGGTGGCCTCGACCAGCAGCACCCTCGCACCCAGACGTGCGGCGCAGATGGCGGCCGCCGACCCGGCCGGCCCCGCGCCCGCCACGACCAGGTCGTAGGGAGGGTCGATGGGAATCTCACGGGATAGATGATAAGTTGCCATAGGTTACCTCCTTGTTTCCATAGACGGCTCGGCTGCGTGAAGTGAAGCTAATCCGGCAAGTATGCACCCTGTTCCTTCAAGAGGTCGCGTAACAGGCTCGCATCCAGCTCCCGAGGTGTCGCGTCCTTTTGAGTGCAGAGGGCCGCTGCCGCGCCGGCGGCCTGTCCGGTGATCAGACAGCCGGGCATAACCCGGATGGAGCCCTGGACCATCCGGTCGGTGGAGATGCAGCGCCCTGCGACTAGAAGGTTGTCGAGGCCCTTCGGCACCAGCGACCGGTAAGGGATACCGAACGATTCCCCCTCGCCCAACCGGTAACCCTGGGTGAACTCCTCCACCAGTGCCTCGTAGTCCTCGCGCGAAGGGCTCGAGCGGTGGATGTCGATAGAGTAGTTGTGACGGCCGATCTCGTCGTCAAAGGAACGCCGCGCGACGAAGTCGTCGACGCTCAGGACGTACTCACCGACGATCCGCCGGGTCTCACGCACGCCCAAGATGGCCGCCGTGGCCATATGGGCGATTTCCTCGCAGCCGCCGACATAGTCGCGGTAGAAGGTCATATACTCCTGAGCAAGCTTTCGACCCCAGATCATCGCCCGGGTGAGATCCTCGTCCTTCAGGCAGTCCACGTCGTAGAGATGGCCCGCGTTGAGGATGCCGTATCCGTCCCCGGTGGCGAAGATGCCGGGCAGGTGCAACTCCGGCACGGTGAAGACGCCGTCCCCAATAGCCTCCTGCAAGGGCACGAGCAGCGACTGCCAGTCGTCGGGTCGCCGCGTCTCTTGGATAAACGCTCGGTATCGATCCATATCGATCTGAGAGACCA
>CAYMAQ010000218.1:0-7042 GCA_964388385.1 uncultured Anaerolineales bacterium | reverse complement strand
GGATGTTACCTCCAATGCGATCTTCGCCGGTAACACCTCATCCCGCCCGCGGGCGTGGATGCTCCTGCCGGAGTACGGCTTTCGTGAGGCTCCGCAGATCGTGCATGAGAACCCTTCCCTGAAAGGAATCCTGGACGATGCCATACCCCAGGCAATGCGCGATTACTGGGCGGATCGCAGCTTTGGCGGCACTTCCGGCATCGGGCATCTCGCCGTGGATCTGGATCGCGTTGTTCATGAAGGATTGAGGGCCCAGATTGCGCGGATCGACCGCTGCCTCTGGCGGGGACCGCGGGAGCAACAGACGATGCGTCAGGCCATGCGCATCACGCTCCAGGCGGTCATCGACTGGGCGGGTCGCTATGCGGCAGCGTCTGAAGCGGCGGCGGAGCAGGCTGAGGACGCCGCGACCCGCGCGGTACTGCTGCGGGTGGCCCACGCCTGCCGGTGGGTGCCTGCAAATCCGGCTCGGACGCTCTTTGAGGGCCTGCAGGCGATCATCCTCATCCATCTGGCTCTCCATCTGGAAGGGCATGGGCTCTCCGTGTCGATCGGTCTGCCGGACCGCGTGCTGGCCCCTTTCATCGACGCAGAGACGGACCTGGAACGGATGACGATGGACGTGGCGGCTTTTATGCTGAAGATCGCGGCGAACTCTGTCTTCGGTCGTGGGTCGAAAACCCAGGCCATTACTGTGGGCGGTCGAGACGCGCAGGGGCGGGATCGAAGCAATGCGCTCACCCGGGCGTTTCTTGAGGCTGCCGACCTTATCCGTGTCGGCGATCCCCACATCTTTCTGCGGTGGCACGCCGGGATCGACGGGGCGCTCAAGCGCAGGGCGCTGCAGATGTTGGCCGACGGTGCAAGCATGCCCTTACTGATCCACGACGGCCCCACGGCCCGCGGGTTTATCGCCGCCGGCGTCGAGGAGGCCGATGTGTGGGACTACTGCGTCATCGGGTGCAATGAATTGGGCATTCCGGGACGCTCGGCCGAGTCGGCGACCGCCACCAGCGGTACGGTGCAGTATCTGGCATTGTTGAACGGGGTTCTTCTGGAGCACCCCGATCCTCAGGCGATCGAGGACGTGGATACTCTGCTCGCGTTGCTGGAGGCACACATGCGGGATCGCGTCCTGGCGATGCGGGCTCGGGGTCAGGCTCACCGTCAAAAGGTCGCACGTGATATGCCGATGCCGCTCACGTCGACGTTGATGCGTGGGTGTATCCGTCGCGGGCAGGATTTCATGGTGGGGATGCGGTACCACCTTCCTAACTCCTACGAGCGCGGTTTGACCAACGCGGTGAACGCGTTGACCGCGATCGACGCGGTTGTTTTCCGAGAGCGAGACGTCACGATGGCCGAGTTGATCGATGCACTGCGCCGTGATTTCGAGGGGGACGAGGATCTCCGGGTTCGGTTACGAGCTGCACCCAAGTGGGGGAATGACGATGCCGACGTAGATCGATGGGCCGAGGTGCTTCTGGCGATGCGGGAGCGCGTCCTGGATGAGGTGGATGAGAGCACCGGCAGCGCTCCCCACTTGGTCTGCCACGTCGTGCGCAGCCTCCACTACTTTGACGGGTGGCGCATCGGCGCCTCCGCGGATGGGCGGCGGGCGTGGTCGCCTGTGGCTGACAGCGTTGGGGCGGAGATAGGCACTGCGAATGCCGGCCCTACGGGGGTGCTCAACAGTGTGCTGAAGCTGGCTCCCGCACGGTATTATCGCGGGGGGACCAATCTCAATCTGACGCTGCCCGGCGCCGAGTGGCAGCGCCCGGAGGCTTTGGAGACCCTGGTTTCAATGGTGGAGACCTTTTTCGAGCAGGGCGGTCAGGAGCTGCAGGTCGCGATCTTCGACCCGGAGACGCTGCGCGAAGCGCGGGATCATCCGGAGCGGTATGGGGATCTCTTGGTGCGGGTAGCGGGATTCAATGCGCGGTTTGTGGATCTGGCGCCGGTCGAGCAGGACGAATTGATCCGCCGGGCGGAGAGTGCCTGACGGCTTCCATGGGCGCGAGACGTCATGATGACAGGCATTGTCCGCCAACCTGATTATCATGGTCTGGGTCCCCAGCGTCGGATCACCGGTATGCGGAGGTGTAACCCGAGACGATCAGTGCTGCTTACGCAGATATTGGGCGTAGAGGTTCAGGGAGCGCTCGATCTCGTCCAGGGCGACCTCCTGCTCTTCCCATCCGCCAACCTCGACTTCGATCTCCTGGAGCTGTTTGTAGACTTTGAAAAAGTGGGTGACCTCATTGAGAAAGTGGGGCGGTACGTCATCCAACGCCCGATATTCGTTAAAGAGCGGATCGGTAGCAGGAACGGCGAGTATCTTGTCGTCGGGGGCACCTCGGTCCTGCATCCGGAAGATGCCCAGGGGACGGGCCTCGATGACACATCCAGGGAAAGTCGGCTCGTTGGTCATCACCAACACGTCCATGGGGTCCCCGTCATCGTAATGGCTTCGTGGAATGAATCCGTAATCTCCGGGGTAGTGCAGCGATGAGTAGAGTACGCGGTCGAGTTTCATAAATCCACCGATTTTTTCATACTCGTATTTGTTACGCGATCCTTTGGGTATCTCGACGATGATGTAGATGACCTCGGGTGCGTTTGGGCCCGGGGGTAGGTCGTGCCATAAATTAGCCATTGCCGTTCCCTGCCCGGTGCGGGTTATGTGTCCTCATTATGATGTGCTCCTTCCTTATGATCCTTCCGACCCCTCTATTATAACATAAGAGATGTTGAAAGCGCAGGAGTAAGCGTGAGTAGACGTCAGTTTTTTCCCCGACTTGCATAAATTGGCTGATGGTGGAGACTAAGGGAGATTGATGTCGTGTAAGCTGATGGATCGCGTGATCGTATCTTTGGGGAGGATAGAGTCTGATGAAAGCTATTATGGTGATGTACGATTCGTTGAACCGGCGGATGCTGCCCCCTTACGGCAGTGACTGGGTGCATGCGCCCAACTTCGAGCGCCTCTCTGAGCGAACGGTGACGTTCGAGAACAGCTACGTGGGCAGTATGCCCTGTATGCCGTGCCGGCGGGAATTCCACACAGGACGATATAATTTCCTGCACCGCAGTTGGGGGCCGTTGGAACCCTTTGATGATTCGGTGCCTGAGATTCTGGAACAGAATGGGATCTATACGCACTTGGTAAGCGACCATTATCACTATTGGGAGGAGGGCGGCTGTGATTATCACACCCGGTATACCAGTTGGGAGATATCGCGGGGCCAGGAGGGCGACCCCTGGATCGGCAAGCTGGAAGATCCGGAGATACCCGAGGCGCTGGGCGATCGATCGGGCAAAAAGTGGCGGCAGGATTGGGTCAACCGCGACCATATGGATGAGGAGTCAAAACAGCCCCAGGCCGTGACCTTCGAGAAGGGTCTCGAATTCATCCGCGCGAACGCCGACCACGATGATTGGTTCCTGCACATCGAGACGTTCGATCCGCACGAACCTTACTATACCCAGCAGCATTACAAGGACCTCTATCCGCACGAGTACGCTGGCCCCCACTTCGACTGGCCGCCCTATCGGGAGGTCCAGGAGACGCCGGATCAGGTCGAGCACATGCGAAAGGAGAGTGCGGCACTGCACAGCATGTGCGACACGTACCTGGGCAAGGTACTGGATCTGATGGACGACCTGGATATGTGGGACGATACGATGCTCATCGTCTGCACCGATCACGGCTTTCTGTTGGGCGAGCACGATTGGTGGGCGAAGTGCGTGCAGCCCTTCTACAATGAGGTCGCTCATACCCCGCTTTTCCTCTGGGATCCGAGAACCGGACGGCAGGGGGAGCGCAGTCAGGCCCTCGTGCAAAACATCGATTGGGGTCCCACGCTGATGGAATTGTTTGACGTTCCGCTGACGGACGATATGCAGGGTATCCCCCTCAGCGAGGCCCTGGCGTCGGACGAGCCGCTCCGGGAGGGGATGCTCTACGGCCTTCACGGGGGGCAGGTCAACGTGACCGACGGGCGCTACGTCTATATGCGGGGCCCGGCGAACGCCAAGAACGAGCCCCTCTACGAGTACACGCTGATGCCGACGCATATGCGCCACACGTTCGATGTCGATGAGCTGCAGGACATTCAACTCGCCGAGCCTTTTGAGTTTACCAAGGGATGCCGCACGATGAAGATCGAGGCCCGTGGAGGCTCGTGGCAGAACGTCTACCGGTTTGGGACGATGCTCTTCGATCTCGTTGAGGATCCGAAACAGGAGCATCCCATCGAGGATCCCGAGATCGAGGCGCGGATGGTCAGGTTGATGGTCGATCTGATGAAGGCCAACGACGCGCCACCCGAGCAGTTCGAGCGGCTGGGGTTGGATCCATCGCTCGATGTCTGATGGCGACCGAGGTTCGAGTTGGAGAGGATGCGGGAGGTGATGACGATGCCATGCCGGGCGACGTTAGATGATGATCGCCTGACCCTGGAGACGGGGACGATGCTCCGCCGGTACCGTTGGGATGCCGGCGCATTGATCCCAACGCGGATCGAGGATCAGGTACGCGGCTGGGGCGTGGATCTTCAAGGATCGGATCCCATTACGGGCGCGGTGGGCCCTGCGCTTCAGGGACGATTTAAGGTAGAGACGATGCCGCAAACCCGATCCACGCCGGCCCATCTCGAGGCGAGTGTGGAGACGGATTATGAACATATCACGCTCAAGCGGGTCTACCGGCTCTATCCCGACTGCCCGGCCATCGCATGCGATGTCTACGTCAAGCGGCGTGATGGGGGTGGTGCGTTGCCCGGCCTGGAAGGTATCCCGGAGATGGGACTGGAACGGCTAAGGCTTCCAGGTGTGCACTGGCGGGTCACTGCTGTGGCCTTTCACGATGCGACCGACCGGCACAACACATTGGTCCAAGAGCAGACGCTCTTACCCTACCGGACCGAGGAGACGTTGTCGGGGAACGTGCTCTTCGTCGATGCGCTCCTCGAGAAGGGCGGCCTTTTTGTGCTCAAGGAGGCGCCCGGAGGCCATGCTCACCTTCACTATCCCGGATACGATTTCACGTGTCGAATCGGTGAGATCCGCGCTGTCGGCACAGGTGTTGCACCCCAGGATCTTCGGTCGGACCGGTGGACGCACGCTTACGGCGCTGTCACCGGCGTCACCGATGGGAGCGCGCTGGGGCGGATGCGCGCCCTGCGAACTTACCAGTCCCAGTTGAGACTTCGACATGCGGACCGCGACGAGATGATCATGATGAATACGTGGGGCGACCGGGGTCAGGATACCAGACTGCGCGAGTCCTTCGCGCTCGACGAGCTCGAGGCCGGAGCGCGATTGGGGATCTCGCATCTGCAGCTTGACGACGGCTGGCAGTCGGGACGCTCGAGCAACTCTGCGTTCGAGGGCGGCTCCCTGGAGCATATTTGGGACAACCCCGAGTATTGGACGCCGCATCCAGATCGCTTCCCCCACGGGTTGGGCCCGGTCGTGGAGCGGGGACGCGAACTGGGCATCGAGGTCTGTCTCTGGTACAACCCCAGCCGTGATGACGCATACGCACACTGGCGGAACGACGCCGATACCCTGATCCGGCTCTACCGCGAGTACGGTATCCGCACCTTCAAGATCGATGGGGTGCAGGTCGAAAGCAAGCAGGCCGAGAGCAATCTGCGGCAGATGTTCGAAGTTGTCCGGGATGCGACCGGGGACACGGCCGTCTTCAACCTCGACGTGACCGCCGGGAAGCGCTATGGGTATCACACCTTCAACGTCTACGGTAATCTCTTCCTGGAAAACCGTTACACCGATTGGATGAACTACTATCCCCATTGGACGCTTCGGAACCTCTGGATGCTCTCCCGGTACGTCTCTTCGCAGGCGCTGCAGATCGAATTTCTCAACGTTTGGCGCAACGCCGATCTCTACCCGCAGGGAGATCCCCTGGCCCCGGCAAACGTGCCTTTTGAGTACGCCTTTGCCGTGACGATGATGGCACAACCCCTGGCGTGGTTTGAGGCGACGGGGCTACCGGAGGAGGCTTTCGATCTCGGTGAGGTGCTGCGGACCTATCGGCGCCACCAGCGAGCGATTCACGAGGGGGTGATCGTGCCCATAGGCGACGAACCCAGCGGGACAGGCTGGACTGGATTCCAATCTCTTGGTGACGAATGCGGGTACGTATTGATCTTCCGGGAACGCTCCTCCCACGAGGCGAGGGAGATGGAGCTTTTTGAGATGGAAGGGGCCGCCGTGTCGTTTGAAGCCGTCCTCGGGCAGGGCGATTCGTTTACGGCTCGTCCGGTTGGGGGGCGTGTGCACTTTGCGTTGCCTCATCCGTTCTCGTACGCGCTCTATGCGTATCAGTGGCACTGAGGGCGTCCATCCCGGTGGCATCGTTGGGCATGCGGTAGAGATAGAGGTGCTCCTCCCGATCGATGGTCTCGACCTCCCAGCCGGGGAAGATGAAAGTGTTGGAGACGACCCGCGTGCCGGGCCGCAACTCGCGCCAGAGCTTATCCATCAGCCGGTTGTTGGTGTCCTGTCGGAGATAGACCGTGACAACGTCGGCTTCGCTCAGGTTCTCGGTGAAGAAGTTGCCCCAAATGACGCGAGTTCGATCGCCCAGACCTTGGGCCGCGAGGCGCTTCCGCGTCCAGAGGCACCGCAGGGGGTCAATCTCGATGCCGACGGCCCGCGCGCCGAAGTCCCGAGCCGCGGTGAGCAAGACACGCCCGTCGCCGGATCCCAGGTCGTAGACGACGTCGTCAGGTTGCACCTCGGCGAGCTCCAGCATACGCCGCACCCGGTGCCGGGCAGAGGGCAGCCACGGGGCTCCGGCGATGCCTGACCACGCGATCGAGAGAATGGTCAGCGTGATTGTGATCGCTAAGAGTGCTGCAAGTAAGCCCATCGGGTCCATGGAATGCCCTCGCGGATTGGATTCCTACAGATCCGGACATAAAACACTGAACTTTTCCATGATGCCCATGGAAACCCAGAAATGCTTTAGTTATTTATGATCAGATCCATAGGCTGTCTCGGTGCGGGTGGGGTG
>CAYMAQ010000217.1:4825-7058 GCA_964388385.1 uncultured Anaerolineales bacterium | reverse complement strand
AATGACCAACGTCAGCGCAATCTACGGCAACGAGGTGACCGATGCCGCAGGTACTGGGGCCGGGGTCTCCGTAGAATCGGGCTCCATGACCATGGTCGACAGCTTTGTAGGGGGCGATCCCTTCAACGTCTCGGCTAACACGGGCGGGGGTGTCACCCTTGAGACGAGTGACCTCTATCTCTATGACAGCTTCATCCTCAACAACATCGCCGTCAACGAAGGGGGCGGTGTGTACGCGTCCGACCGATCGATCATTGAGCTGCACGGCACCTCGGCCATCGGCTTTGTCCCCACCCTTTCCAACCGCGCCAACGACGGGGCCGGCCTCTATCTGTCTCAGACGAGCCTGGATCTCTATGATGAAAGCTTCATCGGCCACAACGGCGCGACTGAATTCGGCGGCGGTCTCTACGCGACACTGGAAACCGAAGTGACGTTGCACGATCCGGACACCGGCATCTTGAGCAACACCGCACGGTTCGGGGGCGGCGCCTACGTGACCGGCACCAACAGCGGACTCTTCCTCCAGGATGGATCGATCGCCGGCAATCAGGCCCTCGCGCCTACCGGCAGCCGGGTCGCTAGCGGTGGCGGCGTCTATCTCACGGGACGGGCCAGAATTTACGCGGGCGAAGCGGAGTTCGCCAGAAACTACGCGGACCTGTACGGTGGGGGGATCTATATGGCCCAGGATGGCGCGACGGGCCCGACCGATCTCCTTTTCGCCAACGGAACGCGGGTTGAATCAAACTACGCCGGGTATGGTGGAGGCCTCTATCTCGCCGAGGATGGATCGCGGGCGACGCTGGACGCCGCCGAGCTAGAGGCCAACGTCGCCTTTACCACCGGCGGCGCGATCCGCGTCTTCGGCGACAGCGAGTTGACAATCGAGAACGGATCGATGATCAGCGGCAACGTCGCGACCTACGGCGGCGGTCTAGCGATCGATGACGGCTATGTGGATCTTCCGTTTAGCACACTCTTTGCCAACGAGGCGATTGAGAACGGTGGGGGCATCTATCAGACCGGCGGCAGGCTTTCAGGCTTCGAAACCCTCATCCTAGGCAATCAAGCGGCGGAGGGCGGCGGACTCCACCTTTTCGGGGCCACGACGGTGTTGACGAGCGTCGAGGTCAATGGGAATTCGGCGAATCGTATCGGCGGTGGGATCGCGGCGGTCGGCGGGACCGATCTGCACATGACCGCCGATTTCGCCTGTCTGACCCTCCCGCATTTGTTCCTCCTCAGGCACCGCTATTGTTCGGAGGTGCTGTATAACGAGGCTCAGACGCAGGGAGCCGGCCTCTACGTTGAGGGGAGCAATGCCTATATCACGACCACTGCCTTCTTCGGCAACGAGGGAAAGACGAACGCGGGTGCCTCGGGGGCGGCTCTCTACGCGGGGCCCTTTGCGGACGTCTCCGTGGTCAGCACCCTCTTCACCAAGAACAGCGCCAACGACAACGTCGCCGTCTACGTGGAGCAGGACGGCAATCTCCAAAGCGATAACAGCACCTATGCCGGCAACCAGGACATGCCGCTCTTTGTCCACAGCGGAGGATCAGCATCCCTGAATCGGAATATCATCTGGGACAACGGGGTACCCGCGGATATCCGGGGTAGCTTTGACAGCTACTGCAATAACACCCAGGCGTCCCTTCCCACCCGGGCCGGCCATGCCGCCAACATCAGCCAGGATCCCAAGTTCGTCACGACGCAGCGGGGACCCTACCGGCTGGGCACGGGGTCGCCAGCCATCGACGCCTGCGCGCCCGGCATCGCAGAGCGCGGCCTGGACGGTTGGCGCCGGGGCATCATCATTCTGCCCGGTCATACCTTAGAGAACTACGATATGGGCGCGTTCGAGAAACCGACAAGTCTCTTCGTCCCGCTGGTGCTAAGGAACTATTAGCAAACCGTAGTCTTGCTTCCCAGCGGGCAACCGCTACAATGACGTGGAAACACCTTCAAGGAGGTCAAACCCAATGCCACGTGACGTAAGGATCGCGACAGAGACGCTGCCCGGGGACGAACACGCGTTTAAGCGCTGGATGCATCAGCATCCCACCGCCGTGCTTCAGGCTGCCGGGGTCACCGAGGGGCTCCGGGTGCTGGACTACGGCTGCAATCGCGGGGTCTTCACCCTCCCGGCGGCGCGGCGTGTCGGCGCGAGCGGGCGGGTCTACGCCGCCGACGTGAACGCCGCCGCCCTGGAGCAGCTGCGGCGCAAGGC
>CAYMAQ010000217.1:0-4725 GCA_964388385.1 uncultured Anaerolineales bacterium | reverse complement strand
AGGGCACCGGCGGCTTCGTCCTCGAAGAACGCTACGGGATGCTCCTGAACTTCCGCGCGACTGCGCGCACCCCCTAAACAGAAAGGTCCCCGGCACTGGCGCAGTGCGCCAGTGCCGGGGACCTGAAACATCGATCTATCCAGACGCAAAGTGACAGGCGACCCGGTGACCGGGGCGCAGCTCGCGCATCTCCGGCTCCTGGCGGGTGCAGACATCCTCAGCCAGCGAGCAGCGCGGGTGGAACCGGCAGCCGCTGGGAGGGTTGATCGGATTCGGAATCTCGCCCTCCGGCATCGCCTCCTGGCGCCGCTCGTGCGGATCGGGCACCGGCACGGCGGCCAGCAGCGCATCGGTGTACGGGTGCATCGGGTGCGAGTAGAGCTCGCGCAGCTCCGCCACCTCCACCAGCTTGCCCAGGTACATAATACCGATGCGGTCGCAGATATATTTGGCGGTCGCTAAGTCGTGCGTGATGAAGAGATAGGTCAGGTTGAACTCATCCTTGAGATGGTTCATCAGATCCAGGAGCAGGGCTCGGACGCTCACGTCGGCCATCGCAATGGGCTCATCGGCCAACACCAGATCCGGCCGCGTGACCAACGCCCGGGCGATGACGGCCCGCTGCCGCTGTCCTCCGGAGATCTGGTGGGGAAATCGGTTGTAGAAATAGTTAGCCGGAGAAAGCCCGACCTCTTCCATGATCGAGGCGGTCAAATCCCGCCGCCCGTCAGCGTCCAACTCGGGCGCGTGGATGCGCAGCCCATAACCGATGGACGCCCCCAGGGACATCCGGGGATTGAGGGAGGCCATCGGATCCTGGAAGATCACCTGCATCCGGCTGCGGAGCTGGCGCAGTTTACCCTTGTCCATGGCCATCAAATCCATCCCATCGAAAATCACGTCGCCGGCGGTCGCGGGCGTCAGCCCGAGGGCCACGCGTCCGGCGGTCGTCTTGCCGCTGCCGCTCTCACCAGCCAGGCCGAAGACCTCACCCCGCTGAATATTGAAGCTAATCCCGTCCACCGCATAGACGAACTGCTTTTCCTCGCCGAAGACGCGGTTCAGCAGCCCCCCACCGACGGGAAACCACTTCTTGAGGTTGCGAACCTCGACCAAGTTATCCTGTGTCTGGGTCATCGTCGTCATCCTTATACAGCCTCCTTCTCGGGGTGCTCCTGGTAGAGCCAGCAGTGCACCAGGTGATCGTCATCGATCGGAAGGAGCGTCGGCTCCCGGCGCGCACAAATCGGCATCGCTTTCGGGCAGCGCGGATGGAACCGGCAGCCAGCCGGGGGGCGGGAGAGGTTCGGCGGCTCTCCACCCATCTTATAAAGCGTCTCACGCTCGTCCAATTTGATGTTGGGCACCGACCGAAGCAGGCCGTCCGTGTAGGGGTGGCGCGGATTGTCGAAGATCTCCGTCACGGGTCCAATCTCGGCCATCCGCCCGGCATACATCACCGCCACCCGATCCGCAAGTTGGGCGACCACCGCGATATTGTGCGTGATCAACAGGACCGTCAAGTTGAATTCATCGCGCAGGGTCTTGAACTCGTCCAGCAGTTTCGCCTCCACGATCACGTCGAGGGAGGTCGTCGCCTCGTCAGCCACGATCAAATCCGCATTGAGGACCAGCCCCAGGCCGATCATCACCCGCTGGCGCATCCCACCGGAAAGCTGATGCGGATAGTCCTCCAGTCGGTTCTTCTGAATCCCCAGTTTCTCGATCAGGGTCCGCGCGCGGTCCAGCGCCCGTTCGACGGGCGTCCTGGGCTCGTGCACCTGGATGGCCTCCACGAGATGCTCATCCACCCGCTGCACCGGATTCAGCGAGGTCATCGGATCCTGGAAGATCATACTCACCCGCCGACCCCGGAAATCGCGCATCTGATTCTGATCGTACGCCATAATGTCCTCACCGTCGAAAACGATCTGCCCGCTGCTGATCTCACCCGGCGGCGGAATCAACCGCATCAGGGCTTTGCCCATCGTGCTCTTGCCGCAGCCGCTCTCGCCGACCAGGCCGAGAATCTCGCCTTTGTAGATATCGAACGATACGTTATCGACGGCGCTCAAAGATCCCATCCGCGTGTGATACGTCACCGCGAGATTTCGAATCTCTGCAAGGACATCTTTGCCATTCACAGATTGATTATGCATACGTCTGTTCCTTATTCCACACATTCATACTTCCTGTCCTCACATTTTCGCCAAGCGCGGGTTGAGAATCTCGGAGAGGCTCTCACCGAGCATACTGAACGAGAGCGTCACCATCGTGACCATCATCCCCGGGAAGGTGATCAGCCACCACGCACGGCGCAGATAATCCTGTCCGCGCGCCAGATCGATACCCCAGTCCGGGGTATCGGGCGGCAGTCCCAAGCCCAGGAAGCTCAGCCCGGCCTCGGTGAGGATCGCGTCCGCTACGTTCACAGAGAAGATCGTCACGACCGAGGGGATCACGTTGGGGAAAATATAGTCGCGCATAATCATCAACGAGGTGGCACCCAGGCTCCGGGCGGCCTCCACGTAAAGCTCCTCCTTCACGGCGAGCGTCTGCCCCCGCACGATGCGGAAGTAAGTCGGCACGTAGAGCACGGCGATGGCGACGATGATGTTGCCGATGCCCGCCCCCAACACGGCGGCGATGGCAATCGCCAGGATCAGGCCGGGGAACGAATAGAGGCTGTCCATCAGCAGGGTGAGCACCCGGTCCAATGTGCCGCCCACGAAGCCGCTGACCAACCCGAGGGGCACGCCGATCACCAGGGCTACAATTGCCGAGGAAAGGCCCACAATAAGGGCGATACGCGTTCCCCAGATAATACGGCTGAGGATGTCCTGACCGAGCTGATTGGTACCCAACACGAAGCCGCGCTCCGCGGCATCCCGCAGCGAGCGGGCGATCTCCAGAGAGGGGTAGGTATCGAGCACCCCTTCGAGCTCGCCGGGCGCCGCAACGACCGAATCAACCTCTCCCTCGGCCAACCCGGATAAAGCAGAATCAAGGTTTTCATAGCGCTTGGGACGCGGCTGGTACCGCACGTCCATCCCTTTCTCCCGATCGACCTCCGTGATCTCGGTCAGCGCCTCCCGCAGGGCCTGGGATGCCGGCGATCCGACCACGTATCCGATCGAATTGTCCCGGCCCGCGACCTCGCGCAAGCCGGTGATTTTGGCCCCCTCAGGCGCAACGAGCACATACTCAGAAGGCGGCTCGCCCGGCGCCAGAAGCGACGGCCCAACCTCTTCCCTGGGATCGTGCGGTGCAAACCACTGTGGAACGATACCCACCGTAATAATGAAGAGTAGCAGCACGGCACTGATAACGACAAACCACCAGTCGCCCCCGTGCCACTTACGAGCTAGAAAAAGGCGCCGGACAAAGCCGACCCGGTCGAGCTCCAACTGCCATTCGGGCAGAACCTCGGTTACGTCTTGAACGCCCGGTGCTTCGACATGCTCCCCCTCGATATTTGTCTCTTGCACGACCTCTTCGTGTGCGATTTTGTCTTGCATAGTATCTCCTCTACCTTTCCTAAGACCGGCAACCGGCTCAGACGCTGCCCGTTGCCGTCCGCGCCTAATAACGAATACGCGGATCGATGAAGGCGTATAAAATGTCGACCAGGACGCTGATCAGGCCGACGAAGAGCGCGAAGACGGCGATGACGGACTGCACCGCGTTGTAATCCCGCAGCTCGATGCGCTTGACCAAATAACGTCCCAGGCCCGGCCATGAGAAGGTCGTCTCGGTGAGTACCGCCCCCGCCAGGAGCAGCGCGAACTGCAATCCCAGCAACGTCAGGATCGGAATAAACGTGTTCCGCAGCGCGTGCCGATAGACCAACCGATCCTCGGGCAGGCCGCGCGCCCGACCCGCAGTGATGAAATCGGACTGCAGCATCTCCAGCATGTTCACCCGGGTCAGCCGCAGGAACGGGCCGGTCAAAATCAACCCCAGCGTGAAGGACGGCATCGCCAGATGGAGCAGCATCGATTTAAGCGCGGGCCAGTTCCCCGTCAAAATGGCATCGATAAAATAAAAGTTCGTGACAGGCTCGAACGTCGTCATCAGCATCGAATTCATCCGCCCCGCCAGGGGGAAGATTGGGATGCGCACCGAAAAGATGATCTGGAAGAGCAGCCCCAGGAAAAAGATGGGAATAGCATAAACGATCACGCTAATCACCCGCAGCACGTAATCCATCGGCTTCTTGCGATTTTTTGCCGCGAAAGCACCCCCGAAGATGCCGGCCAAGGCTGTAAACGTGATCGCCGGAACGGCCAACTCGATCGTGGCGGGCAGTTTCTCCGCCAATTCCTGCCGAATCGGGCGTTCCCCCTGGGTCAGCGCGTTGCCGAAATCAAGGGTCACCATGCGCCACAGGAAATCGAAATACTGGACGTGCAACGGGCGGTTCAATCCCATCCGTTCACGCAGTTGATCGGCCTGTTCCGCGCTCACCTTGGGGCCAAGCTGCGAGCGGATTGGATCACCGGGCAGAATGCGCATGACAAAAAAGACCATGGTGACCAGAATCAGAATCATCGGGATTGTCATTAAAAGACGGGTGATAATAAAATTACGAAAAGAAGAGGACATAACGTTCCCCCCTACCTTGACCTTGAGAACGTGGGGGCGGAGATTCCGCCCCCACGTTGTGGTTAATACTTATAAGCTAACGCTGCGCGAAGCCCGGATTACTCCTCAACAGCCACGTAC
>CAYMAQ010000216.1:0-7075 GCA_964388385.1 uncultured Anaerolineales bacterium | reverse complement strand
TGGAAGTTATTGAGCTTTCAGCCCTTAACAGAATACAGCCGCCAGCGTCACGTACATGAACCTACTACACTGGCGGCCCCCCGGTAAACTCAATTTCATAAGCAATGGTTGTACGTGCGATTTCAAAAGCACGGGAAGATTATAACACACGGAAAGTCGATGTCAAACCCATGTTGTTGTGAGGTGCATCTTCGTATATACTCACATCCACAATGTCGAAGATCAAAGCTGGCTTTAGAAAACCAGACGTCCGCAGAAACTCCAGGCCTCCAATGAGCGCCGAGTACCATCCCTCTCCCGAGAAGCGGTCCTTGGAGTGTCTGGGCATCCCTCTGGCACTTTTTATCGGCGCGATCTTCCTCTATCTGGCCTTTCGCAGCGCATCGCTGGACGATTTTGACAGTTATAGTTTCGCATTGGCGCTCGATCACTACAGCCTGCCCCTACAGCAGCCCCATCCGCCCGGCTTTCCCATCTATATAACGTTGGGGCGCCTGCTAAAGTTCCTTATGGGCGATGCGGCGGCAGCCCTGACCACGCTCAGCGCCCTTTCGGGTGCGGCGTCCGTCATCCTGGTTTATCACCTGGGGCGGACGATCGATCCCGAATATCCAACCACAGGGGTACTTGCCGCCTTGTTGATGATGTTTCTTCCTATGCATTGGCTGACCACCGAAAAGGCATTGAGCGACGGCCCGGGCTTGACCGTGATACTCTTGGCGCTCTGGTTATGGGCACGATGGATACGGCAGGGGGCCGGCAGCGTTCCCTGGACCCCAGCGCTGTTCAGCGGCCTCGCCCTGGGCGTGCGCCCTCAGAATGCACTGCCGTTTTTGTTTCTAGCGATTTATCTGGTCTTTCGGGCCCGACGTGCCTTCCACCCGTTGAGTATACTGGCATTCGGCATAGGCGTCCTTATCTGGCTGATCCCTGCCGTAGCCACAATCGAAGGCTTCCCGTCCAACTTCGGGTCGGGATTCCGTCTTTATGCCGAGATGATTATGGATCACGCTGCGCACGTCGGGCGGGCCGATGCGATAACCGGGATGAACGGTTCGCTGCCCTCGCTCTTACGCAGGCGTTGGCTTGCGTTCGCTCGCACCCTGGCGGAATCGAACCTCGGTTTAACGCCGCAAGAGCTCGGATCGACCGGGGCCCTGCTCATCACCGTACCGACCGGCCTCGTCGTCATTCCCGGACTCTTAACCGCCGGTTGGCATCGACCCAAGATTCGATGGATTGGACTCTGGTTACTCGGTGCCGCCCTGCAGATCCTATTCCTGGAAACCCTCGACCGACCGCGGCTGCTCCTCCCTATCCTGCCGCCCCTCACTCTGTTAATTGCGGCCGGATGGGCGAGATGGCAGCTGCCCGAGGCACTGAGAGTCGGCGTTGTCATCGCCGCCCCCCTGCTCTTTATGCGTATGGGACTCCCCTGGGCAGCGACACTATCCAACGTCACCGCGCCACCGGCCCAGGCGACGGCCTACGTCGCCGATCGTTACTCACCGGATGCGACGTTGGTCGCAGCTGGGGGCTCCTATCGGGCCGTGCAGGTAGCTCTGCCTGAATACAGACGTGCCTATCTCTATCAATTCGATCCCGAATCGGTGAGACGATGGCTCTCCGAAGACGTGAACCGGGTCGTCATCCTGGACCGGGATCAATTCCCCAATGCCGTCGTGAACACCCTGAGTGACGGGGGGCGCTGGGTGCCCATCGAAGACCGGGTCTTCGCGCGGAGCCGTCAAGCTCACACGCAACACGACCACGTCCGGGTCCAGGTATTGATTCGGGCCTCAGCCGTCCCCCCGGAAGCGTTGGCGCCTGACAATGACGGCTGCATCGATATCGGCACCCAAACCGACGGTCGATATCTGGGTACAGGATGGTTCCGGGCGGAGAACGTCGGAGGGGTCGAAGCGCGTTGGGCCGGAGGCATCCCCACCTCAACGCTGCGGATTATGCTGTCGACCGATCGAGACCACGAGCTTCGCCTGCGGGGCATCGCCTATCCCGAAGGGCAAGCCGTCACCCTACGCATCGGCGATCGAGACGTGGATCGAGCGGATATGCCGACCCGGTGGTCGGTGATCTCACTTTCACTGCCTGCCGACGCGATCAACCCCGAGGGCATCACGACGCTGACGTTGGCCCATGCCACGGCAGTCTCACCTGCTGAAATGACCGGCGGCGCCAGTTCCGACCCCCGGATCCTCACCGCGGCGTACGATTGGCTCTGTATCGACAGTCCGTGAGTCGAGCCACTGCAGCCCGTCCGGATCGAGCCGCACCTCGACCTCGTCCCCCATCTCAGGCACCGAGCGTCCCACTTCAAACCTGAGGCGGAGATTGGCACTGCCGACCTCGATCCAGACTACGAAAAGCCGACCGTGAAAGGTGCGATGGGTTACCGTACCGCGCAGGAGATTCGCAGGAACGTGATCTGCGTCTCCACCGGCAGCGAGATGGATCCCCCACGGCATGACTAACAGAGACCCGGTCTCTCCCTCAGCGGAGAGTGCGACCTCCGGGGAAAGCTCCACCGATCCCAATGGGGTCTCAACCCGGTGCGCCCCGACGACTTCAGCATCGAAGAGATTGTCGAGACCCAGAAACTCCGCAACCCAAGCGTTGATCGGAGCGCGGTAGATCTCGGTTGGAGGACCGCTCTGGACGACCTGCCCGTTATGTAACAGCGCCACGCGGTCCGACAGGGCAAAGGCCTCCTCCTGATCGTGCGTGACGGTAATCGTCGTGACCCCGACACGGCGCAGAATCACCGCCAGCTCCTCGAGCAGTCGCTGGCGCAGCGTACGATCCAGCGAGCCCAGCGGCTCGTCCAGAAGCAGGAGCCGCGGCTCCGGCGCGAGACTGCGAGCCAGAGCAACCCGCTGACGCTCACCACCGGAGAGGTCTACGACGCTTCGGTCGGCAAACTCCTCCAGCCCCATCAACGCGAGCATCTCCGCGACCTTATCCTCAATAACGTCTTGGGAACGCCCCATCATCCGCAGTCCAAAGGCCACGTTTTCCGCGACGGTCCGATGGGGAAAGAGTGCGTACTCCTGAAACATCAGCACCACCCCACGAGAATGGGTCGGCACCCGCGATAGATCCTGCCCTTCCAGGAAGATGCGTCCGCCCTCACGGGGCTCCAGGCCCGCGATGATGCGCAGCAGGGTCGTTTTTCCACTCCCCGAGGGCCCCAATAGACTGACGACCTCGCCCCGCTCGACGTTCAAAGAAACCCCGCGAAGCAGAGGTGCTTGCTCGTAGGTCTTATAAATGTCTTCAAGCTCCAGAAACGCCACCATCGCTCCTCCCCGAATCCCTTACCGGTGATCGACACCCTGTCTAAAAAGCCTGGGAACCCGGCGGCCTCAGGCTTTCCATCGCAATAAATCCCACCACACAGACCGTCATCAGAACGGTTGCCATCGCCAAAGCCTGTCCGTAGTTCATCGCACCCGGCCTGGAGAGGAACCGATAAATGGCAATCGGGATGGTGGGCAGCTCCGGGCGCGCAATCATCGACGTCGCCCCAAACTCGCCCATCGAGATGGTAAACGCAAACACCGCGCCCACGGCGAGTGCCCGCCAGACGATGGGCAGATCGACCTCCAAAAACACACGCAGCGGCGAGCTTCCCAGGACCGCCGCAGCCTCGCGAAGGCGCGGTTGGATCGACTGCAGGGCCGGTAGCACACTTCGGACCACAAAAGGGAGCGCGACTAAGGTATGGGCGAAGACGATCAATGTCGACGTACCCCGCAGGGAAAAGGGCGGTTCATCCATCGCGAGCAGATATCCCAGCCCCAATGTCACCGCGGACGTCCCCAGGGGAAGCATAAAAAGGGCATCCAGGATCCAACCGTGTCTGCGTCGGTAAAGCGCGAGGGAGGTCAGAAGCCCCAAGAGCAGCGCCAGTCCGGTCGTCAAAAGCGCAATGCGAACGGAGTTCTCCACCGCCGCGAGAGGCGGCACGTAGAAAATCGCGTGCCGTGGATTCTGAAAGAGCGCCCGGTAATATCGCAACCCGGCTTGAAAGGACCGACCGACCAGCGTGACAAGGGGATACCCGAGAAGCAGTACCATGACCAGCACGTTACCGGCTACCAGGACAATCTCCTGGAGCGTGCGCGGCGCGCGTTCAGTAGCCCACTGGGGCTTGAGATCCAATGGACGGGAGACCGTCGACTGCAGCCGTGTATAGACCAGCGTCAGGAGAAACGTGAACAAGATCTGAATCACGGACAGGGTCGCAGCAAACGACAGATCCGCAAAATTGACCGTCTGACGGTAGATCGCCACTTCCAATGTCGCAAATTTGGGGCCGCCCAGGATCAAAATCACACCGAAGCTGGTGAAACAGAAGAGAAAGACCAGGACCCCGGCTGCGGCCAAAGCAGGCAGAAGCAGGGGAAGGGTGATCTCGACAAACGCACGCCACGGCGGCGCGCCCAACGTGCGCGCCGCCTGCTCGAGATTTGGGTTGAGCGTAGCCCAAAAGCCCCGTACCATCCGCAGGACCACCGTGTAATTATAAAAAACGTGCGCGATGAGAATGGCACCCAGCGTGTATCGAAGATCCAACGTTCCGCCTGAGAGACGGGAGAGCAGCGAGTTCGGCCCCAACACCGCGCCGAAAGCAGCCGCGACGACTACCGTCGGTAAGACAAAAGGCACCGTGGTCAGTGCCTGTAGAATCCGCTTACCGGGAAATGTATAGCGGGCAAAAACGTATGCCCCCGGCACCCCTAAAAGCAGGGTCAAGAGTGTAGAAAGCAGCGCCTGACCCAGGGTGAAGCGGATCACCCGCTGCGTGCCGGGCCGGGCTAATCGGTCCAGAAGCGCGCCGAAAGATCCGTCGACGAGACTGACCCTGAGGATCGCTTCCATCGGATAGAAGTAGAAGAGAAGCAGGAAGATCAGAGGAGGGAGCAAAAACCCGACCCAAATCCACCGGCGGAACGTCGAGCGCCCCGATGGAACCTCGGGACGCTCGGTGCGTGGCTCACTCACTGCAACACGACCTCGGTCCAGGCATCGATCCAATCTCTCCGGTTCTCCTCGATCATCTCGACCGGCAAGCGGGCCGGGTCCTCCGCTCTGGACGCGAAGTCCTCGAAGACCTGCGGGAGGTCCGCGTTCTCGTGCGTCGGGTAGACCCACATATGAAGGGGGATAGCCTCCTGGAACGTCTCACCGAGGACAAACTCCACAAACGCCCTGGCAAGCTCGGGGTTCTCCCCGTTCTTCAGCACACCCACAAACTCGATCTGCCGGAAACACGTACCAGGCGCCGTCACCGCACCTGTGGGAGGGGTCTCCAGGGCGCCTTCGCTGAAATAGACCTCAGCCGCCGGGCTCGTTGCATAACTCACCACAATCGGGTGTGTCCCCTCACTGCCCGATCCACCGCTGAACTCCCCGTAATAGGCCGTGCTCCAGTCATCGACCACCAGCAGGCCATTGTCCCTCAAGTCAGCCCAATAATCCAGGTACGCATCCTCACCCAACGTGTGAATCGTCGTCAGCAGAAAAGCCAGACCGGGTGAGGAGGAGGCTGGATTTTCCATCACGGTCATCCCCTCATAGGCTGGCTGCGTGAGATCCTCAAGGCTGGAGGGGGGTTCGACACCGGCCTCTTGCAAAGCCGCCTTGTCATAGTTCAGGCAGACGTCGCCGAAATCAACGGGGGAGACCCGATGTTCGGGGTCCAGCTCGAACGCATCCGGGACGTTCTCCAGATTGTCCGCCTCATAGGGCTCAAAGATATCTTCGTTCAACGCCCGGCTCAAAAACGTGTTATCCAGACCGTACATCACGTCAGCCTGGGGATTGTCCTTGCTCAGGATCGCCTGGCTCAACATCTGTCCTGTATCCCCGGCGTCCAGAAACTGTACCTGGGCATTGTGCTCCAACTCAAACGCCTGAATGACCTCTTCACTGATATCGAAGCTGCTGTGGGTCATCACACGCAGCGTCTGCGGCGCCTCAACCTCCGGTTCCGGGGTCCCGGTCGGCTCGGGCGCGGGTGTTTCCACGGCACACCCTGCCACCAGCAATGCAATCAAGATCCATACGATAGACCAACGTTTCATGCTCATCAACCTCCTCGAACTCAACGATGCGATTTCACAATATCAACACGTCAAAAAGCTCCAACCAGAGCCCCCAGCTTGAACGGAACGTGCTACGATTTATCCGATCGGGACTCGTGAAAGCACCACAACAGCCCGCGCCGAAGGGATATCGTGATGACCGATGTCTCAACGACGTTGCTCACGCCGCGGGCGGGCCCAAAACGCAGAGTCTCGTCATCGAGGGGATAGGCCAATCCCGTCGTGCGCACCCCCTCCGCGGCCCCGCCCAAAGGGATCAACGAGAGCCGGTCACCCGGGGAGCCATCCAGGCGAAGGCTTTGTTCGGGCCGGATCAGCCGGATCGTCCAGCCGCCGTCGACAAAGAGCACATCTACTCCCTCCAACGTCGGCATCGCCAACAAGAGCAGATTAGCCAAAGTCTGATCGGGTCGTCCGCCAAGTCCGCCCAAAACCACAATCTGATCCACGTCGGAACGCTCGGCGAGCCAGCAAAGCGCCAACTCCAGGTCCGTCTCATCCTTCGCCGGCGGATGCTCTCGGAACACCGTCCCTCTCTGCCGAAGCTCTTGACGCACGGACGGGATCAAGGAGTCCTGATCGCCGATCACGACGTTCGGCGTCACGTCCGCATCCAGCGCATGATCCGTGCCGCCATCGGCAGCGACCACGAGCCCCTCGGGGTCAACCCAACGGACAGCTTCCTTCTTCGGATTTTCGATCATGCCATTTGCAAAGATCACAGCGCGCATCCTACCCTCCTGAACGCAAAAATCCCCGCCAGCAAGAGCTCGGCGGGGACTCCAATACAACCCAAGTTCCGCGCTCCCTCCGCTGGTATCATCCAGATCAGGTTCTTGGGGTCGGTATCAACTACACCCTCTCAGCCCAAGTGCAGGCTCCCCCGGCAGTTATGATATCCTGTCAACGTTCTGCATTGACTATAACATCATTTAGCTTTTTGTAAA
>CAYMAQ010000215.1:0-7087 GCA_964388385.1 uncultured Anaerolineales bacterium | reverse complement strand
CGAGCCCTTTCCAGAAAGAATTGGCGATTGAGAGACAACCCCATCGGAGAAGATTGGGCACTCCCCCAGGAAGATCAAGTCAGCGCAGCATCGACCGCATATCCCACCCCCCTCACCGTCCGGATCAAGGTGGGTTGACCGCCGACCTTCTCGATCTTATTCCGGATATTATGGATGTGATATCGCACCGTCTCATTAGCGCCCCACGCTTCACCGTCGTAACCCTGTACTTGACTCACAAACTCCTGATGAGGGATCACCCGAGGCGCTTCACCGATCATATGGGCCAGAATCGCAAATTCTGTCGGCGTCAGATCCAATCGCTCGCCCTCTACAGCAATACGATGGCGCGTAAAATCCACGACCCAAGGGCCACAGCGCACACAGCGCAAAAACTCACACGCAGATGGATAGGCGCCTTCTCCTGACGTCTCATAGACATCCTCACCCAACACAGGTGGGGGGCCCTCATCGATATCGCCCTTCTCCGTTGCACGAATCTGCTCCAACCCAGACGCCAGGGTCGCTTCCAGACGGTCGATTAAAGCCTCTTGACGGAGCTTGCGCTGCCGTTTCCGCAAAGCTTGGCGCACGCTCTCGCGTAGATTAGCAGCCCGGGTAGGTTTATACAGATAGTCGTTCGCACCGTGTCGCAGGGCCTCCACAGCCGTCTCGAGCGAGGCATACCCGGTAAGAATGATGACAGCGGTATCAGGTCTCCGCTGACGAAGTGTCTCGAGAACATCCAATCCGCTCATATCGTTAAGTTTAAGATCCAATAAGACCAAGTCCGGAACTTCGGCTTGAAGAACCGCAAGGCTTTCCTCTCCGGAAGCCGCAGTGATCACCTCATATCCCTCTTTACTAAGAACCCGTTCCAGAAAGAATCGGATATTAGGTTCGTCATCGACAACTAGGATCTTTGCATCAGAGGACGTCAAGTCGTTTCTCTGAAAGTTCAATGTCACGATAACTGGCGCTCCTTTATATCTCCAAACGGTAACAGAAGTGTAAAAACCGTACCCTCACCCGGACGGCTGGAGACGCGAATTTCCCCATCATGCGCCTGGATAATACTATAACTGATTGAAAGTCCAAGCCCCGACCCCTTGGGCTTCGTGGTAAAGAAAGGCTCAAAGATACGCGAGAGCACCTCGGGTTCGATCCCGACCCCGGTATCCTCAAACTCAATGCGAACTCCCGGCACTTGTCGAGGATCAATACGGCGGCGGGTCCGGATGGTCAATACGCCTCCCTGCGGCATCGCGTCCACGGCATTGAGCAAGAGATTGAGAAACACTTGCATCAGATAATCAGGCGTGGCATAGATCTCGGGCAACGCCGGCTCCCAGTCGCACCTGACGACCACGTCGCTACGCTCAAGTTGAGTGGTTGACAGATCAAGAACCTTTTCCAGAATCTCATGAACATCCGTGCGCTGTATGCCATCACGGGCAGGTCGATAAAAATCGCGCATGCGATGGACGATCTCAGAGATGCGATCGACCTCACCCTCAGCGATGTCGATATACGACACGATCTCCCCATCCCCACAGGGAGAATCTGGCGCCTCCTCGAGTTCCTCCCGGGCCAGAGTCAGGCATCCCAGGACCGCCTGAAGAGGATTGTTAATTTCGTGGGCCAGAGACGCGACCAACCGGCCCAGGGCCGCCATCTTCTCTGTATGAATCATCATGGCTTGGGTCCGCTCCCGTTCCCGAAGAAGCACCTGCAGATCCTCATAGAGACGGGCGTTCTCCAGCGCGACGGCAAGCGTCGATCCCAGCGCTTGCAGAGTCTGGAGGTCCTCATCATCATATACACCTGTCTCCCGGCTGGAGACGAGGAGCACCCCGATCACACGATCCTGCTGCACAATGAGGGGTACGACCATCATCGCACGAGGATGAGATCCGATTTGAGCGGCGGCTTCCGCAAACAAGCGGGGATCCGCCATCGCATCCGTAACCAGGACAGGTTTCCGTTCGGCATAGACCCTACCGGTCACGCCCTCACCGACGGGAACGCTGAACAAGGATTTCTGATAGACGCCCTGAAAGCGGCCCTGAACAAGATGCATGCTCTCCGCGTCCTGATCCGCATTCATCAAAGCGACGCCATCCGCCCCAAAAAGGTCTGCCGTCTTTTCGAGCGCAGCCTTTATCAGCCGTCCAGAATCGAGCGTCGAAGCCAGCACCCGGCTGAACTCGTTGAGGACCCCCAACTCCTCGGCCCTGTCGCGCGTGCGAGTATAGAGCCGCGCATTGTCCAGGGCGACCGAGGTAATGGCAGCTACCGCTTCCAGCAGATCCAGGTCATCTTCAGTGAAAGGCCCATTCCGCTTGTTGATCATCTCGATGGCCCCGATTGCTCGGCTCTGCACGCGCAAAGGCACACAGAGAATCGATCGGGTCTTGAAATCCGTCACAGCGTCAATACCACTATAAAAACGTTGATCGCTCTGGACGTCATTCACAACCAGTGACTGGTTATGCCGGACCGTCCAACCGGCAACCCCCTGCGTCTCGTGAAGCCGCCGACCGATAAGGCCCTCATGTTCGAGCACAGCCTTGATGACGATCTCACCCTCATCCGATCGGTGCTCCTCGTCAAAGCGGCCCCCCTCGTTTCTCACGCGAAGCAGAATCGACCCTTCTTCCACGTTGAAAGCCTGGCCGGTCAGGCTCAAAATACGATCCAGAATCGCACCGGGCTCCAGGGAAGCCGCCGCGAAACTGCTAATCCGATTGAGTGTTCTCAGACGTTCTGTTTGATCCCGGCTGGCCTGGTAGAGCTGGGCATTTCGGAGCATCTGACTGACCCGATTAGCCACCGCGCGAACGAGCGCGCGATCCTCTTCAGAAAAAGAACGCCCGTCCGATCGGGCATTCAGAACCAGCACCCCTCCAATCCCAAGTTCATTCATGAGGGGAGCCATCATATCCCCAACCGCCCAACGATCGACAGCCTGGGTAAGACGATCGCTCAAGCTCTCCGGAAGCTGTCCGATCAGGATCGGACCGGTCTCCTCACGGTCCCGAAGCCACGAGACCAGTTTCTTCAACTGCTCGACCTCTTTCTCCACAAGTCCCAGTTTTCGCCAGACCCGATCCTCCGACAAGTGCGCATTAAAACAGAGGGAGTGCTGGTTCTTACAACTTAAGAAGGTCCCACCTGAAGTATCCAGGGCGCGGGTGACATGCTCCAACGTGACGCGCGCGATCTCCTCGGGATTCAGGGTCGCCTGGAGCGCCCGATCCAATGCATTGAGCACCCTCAACCGATCGGCCTGCTTCGCCTCCCGATAGAGGCGGGCATTCTCCAGGGCCACACCGACCTGATGGCCGATGGCCTGCAGCAAGCTGTAGTTGGATGCCATCGGTCCCGGCTGTTTCCACAGCAAACTCAGCGAGGCGATCAGGCGTCCCCCCACGACAATGGGAACGCACGTCCAGTAATCAATCGCCTCACAGGACACAGGAAGGAGTATGTGCTCACACTTCGTCACGACGCTGTGATCGGTCGGCTCATCCTTGCCCCTCGTCTTCGATTTAAGGATCGGGCAGATGCCGAGGGAGGCCATCTCTTTTTTTACCTCCTCGGGGATGCCGTAGCTCGATATGTGCACGGAGTCTTCTGCCTCCCTCTCTGAGGGAACATTGATCCATCCGGCCTCAGCGCCCAAGGTAGACCCCACAGCCTCGATGACCGTATCCATCACAGCTTCTGGCGTTCGCAGCGACGCAACCGCCGCCCCAATCGTATAAAGTACCGCCTGCTCCTCGGCATAACGATGCAGGGTCACTCGCGAGCGCTGCGCCTCCACAGCAATCGCATAAAGGGAGGCAAACCGCTTCACCGCAGCGAGATCACGTCCGGTATACGGACGTTCGGAGTTTGCCAATGCCACCTGGCCCATCAGCGTATCCCCGATGAGTGCCGGTGCGACTAAAAACCGCCGGATCGGAACGTGCCCCGCCGGCAGCCCCCCCGAGCGGGGATCACCCTCGACATCGTTGAGCATCAGGGGACGCTGATGCTCCAGCGCCCACCCCCAAAGCCCTCCAAACGACTCGAACTCCACGGGTCGTTCCTCCTCCATACCACATTGGCCCCACACCTCGCACGTCATAGAGGCGACGATCATATGCTTGGTGTCGGAGTCGATATAACCGACAAAACCGAAAGCACTTCCCGTCAGCTTCTGGGCCTCCTTCAGCACCATACGGGAGATACTTTCCAAAGAAACGGAGGAGATCAACGCCTGAGCCAGCTCCGCAATGGCGGAATTCAAGTCGGATTCCCACGAGAGTGCGTCCTGCACATCCTTCCGATGGGTGATATGCCGGCAATTCAGGACAATGCCCCGGAGGACAGGGTTGTCCAGTTGATTGGTTAGAGTAGAGAGCAACCAGCGATAGGAGCCATCTTTATGCCTCACACGTACCTCAAAACTGGGGGCATCCGATGGCCCGGCTATGACTTGCGCGAAGGCGCCCTGTGCCTTTTCCAGATCATCCGGATGCACGTAGTCCAGAAGACACGCACCCTGAATGTCCTGGGGCGCATACCCTAACACATGAGAATGCGCGGGACTGGCATAGACCACCAGGCCTTTTGAGTCAACGAGGGTTATAAGGTCCGAACTGCGCTCAAGAAGAGGATGAAAACTCGCCAGTCGTTCCTGAAGTTTCATATGAGTTTGGGAAGCGTCTTCCGTAGCGATATCGGAAGATTGTATAGACATCTTGAATTCAAAACTCCTGACGACATCCTGAGTCCCAGGTTAGGACTCAGAGGTGCCAGCAACGACATAAGCCGAGGTCCAGTATTTCTCCGACACGCACAAACACAGATCCTTTGGGCCAGGAGAAGCCGCCGATCAAACAGCGATTCTGACCGGTTTTCAGGGAGAAACGAAGGAATAACCACGCCCTCGGATTGTGCGGATATACTCCCGGGCTTCAGAACCGGGTTCGATCTTGCGACGCAACCGGTAAATGTGGGAGCGGATATACGAACTGGCCTCATCTTCATCCAGTCTATAGCCCCTCAGATACTCAACGATCTCTACCGGTGTGACAACCCGGTTTCGATTCTGCATCAGATAGACCAGGACATCGAACTCCGTCGGGGTCAGATGGACGGGGTCGTTATCCCGCAGGACCAGGTGCTTCTCCTTGTCAACCAGAAGGCCCGACGCTCTCAGAAACCGTGTCTCCGTCGGCACCTCCGGCTTCGGGGCCTCCTTAAGCTTCGCAAGCGCGGATTCCAACATCTGAATTGGATCCTGCAACCGCTGGCGCTGCTCCTCGCGTTTGGTAAGCCCCCGCTCCACCGTGCGGACAATCGTCTCCAGCGAACTCGGTTTTAGAAGATAATCCGACGCCCCGTGCCGAATCCCGGTGATCGCGGATTCCATCGTGCCATAGGCAGTCATAATGATGAAGATCGTGTCCGCATCGCCCGCAAACGATCGGGCCCGTTGCAGAACCTCGGTACCCTCCATCTCCGGCATCTTGAGATCGAGCAATACGACGTCCATAGCCCGATCTCTAAGAATCTCCAGGGCTTTCATACCCGAGCCCACACTGTCCGCCTGATACCCTACGCGAGCGAAAAGATCCTCCAATGTCTGTCGCAGGTTTGCCTCATCATCCACAATAAGAACCCGAGCACCAGGAAAGGACGTTTGAAGTTGCGTTTTCGCAATCACCATAATAGACCTCCCTATACCTTCAAGATCAGACGAATACCCGTGATAAGGGCTGAAAGCTCAATAACTTCCACGTTTGGGGTGCTTTCTGCACCGCTTTCAGCTTGATTTCGCGGAAGTTATTGGATAGCCAATCCTAAGTGGCTCAGAAAACGCCCGGATCCAATTCTCTTCAAGAATTTTTTTCCAAAGCGTCCAAGTTCAAAACACAACATCACAATCGGGCGAGCTTACGCTGCAGATTCATCTCCGTGAACCGGCAGCGTTACGGTGAACAATGTGCCTCCACCTGACTTGCTCTCGACTGTAATCTCCCCACGGTGTTGAGTGACAATTGACTGACTGATGCTCAATCCTAAACCCGTCCCATCGGCCTTGGTTGAGTAAAAAGGCTCAAAAATCTTTGATAACTCTTCCTGTGGAATACCCACCCCGGAATCGGACACACAAATCCGTACGTGTTCATTATTTGAACACTTTGTGGAGATCGTGAGCTCCCCCCCCTCTGGCATCGCCTCCACCCCGTTGATGATCAAGTTTAAGACAACCTGCCCAAGCGTCGTGGGATTCCCCTCGACCGGCGGCATCGGGGTATCAAACGACTCCCGGAGCACCACGTGCCGATGTTGCAGGTACTTCTTCGCGAGATCTGTGACGGTCTTGACCACTCGATTGACGCTCAAAATCTCGAATTGATCACTCGGACGGCGGGAGAAATCGAGGATTCGATTGACCATCTCCACGAGGCGCTCAACTTCTTCGTCCGCCATCCGGATGTAATCCTCCATCTCCTGTCTGGAAAACGAGAAGGAGAGAATCATCTCCAGGCTATTATGAATCGCTTGCAGCGGGTTGCTGAGCTCGTGGGCCAGGGATGCGGTAAGGCGACCGGTCGCGGCCAAACGCTCATTATGCAGTAATTGATCCCTGGATTGTTCCGCCAACATCCGCTGCTCGTGTTCCCCCTCATAGCGGTGGATATTCTCAATGGCCAAGGCAATCTGACCGGCTATAGCTTCGAGGAGCTTCACATCCCGTTCCTCAAGCGATCTATCAGGCTCCAACCATAGATTCATCACCCCCACGATGCGATCATGCGCGATCAGTGGGACGCTGACATCCAGATGTGCGGGCATATTCAAATCCTGAGGAGCCTCGGATCTCTCCCAAATTCCACAGCGTGAGACGATGACCTTTTGCTCGATAACCGCCCGCCCGCACACACATTTCTCCAGGGGTATCGGCCGCGTCAAACAGACCAAGCCGTCCGGCATTCCACGCTGAACGACGGCATGCAATTGAGAATGTCTGTCATCGAGAAGAAGGAACGAACCCTTCTCACCCTGAAAGAGATCCAGTCCCAGCACCGCA
>CAYMAQ010000214.1:0-7098 GCA_964388385.1 uncultured Anaerolineales bacterium | reverse complement strand
AGATTGGGCGTCGTGAGGTTCGGGTCGCCGTTACAGCTCAATGCCTGCGCCCGGTGTTGATCCCCAAAGATCCATATCGCGTTCTTATATGCGTCTGCCATCGTTAATGCCTCCGCCTCTATGCTTTCCACCCACCGGGTTATGGATTCGCCACAACCTCGATCACCCGATCACACTCTCCAACTGCCATCTCGGCCACCCAGAGCCCCTCGCCTCTCGGTTCGAAGTCATCGGCGGCGGGGCAGCGCACCGGACGGCCCCTTTTGAGACAAAACAGCCAGCCCCGCTCGGCACGAGACTGGCTGTCAGAGCGGCTTTCTCAACCGACAAGGTCGAGGTCACTCGCCTCGGAAGGCCTCAGCCGGCCCGTAAGGAGCCAGCGAGACCGTGATGTACGGATTGATCGCCGAGTCGTCCTCTTCATAAGCGAACCGCCACATGCGACGGCACATCTCACGCTTGACGTCCTCATACGCCGAATCATCCGCGAGGTTATGCATCTCATGAGGATCGGCGCGCAGATCGTAAAGCTCGTCCCAGTCGAACCCGTTGAACGTATACTTAAAGTCCTTGGTCATCACCGACCGCTGCGTGTAGTAAAGCTCTACGCCATCGCACTGCGTGTGGATCGCATCCCGCCACGCATCAGGCGTCTCGTCCCGCAGGAAGGGCATCAGGCTGGCCCCGGTAAAACACCGATTCGTCTCCAAGCCCGCCATCTCGATAAAGGTCGGGGCGAAGTCCGCCTCGGACACGAAGGCGTCCACCTGTCGGCCCGGATTCTGGATACCCTGAGGCCAGCGAATGACAGCCGGGACGTGATAAGCTCCCTGGAAGCAGGGGATACCCTTGGCAAAGAGCCCGTGATCCCCCGCATAATCAGCGTGATCCGAGGTATAGACCACGATTGTATTGTCAGCCTGGCCCGTCTCCTCCAGCACCTTGAGAAGCTCACCGAACATATCGTCGAGATAGGTGCAGTAGGCCCAGAAATGCCGGATCGCCTCGCGCACCTCCCGCTCCGAGAGCTGACCAAAGCGCATCTTGCGCATCCGTTGGTAGACCGCCGGCTTGTCCGCCATCTCATCTTGATAACTCGGCGGCAGCGGGACGTCCTCCAGGTCGTAGAGATCGAGGTACTTTTGCGGCACCACGTAGGGATCGTGAGGGCCGCCCCAGCCAACGTAGAGGCCCCACGGCTCCTCCTCATCGGCGAGTTGGGGAATCAAATCCAGCGCCTCGTGAAAGACCTGCTGATCGTGGTCGCCGGTTCGGTCCGATTCTCCGTAGAGGCGGTTGGTCCAATAGCCGGGGCGCAGTATCTCTCCCTCACCCCGCTCAGTGTCCTCGGGCTGCTGGGCCACCTCTTTGTAGTGCTCCCAGCTGACGCCGTGATGAGTCCCCTTGACGGCGCTGACCGTGTGCTCAGTCCAGCCCCGGTCCTTGGGAGACTCCTCGACGCTCACGTGCCACTTGCCCGTGTAGTGCAGATTGTACCCGGCCTCGGCCAGGTCGTCGCTCCACAGCTTTACACCCTCGTTGAGCCCCCGGCTCAGCGCCTGGCGGTTGCAGATGTTGTTCCACACCCCATGGCGTGAGGGATAAAGCCCACTGAAGAAAGTCGCCCGCGCTGGACAACAGTGCGGTGACGGGCAGAAAGTATTGGTAAACGTCACCCCCTCTTCCGCAAGCCGATCCAGGTTCGGCGTGATCGAGGGGTGATCCGGCAGGGCCGTGTCGGCCCGCTGGTGATCGGTCATCACAATAAGGATATTGGGTCTCTCAGCCATTATGGCCTCCTTTGGGTACTCGAAAATTGATCTCATAGTAAAGAACAACAACCAAATACAGATCCGGACATAAAACACTAAACGTTTCCGTGATGCCCATGGAAGCCCAGAAACGCTTTAGTTATTTATGATCAGATCCATAGGCTGTCTCGGTGCGGGTGGGGTGATTGTCCTATGTTGAACCGTCCCCAGCATCGTGAGGGGATAGAGATAGTCTCGCACGTTTTGGTTGAGTGTCAAGCAGGCGTATAAGCCAGGTCTCATCCATTTTGCTTCGACTGGGTTTGTCATCTGCGGCTTTGGCACACGAAGCTCAGGATGGATACTCCGGGCAAAAATGATAGAGTCCCGGTAGGTAGGATTGGAGAAAAGGGGGGGCGGATGGATGGCAATCGTTTTATGTACGAGGGACGGCGGACGGGTCAGATCTCTTTTCCCTTGGGCGGATTAGGGACCGGGTGCATCGGGCTAGCTGGCAACGGTCGACTGATCGACTGGGAGATCTTCAACAAGCCTAGCAAAGGGAGCGTCAACGGGTTTTCGCACTTTGCGATCCGGGCAGAGCGCGAGGGGGCGGTGGTGGATGCGCGGGTGCTCAACGGGGATTTGCAGCCGCCCTACGTCGGCGAGCTTCAGGGCGCACGCTTTCAATCCTACGGATTTGGTCCCCCTCGGGAGTATCTGACCGGGGTCCCGCACTTTCGCGAGACGCAGTTTCGGGGCCGTTTCCCCATCGCGGACCTATCGTTTCTGGACCCGACCTTTCCCGGTCAGGTGGAGATGACGGCGTTCAACCCCTTCATTCCCCACAATACGCGGGACTCCGGAATTCCAGCGGCGTTTTTTGAGATTGCCGTGGAGAACACGACCGATACACCGTTGACGTACACGGTGGGGGGAACGCTTCACAATCCGCTCCCGGCTAATAACCTGAACGTCTACAGCCGGACCTATCGCTTTCACTGGCTCCATCTCAGTTCCGACGGCGTGAGTCCGGAGGATCTCGATTACGGCACATTGACGCTGGCGACCGACGCAGCTTATGCAGCTCGCTCGATCGGCACAGGGGCGACCGAGGGGGCAACGGTCAGCCATCAGGCTTATTGGTTTCGCGGACGCTGGTTTGATGACCTGGAGGTCTACTGGCATGACTTTACGACAGCCGGGCCGCTCAAGCCGCGCGAGTACGCTCCCGGAGAGACAGGCGCTGGGAACTGCGGAACGCTGGCGGTGGCCATACCCGTGGCACCGGGGGAGAGGGGACGGGCGCGGTTCGTCATCGCATGGCACTTTCCCAATCGCACGAACGACTGGAATCCACGGGCGGCCCGTTGTGCGTGCCGGCAGGACGTTGAGAATCGATGGCGGAACTATTATGCTCTTCTGTTCAAGGACTCCGAGGCGAGCGCGCGCTACGCACTGAGCTATTGGGATGCACTGTACGGAAGGACGCGCCTTTTCCAGAGCGCGCTTTTTGATTCCGACGTGCCGGAGGATGTGTTGGACGCAGTCTCGGCCAATCTCTCGGTCCTCAACAGCCCGACGGTAATGCGCCTGGAGGATGGGACCTTCTATGGATTTGAGGGGTGTCATCCGAGTGCCGGGTGCTGTGAGGGATCGTGTACTCACGTCTGGAATTATGCGCAGGCTCTGCCCTTTCTTTTTCCATCATTGGCGCGCTCGATGCGGGAGGCGAACTATCGCTATAACGTTCATCCGGATGGGGGGATGGGATTCCGGCTTCAACTGCCGCTCGGGAGCGGCCCCGCGGATTTCCGCCCCTGTGCCGATGGGCAGTTCGGGGAGGTGATGAAGGCTTACCGCGACTGGAAGATCTCCGGAGATACCGAGTGGCTGCGCGGCTTGTGGCCTGCAATCCAACGCTCTATCGAGTTCGCCTGGTCGGACGAGAATGAGGATCGATGGGACCCGGATAGGACCGGTGTCCTGCAGGGACGGCAGCATCACACCCTGGATATGGAACTCTTTGGCCCAAACGCCTGGCTCACCGGATTCTATCTGGGCGCGTTGAAGGCGGGGTCGGAGATGGCCGAAGCCATCGGCGAGCCGGAACGGGCCGCTGCGTACCGTGCGCTCTTCGATCGCGGCAGGGCTTGGGTCGATCGCCATCTCTTCAACGGCGATTACTACCAGCAGTCGATTGCGCTGGACGATAGATCCTTGTTGGAACCTTATGCGGCAGGATCGGCCTCTATGGTTGGGGAGACGTTGTCCACGTACTGGGACGCGGAGCACGGAGAGATCAAATACCAGATCGGTGAGGGGTGCGGTATTGATCAGGTTCTGGCGCAATGGCACGCGAACCTTTACGGGTTGGGGGAGATCTTTGACCCGACACAGACCCGCCAGGCGCTTGCCGCGATCTTCGAACACAACTTCAAGGACCCGCTGCGCGATCATTTCAACCCCTGTCGTGTCTTTGGCCTGAATGATGAGGCCGGGTTGGTCATCTGCACGTGGCCTGAAGGGACGTACAAGCCGGTCATTCCTATCCCTTACGCCCAGGAGGCGATGCACGGGTTTGAGTATGCCGCCGCGTCTCACATGATTCAGTCCGGACTGATCGAGGAAGGCATCGCGGTCGTCTCCGGCGTCCGGATGCGATATGATGGGGAGCGTCGGAACCCCTGGAACGAGTTCGAGTGCGGGAGCAATTACGCGCGGTCGATGGCAAGCTATACGCTGCTCAATGCTTTCAGCGGGTTTTCGTTTGATGGCGTGCGCGGTACGATTGGATTCAATCCCATCCGAATAGAGCACGGCACGTTCCGCTGTTTCTGGTCGCTGGGGGAAGGATGGGGCGTGGTGCATATCCAACCCGCTCGGATCGCGCTCGATGTTCTGCGCGGCAGACTGAGACTGCAAGGATTGCGCTTGCCTTTCCTCAGGGGGGGAGACATCTTCCGGGTCTCCCTCCGGGGGGATGATCTCTCGTGGGATTGGGAGGATCGGACGATCGTCTTGGCGTCGCCTGTCGATATCGACGACGGCAGCCGTCTCGTCATCGATCGCGTTCCTGAATAGAGGTTTGCATCGATCTCATTTGTGCTAAGCGGTATTTGTGCTATTTGTTACCTAAGTCGACCTATGGATATCGGATGAGTTTTCTCTTTTGTATTCTCACGACCCTAAATCTTCAGATGTTGATCAGGCAGGAGGTCTTTCGACATGCGAATTCTCTTTATTGATATTGACACGCTGCGTCCCGATCATCTTGGGTGCTATGGGTATCATCGCAACACGAGCCCCAATATCGACCGAATCGCGCGCGATGCCGTGCGATTTGATAACAATTACGTGAGTGACGCGCCGTGTCTGCCCTCGCGCACCGCCCTGTGGAGTGGGCGGCCCGGATTTCTCAACGGGGTGGTCGGTCACGAGGGTTCGTCCGCCGATCCCTTTAACGATGGGGAGACCCGTGGCTTCCGCGACTCTTTTGCTGCGACGTCGTGGATGAGCGCGCTGCGCAAGGCGGGATTCTACACGGTCACGGTCAGTCCCTTCGGAGAGCGACACGCAGCGTGGGAGTGGTACGCGGGTTACCGCGAGATTCACAACCCCGGTAAAACGGGGCTGGAGACCGCCGATGAGGTGGTGCCTACGGCCATCAAGTGGCTGGAGACCCACGGGCAGGAGGATGATTGGTTCCTGCACGTCAACGTCTGGGATCCGCACACCCCTTATCGAACGCCGATGGACTATGGCAATCCCTTCGAGGACGATCCCCTTCCCGAATGGCTGACCGAGGAGGTCCGGCAGCGTACGTGGGACAGCTTCGGCCCGCACAGCGCCCAGGAGCCCCTGGGATATGAGTCGCGGGACATCTCCGAGATCCTGCCGCGTGTTCCAGAGCAGATTGACAGCATGGAGTCGCTGAAGCAGTGGATGGATGGGTACGACACGGGGATCTGGTATGCTGACCTGTGGGTGGGCAAACTTATGGACGCGATGGAGTCCCTCGGTATCTTGGAGGAGACGGTCATCGTCGTCAGTTCAGACCATTCGGAATCGCAGGGCGAGTTTGATATCTGGGGCGATCATCAGACGGCGGATCATTCGGTCTGTCGCGTCCCGCTGCTGATCCGCTGGCCCGGTGTAACGGACGGCGGGCGCGTGGATGAGGCGCTGCACTATCATTTTGATTGGGCTGCCACGCTTATCGAGATGGTGGGTGGGGTGATTCCCGATAATTGGGAGGGCGTATCGTTTGCCGATGCTTTCAAGGCTGGTGAGTCTGCGGGACGATCCTACCTGGTCTTGAGCCAGGGGGCATGGTCCGTACAGCGGGGTGTCCGCTTCGATCATGGGGGAGATGCCTACATCTGCCTGCGGACCTATCACGACGGCCATAAAAATCTGGATCCGGTGATGCTTTTCAATCTCTCGGAGGATCCCTACGCGCAGCACGACCTCAGCGCCTCCCATCCTGAGCTCGTGGACAAAGCCATGGGAATGTTGGCAGAGTGGCAGCATGAGATGATGCTCCACAGTGAGAGTAACGTCGATCCGTTGATGACGGTGTTGCGGGAGGGCGGCCCTTCCCACACCCGGGGACGGCTCCCGGCCTATTTGGAGCGGTTAAGGGCGACCGGACGTGCTCATCACGCCGAGCGACTGGAGGCATTGCATCCGGATGAGGTATAGACGTCATGGAGCGATTTTTATAGGGGTTGACGATACTCGGCATGAGAGGGATGAGGAGTGCTGGGAATGGTAGAGAAAGTGAAATCGGAAGAGATACGCTATCGGTCCTGGGATCCGAACGATCCAGAGGGTCGTGATTTTCTCTCGATGCCGAAAGCCGTGGCCCCTCGAGAGGTGCCGGAGGACGCAGGTTTGGATCATCCTTTCCTCTACCTGAACCGGGAGCTGGGGTGGATCGACTTCAACTGGCGGGTGTTAGCTCTGGCCAAGGATCCACGCAATCCTCTGTTGGAGCGTGTGCGTTTCCTGGCTATCACAGCCGGTAACCTGGATGAGTTCACGCAGAAGCGAATCGGTGGGCTCAAGCGCCAGGAGGCTGCCGGGGTGCGCACGCTCTCCCCGGATGGGCGCACGCCGACCGAGCAGCTGCGCCTCTTGAGCGGAGCCATGCACGAGATGCACGGCACGATGACGCGTTTGTGGGAGGATGATCTCAAGCCGGCACTCCACGCGCAGGTGGGGATTGACTTCTACGACTACGAGGATTTGCCCCAGGTCCAAAAGGATGCCCTTCACGAGCACTTCCAAAATCGTATCTATCCGATTCTCACACCGCTGGCGGTGGATCCGGGACGCCCTTTCC
>CAYMAQ010000213.1:0-7149 GCA_964388385.1 uncultured Anaerolineales bacterium | reverse complement strand
AAGTCATCGCTTGTGTCGACGGGCGGGGCTTCAGTATCCGGCGCGAAGATATGAGGAAATTACTCGAGGCAACTCAAGGAAAGGTCTTCACCCTCGAAACCTTGGATGCGCTGATCCCGAACACTCGACTAAAGGAATTCGCCGCATAGGATTGCAGGATTACACTCAAGACCTTACATCTACAGATTCACGAGCATACCCTCTATGACTCCGTTGAGACCCGGACGGCAGTCTGGACAGCCTCGCGTTGGTGCTTGCGCGCCAGCAGCTGCTGCACCCGGCGGTACCGCGTGCGGTTCAGCGGATAGTACCACGTGACGACCAGCACCGTCAGCAGGAGCACTGCGCCCACCGGACCGGTGAGAATCCGGATGCCCCACACCGCGGCCTCGGGCTGCATAAAGCGGGTCGCGCCTTCCGGCGGCGCCTGGTACCCCAGGGCGCCCAGCACCTGGAGCGTCAGGAAAATCGCAAAGGCGGTGGTCAGCTTACGGATGAAGTTCTTCGCCCCATAATAGATCCCCTCGCGCCGCACGCCGGTACGCAGCTCATCCCAGTCGATCACGTCCGGGAAGATGGCGTCCGGCAGCGCGTGAGCCGCCGAGACGCTGATCCCGATCAACACCGAGAAGGTAATCGTCAGCCCCATCTGCTCCTGGGGTACAAAAATCAGCCCTGCAAGCAACACGGCCCAGAATCCGATGGCGATCATATAGGCAATCCGCTTGCCCAGCCGCTGGGCAAGCCACGACCAGAACGGCAGCGCCAAGGTCGCCGTGATCAGCATAACACCGAGAACCACCGACTCCAGCGGCATCCCCAGCCCAGGCACCGTCGCCAACAGATTCCCGTCCGCGACCCAGTAGACGAGGAAGTACGGCAGGACGACGCCGATGAGATCAAAGGTGACCCAGTTGAGCATATACAGCGCCGTCGCATACCGGAAGGGGATGTTCCGCCATGCGACCTGCACCGTCTCGCGGAAGGAGATCATCTCCGCAGGTTTGGCGACGTGCTGACGCTCTCGAATTGCGAAGAAAATGAGAAGGTAGGGGAGTGCGGAGGAGGCGCCCAGGATCGCTGCCACCAGGACATATCCCTGCTGCTGGGTGCCGCCCGCTGCGACCGTCGCATCCACCATCATCGGTGCGGCGACGGCGGTTGAGATGGACGCCAGAAAATTGAAAAACATCCGGAAGCTGGCGAGCGAGGTGCGCTCGTCATAATCGGAGGTGATCTCCGGCGTCAGGGCGTGATAAGGCACGATGACCAGGGTCTGGAGCGTGTCGCTCAACGCGTAAGCCAGCATCACGTGAATCATCAGCAGCACCTGGCTCTCCCACGGCGGCGTCCACCAGAGCACCACGAACGCCAGCGCGTACGGCACGGCGAAGAAGAGCAGGAAGGGACGGCGGCGCCCCCACTTACTCTTGACCCGATCGCTGACGACGCCGACCAACGGATCGTTGATCGCATCCCAGAGCACCCCCACGAAGGCGGCAAAAGAGGCCAATCCCGGTCGTAACCCCATCACATCGGTGAGAAAAATCGCGTAGAAGATCTGGCGCATCGTGTTGAAGGTCGCCATGCCCCAGTCCCCGGTGCCGTAGACCAGCTTCGTCAGCAGGGGAACCGGGTCCGCGTGAATCTCGGGCTGTCTAGTCTGCATCGCGTGTCTCCGTACTCGTATCAACCCCCTCGGGAGCATGATACCCCCAGGTCTCGATGGCAAACCCCCAACGCTGTTGGATCGTAGCGATCCTATCGGGGCTCAGATGATAGTGGTTTTTCTTATAACCGGCGGTTGACGCAATGTAGGACGCCAGGCGGGTACGCGTCTGGGATGACATGGTCAGCCCCAGTGCGCGGTAGATTCGCAACGTCTCAGCCAGCGGATCGGCCTCCACGTCCTCGAAGCGCACCTCCACCAGGTTGCCCTCGGGGATCAGCACCCGCTCGGCCAGATATTTGCGCATCAGCTTCTCGTAGTTGACCAGCGCTGCCTCTCGGATCACGTCCTCCTCCACGTCCTGAAGCGCGGTGGGCACCATCTCCTTATCCAACCAGTTGATCGTCGAACTGTAGACCACAAAGGGATTTCGGTAGACGTGGATAAACTTGGCATTCGGGAAGAGTTCCAGCAGCATCTTCACCCGGGCCGTGTTCGCCGGATTCTTGAGCAGAAGCTGCCGTCCCCCGGAAGAGAACGAGATTTTTTTGAGGAAGCGATGGTAGATAGAAAGCCACCGCGCCCGGACTCGGTCGCTCACATCCTCGAAGAGCACATAACGGTCGAAAATCTCCCGCATCCGCCGGGGAAACGCGAGCGCATGATAGAACGAATACGGGCTCAAATTGCCGAGGGCATACTCCTCCTCATCGGCGAACTCGGGGCCGATCTCCACGTTGTCCATCGGGCGCGTCTCGGGGAGGCTGGCCCGTAGAATAAATTTGAACAGCCCGCCGGTCAAAAAGAGCCCGGGGATCATCGTGTGAATAAAGTTCACGACCGCGAATTCGGAGTTCTGGGCGATCAAGCGTTGAACGTACGTCGTGCCGCTGCGCCAATGCCCCAGGATGAAAATCGGGGGCTCGTGGAGCTCCGTGCACTCAATCAGCGCCCCGAACTTTCTACGTTCGTAGGCCCGAACGGGAGCAGCCAGCAGGGCCACCGCCGAGATGTAAGCCAGCCGCGGCCAATAGCGGAGATCGACGCCGCCGTGATCCCTCAACAGGCCCAGCCAGTTCGAGAACGATCCACCGGCAAGAAATTGTTGATCGAAACGCAGCAATCCAGTTTTCTGAAAATAACTCATACCCTCAATCCGTTTCCCTTGCAGTCAATACGCGCTCGATCATGACAAGTCGGGCGCTCAAATCGGCTTATGATAGAGGCGATGACGCTTATACCAGGTCACGCCCACCGTGTTCATGTCGTTCAGACTCTTGATATTGGTCTCCATCACCTGCGCGATCTCACAGCGGGTGGCACCGCGCGCCCGCACGGCCCTGTCCAATTCGAGATAGAGGAGCATACTGGCGCCCAGTCCCTGATAGCGGGGCAGCAGTCCAACGCCGTTGCCGCACAGGCGATCCGTTTTATAGATCGCCCAGAGGATGCGGATCCAGCCGAGGGGCCAGAGGCGCCCCCGGGTGGCCCGCAGCGCGCGGGTGATATCCGGGAAAATAAGGGCGAAGCCCGCGATCCGATCCTCCTGCATCACAAGCTTGATCAACCGGGGATCGGCGAGGGCCAGCATCTGCTCCCCGATCATCCGGATCTCCGCATCACCGACGGGGTAGTATCCCCAGACGTCCGTAAAGGCCTCGTTGTTCACTTTCTGGATCTTGGGTATCCAGGCACGAAGCTCGCGCTTGCTGCGAAAGGACTTCACCCAAAAGCCCCGCCGCTCCTTCACACGGTCGGCAAGGCGGTACATCCGCTCGGGTAAAGCCTGACCGGAGACCATGTAGCCGGAGCGATAATCCATGTCTTTCTCCAGGCCGACGGCTTTCATCAGCTTGGAATAGTAGGGGTAGTTGTAGGGCATACTCAAGGCTGCGACGTGCTCGTATCCCTCGACCAGGATGCCCAGGGGATCGGATCGCAGCAGGCCTTTAGGCCCAAGGAGGGTCTCCAGCCCCCGACCTGCAGCCCAATCCGCCGCAGCATCGAAGAGCCCGTGGGCTGCCGCCGTGTTGTTGACGACGTCAAAATAGTAAAAGAACGCCGCGTTTCGCCCCGTGTACGCATTATAACGGCGGTTGTCCAGCACCGCGATGCGCCCGATGACGTCCCCGTCCTCCTCGGCGAGATAGAAAGCCGCGTCCGACCCGTGATAGAAAGGATGCCGCTTGCGATTGAGTGCGAACTTGACGTTGGCGACCAGGGGAGGCGACCACTGCCGGCACGCAGCGTACAGCTTAAAGGGGAAATCGACGAAGCGCCGGACATCCCGCCGCACAGACGTGTCGATTTCACGAACTCTCATCCCGCCGGCTCCTCCATAAAGAACCCCACGCCGAGGACGCCGGGGCCGCCGTGGGTGACGACGGCGGGCGGCATCCGATGGATCGAGACCGCGTCCAATCCCAACTGGGCCCTGAGCGAGTCGGCCAGCGCCTGCGCCTCTTCCGGGGCGTCGGCGTGCATCACGCTGAGGTAGCCCTCCTCGGGGGCAATCTGCTCCCGCACGAGCTGCTTCAGCCGATCGACCATGCGATTGTGCGTGCGGACCTTTTCGAAGGCGTCAATCTGCCCGTCGACAAAGGTCAGGATCGGCTTCACCTTGAGCACACTGCCCAGGAGCGCAGCCGCGCCACCAATCCGCCCGCCCTTGACGAGGTACTTGAGCGTGTCGACAGAGAAATATATCTTTCCCCGGTCGCTCAAATTCCGAACGCGCTGCTCGATCGCGTCGGCGGGCACGCCCGCCTCCGCCCACTGCGCCGCGAGTTTCAGCAGGGTCGCCACCGGGGACGCGATCAGACCCGTGTCGATGATGCGGACGTCCAGATCCGTCAACCCTTTCTCCTGGGCCATCCGCAGGCCCACCGTCGCCGAGCGGACCGTCCCGCTGACAACCCCCGAGGGCATCACACAGATGAACGTCTCCCCCGCCTCCGCATGCTGCTCGAACACCTTGGTAAAGAGCTCGGGAGGGGGGGCCGCGGTCTTCGGAAGTTCCTCGGAAGTGCGCAGGCGGGCGATAAAGGTATCGTAATCGATCTCAACGTTCTCCAGATAGGAGTCGTCCCCAAAAACAATGACCTGTGGAATGATAGCAATGTCGTGCGCGTCTGCAAACGATTCCGACAAAGCCGATGTCGTATCACCGATGATCTTAACCATGAGTCCTCACTCCTTATCGCTTAGATGGCACGTCCAACCCCATGGGTTTCAGGCCACTGGCGGCGTATCCGCACCCACCAGGTGTCATCGAGAACGTCATAAGGACGGAGAGCTGGGCGATCGATACGCAGACAACGAACGCGCAGGTGGAGTCCAGCACACTACCACGACATGGCATAAAGGGGCAGCCCCCCCACTCACGAAGAAGGGGGGAGGTCACAGCGGGCGTTGAGCCGGCGTGCTCGACGTTCGTCCGGGAGGCGTCAAGAAAGCGGAGACCCACAGGGCCCACACGATAGCGCACTGACGAATAATAAAAATGAGGAAAGAAATGAAATGAGCGATCCACAGAAGCCCCATTCGATCGTCCGCACGAGCACAATCCATCCTATTCACCTGTAAGGTGCGTCACACCTCCTCATATGCACGCATACCGGACCCGCAAAGGGCCCGCCGGTCCGGTGCGTCCATTGACAAACGCCCATCCATCAACGAACGGACAGCGCCGGCAATCCTACGACCGCTGAGTGGGCAGATACTTCGCCAGCTTACCCGCAAGGTTGGAGAGCGGCATACTCTGCAGCCAGATCCGCCCGGGCCCCCGCAGGGTCGCCAGGAAGAGCCCCTCACCGCCGAAGAAGATATTGGTGAATCCCTTGACCATCTCGATGTCGTAGTCAATCGTGGTCTCGAAGAGCGCGATATGCCCGGGATCGATCTTCATCGTCTCACCGGTGGCCAAGGTATACTCGCGAACCTCCCCGGGAATCTCCAGGAATGCATAGCCCGGGCCGGTGATCCTCTGTAAGATAAAGCCCTCGCCCCCAAACAACCCGGAGCCGAGCTTCTTGCGGAAATGCATTTTCAGATCGACCGAGCTCTGCGCGCACATAAAGGCATCCCGCTGACAGATCATGCTCTGTCCTTCACCCAATTTGACGGGTAAAATCTTTCCCGGGGCCTCGGGCGTGAAGACGATCAGCACCTCGCCGGCCTCCTGACCCGTATAGGAGGTCATAAAGAGGGATTCACCGGCCAATTTACGGCCCAGCCCGGCCATCAGACCGCCCTTGGTGTTCGTCTGCATATCGATATTGCCCTTCATCCAGGCCATGCCGCCGGATTCGGTGTACATGGTCTCACCCTGAGAAAGATAAACGTCCAGGGTCTGCATCATCGTGCCATGGATCTCATACCGCATTGTCCGTCCTCCTGAATCAATAATTGGGTTCTGATCCTTCAAGCCGATTATAGCACGCCGCCCGCCCGTCGCAAAAGCACAAATGGTTGCTCGTAAAAATAAAGGATTACAACGCCGCGCAATAGCCGGATGTCCGGTTACGTCACCGCCTCGACGACGGCGCGGATGTGCGCCGGGGTGCTGCCGCAGCAGCCGCCGATGATCTTGATGCCCACCTCGTCGACGAAGCGCTGCGCGTACTCCGCCATCACCTCCGGCGTGACGTCATAGACGAGATTGCCCCTCTCGACGCGGGGCAGCCCGGCGTTGGGCTTCGCCATCAGCCAGGCATCCGGCACCGTTTCACGGAACTTTTGAATAGCCACCAGGTTCTCGGTGAGCGTGCGTCCACAGTTGACGCCCATCACCGTGACCTCAAGCTCGGCCAACGCCGTAGCGGCGTCCTCCGGCTTGATTCCCATCATCGTGCGACCCTTGGTGTCGAAACTCATCGTCGTCAGGAGCGGGAGGTCCGTCACATGCCGCACGCCCTCGACGGCAGCCCGCATCTCGTTGAGGTCGCTCATCGTCTCGATCAAGATCCCGTCGACCCCACCCTCGGCCAACGCCTGCGCCTGTTCGGCGAAGACGGGGACGATCTCCTCATAGGTGAGGGTCCCCAGGGGAGCCAGCATCTCGCCGGTTGGCCCGATATCCCCCAACACCAGCACCGACTCGCCGGCGACCTCCCGGGCCAGCCGGGCCGCCGTCTGGTTGATCGCCGCGGTCTGGTCGTCCAATCCCTCGCGACGGAGCCGGATCGACGTGCCGCCAAACGTATTGGTCAGGATCAGGTCCGACCCTGCATTCACGTATCCCTGGTGAAGCTCCAGGATCGCCTGGGGATTCTCCAGGTTCCAGCGCTCCGGCGCGACGCCGGGCTCGAGCCCGGCGCGCTGAAGCATCGTCCCCGTCGCCCCATCGGCGACCAGGACCTTGCGCGCCTCCAACCGGCTGATCAATTTAGACATCGAGACCTCCTTCAACGCTGACACGAACCGTAACCTTCACATTGTACGCATGATACCACAGAACAGCCCAAAAGAGCGGGGTTGAG
>CAYMAQ010000212.1:0-7152 GCA_964388385.1 uncultured Anaerolineales bacterium | reverse complement strand
TCTACCGGCGGATGCTCGCGATGCGCAAACAGACCCCGGCCCTGATCCTCGGCGATTACGAACCGCTCCACACGGACGCCGAGGCGTACTTCGCCTTCCTGCGCGCCACGGAGGATCAGACCTGCCTCATCATCCTCAACTACTCGGACGAGGCGCACACCCTGAGCTTCGACGTGGATGAGGATCTGGCCAGCCTCGTCATCTCCACGCGCCAACGCCCCGCCACCGCCGACCCGACCGCCCTGGAGATCGCCCCCTTCGAGGTCTATATCGCGGAGCTGCACTAAGCCATCACCGAGTCAACGGAGTTCAAAGGTTGGAGAAGAAAAGCACTTCCCTCCAGCCTTTGAACTCCACTAGTAGATCTCAAACCGCTCCTCCCCCTTCCCTCACAGTCCAGATCAGCAATACACATTCCACTTGAGGGGTACAAGTTACAGCCTTAGACCTCTCGCTGAATCCGTAGTACAATATCTATGCGAGGGCTTCCCTCGTTACGATAAAGTCAAGCAGTCATCATCAATGAGAGGATCTATGACCGATCAAGTGAAAGCACTGGAAACCAAGCTGAACGACTTTGACCTTAACGTCCGCACGCAGGCCCTGACCCAACTGTTGGAGATGGCAGACCGCGGCGAGATCGACCTGCCGCCGGTGGACGACGTCGCCAACATGCACGCCCACACCTTCTTCTCGTACAACGGATACGGGTACTCGCCCACCGGCCTGGTCTGGCTGGCCAAAAAGCGCGGGTTCAAGCTGATGGGCATCGTCGACTTCGACGTGCTCGACGGCGTCGACGAGTTCCTGAACGCCTGCGAGACCGCCGCGCTGCGCGGCTCCGCCGGCATGGAGACGCGTGCCTACGTGCCCGAGTTCAGTCAGCGGGAGATCAACTCCCCCGGAGAGCCCGGCGTCTACTACCATATGGGGATCGGCTTCACCGCCAGTGAGGTGCCAGCCACCGAACCTGAGGCTGGTGCGATCCTCGCCCAGATGCGCGCCCGCGCCGAGGCCCGCAACCGGGATATGATCGAGCGGGTGAACGCCTACCTGGACCCCGTGACGCTCGATTACGAGCGCGACGTCCTACCCCGCACCCCCTCGGGCAATGCCACCGAGCGTCATATGTGCGCCGCCTACGTCGACAAAGCCGTGGAGGTCGTCGACGATCCGGTGGCCTTCTGGGCCGACAAGCTGGACACCGACTCTGATGAGGTCGCCGCCATCATCGATAACGGCCCCAAGATCCAGGGGCTGGTCCGCGCCAAGTTGATGAAGCGCGGCGGCGTGGGCTACGTCCAACCCGGACCGGACACCTTCCCCACCGTGGAGAGGGTCAACCGCGTCATCACCGCATGCGGCGCGATCCCTTGTATCACCTGGCTCGACGGGACCTCCGAGGGCGAGCAGGCCGCCGACGAGCTTTTTGCGCTGATGATCCGCAAGGGCGCAGTTGCCCTCAACATCATCCCCGACCGCAACTGGAATATCGACGACCCTACCGAAAAGGCACTGAAGCTCCAGAATCTCTACGATGTCGTCGAGAAGGCCCGGAGCCTCAATCTGCCCATCAACGTCGGCACAGAAATGAACGCCTACGGCAAGCCGCGCATCGACGACTTCGATGCGCCGGAATTGGCACCGGTCCGGGACGACTTTATGGACGGCGCGACCTTCATCTATGGTCACACGATGCTCCAGCGGGCGTCCGGGCTGGGGTTCGCAAGCCGGTGGGCGGAGACGCACTTCCCCACCCGGCGAGAGCGGAATGCTTTCTACACCGAAGCCGGCAAGCGACTGCCGCCGGGCGCCGAGACCCTTCTGAAGATTCGGGCTATGGGTGACAGTCCCAAACCCGAGGACATACTGTCTGTCTAAGTAACTCCGTAAAAGTTTCTCTTGAAGACCGCCCCCGAGGACGGGGGCTATGAGCAAAGTTAAGATACTTGTTCTTACCTACTTAGCACGTCAGGCCTTGACGGTCTGCCTGTTTTCAATGAGCCGTAAACACAACGTATAAGGAGTCAAACGTTATGAAGCAATCACGAGGCGCCAGACCGATCGCGTATCCCGCCCCCGTCTATATCGTCGGCACGTACGACACAGAGGGTGGTCCGAACATGATGGCTGCGGCGTGGGGCGGCATCTGCTGCTCCAGACCGCCCTGCCTCTGCGTCTCCCTGCGGTCCGCCACCCAGAGCCACGGCAACATTGCGGCCCGTAAGGCGTTCACGATCAATATCCCCTCGGAGTCCTACGTCGCCGAGGCCGACTACGCCGGGCTGATCTCCGGACGCGAGGTCGACAAGTTCGCCGCGGCCGGGCTCACCCCGATCAAGGGGGAGTACGTCGATGCACCCTACGTCGGCGAGTACCCGGTGGTGATCGAGTGCGCGCTGACCCACACGGTCGAACTGGGCCTGCACACGCTCTTCGTCGGGGAGGTGCGCGACGTCAAGGCCGATGAGGATGTCTTCGACGAGGAGGGCAACCTCGATGTGACGAAGATCAAGCCCCTGATCTGGGCGCCGGACGACCGGGGCTATTATGGGATCGGCGCGAAGTTGGGCGATGCGTTCTCCATCGGCCGCGCGCTGATGCAGGACGAGGAAAGTTAGCCGCTGTGAACACCACAAACGCTATAGGCGCAGACGAACAGGCGTTTCTCGACCTCACTGCCGACTTCGATATTGAGGCCTTCTGGGAGGAGAATGCGAGATGCCGGGCATTTACGCCGGACAAGCCGCGCTGCTCGATGTCCTTCTCACCCGACGACCACTGGATCTTCGAGTTCGTCGAAGTGCCGTCCACCCTCCGCTACTACCGGGACAAGCCCTACCGCGATGCGCTCCACCGCGAGGTCAACGCTATCACCGGGGAGTACGTGGGACGGGCCTTCTTCAACGAGGACACGTGGGAGCATCAGCCGAAGCGCATCGAGAACCTGTTCGGCTGTGACTTCACCTACCGTGAGGGCGGTACGCCCTGGCTCACCCCGGTCACCGACGACCCCGACGCGTTCGCGGCGGTGCTCGACCGTGCGGAGACAATCGATCTCCAAGCCTGGGCCCTCCCCGAACCCTACCTGGAGGAGTGGAAGGCTCGCGAGGCGGCGGGCAAGCCGCTGCCTGAATTGGGCACCGGCAGCCGCGGCCCCGCCACGATTATGACCTCCGTCCTCACGCCGGAGACCGTCTTTTTCTGGATGATGGACCACCCCGATCTGATGCACCGCTTTCGCGACCTGCTGACCGAGTCGATGATCGCCTTCAACACAATCCTCCGCGCGTTCAGCGGCAACGAGACGCCAGGTTGGTGGATCACCGACGACAACTGTGCGCTTTTCAGCCCGGACCTCTACGCCGAGTACTGCTTCCCGGTCCTGGAACGGGTGCTGGACGCGATGGCACCCGGCGATGCGCGCCGCTACCAGCACTCCGACAGCGCCATGGGCCACCTGCTCGACCAGCAGTACGCGCTGGGCATTCGCGAGGTCAACTACGGGCCCGAGGTCGACGCCGGTCTCATCCGAGAGACCATGCCCGATGCGTACGTGAATGGGCAGATGCCTCCCATGCTGCTCCGCAACGGCAGCCCGGACGCCATCCGCGACCGCGTCATCGCGGATTTCGAGAAGGCCGGTGCGTCCGGCGGGCTCAACGTCACCACCGCAGGCTCCCTGGCGGCGGGCACCGGCGTCGGCCGCATGCGGTGGATGATGCACGTCGTCCACCATCACACCCGCTATGATTAGATTAACCGGCATAGGTGATTCAGTCCTCGGCACTGGCAAAGTGCGCCAGTGCCGGGGACTGAATCACCGCGTAGTCGATAAATCCATAAGAAAAGGAGCAAACCACCTATGACAGCGTCAACGAACGACAAACTCACGCAATACAAACAGGGGGACGCCCCCCTGCCTGAGACCAACCGCCTCTGGCCTCTCTACGGGCAGGGCTTCGAGAACCTCGGCAAGGACGGCGAGCCCATCGACGTCCCGATGCCCGACTACGGTCCGGACGAGCTCCTGGTCCGCCACGACGCGTGCGGCCACTGCTTCTCCGACATCAAGGTCATCCGCGCGGGGCAGTCTCATCCCCGCATCTACCGCGATATGCGGGAGGATCCCATCGTCCTCGGCCACGAGGTCTCCATGACCGTCGTGGGCGTCGGCGAGGACCTGAAGGACGCGTACGAGACCGGCGACCGTTTCATCATCCAGGCCGATATCTTCGTCGACGGCGTCGGCTATGCCTACGGCTACGAGATCCAGGGCGGGCTCTCCGAGTACACCGTCATCGACCAACGGGTGCTCAACGGCGACCACGGCAACTACCTGATCCCCGTGGAGAAGGACGAGACCGGCTACGCCGAGTCGGCCCTCACCGAGCCGTGGGCCTGCGTCATCGCGGCCTACCAGCTCCGCTACCGCCGAATGCTCCGCGATGGGGGCACGATGTGGATCATCGGCACCGACCGCGCCCGTGACGCGTACACCATCAGCGAGGGGTTCGACGCCGAGAACCATCCCGCCGAAGCACGTCTGACCAACGTGCCGGAGGCCTTCGAGACCTGGCTCCGCGACCAGGCCGAGATTCTGGGCATCGAGGTCGTCGACGTCCCGGAGATCCCCGATCCCGAGACGGTCGAGACCGACGATTCCCCGGCCTCCCCCGCCGAGATCACCGGCGGCGGAAAGGGCATCGACGATATCGTCGTGCTGGGCGCCGACCCGGACGTGATCGAGCGGGCCAGCCCCCACCTATCGAGCTACGGCATTATGGCTATCCTCGACGACGAGCCGATGGATCGCCCCGTCAAGGTCGACGTGGGTCGGATCCACTACAACCGCTGGCTCTACGCGGGGAGCACGAGCGACGACGTCGCCGACGCGTATCACCAGGTCATCGTCGATCCAGAGCTTAAGCCCACCGGCAAGTCGCTCTTCGTGGGCGCCGGCGGCCCGATGGGCCGGATGCATGTTCAACGGGCTATCGAGTCCGACGCCCCCCCCAGCGCGATCGTCTCCACCGACATCAGCGACGACCGGCTGGATGCCCTCCGCGACGCCTTCGCCGACGACGCTGAAGCCCTGGGGATCGAGTTCGTCGCCCTGAACCCGATGAATGAGAAGGCCTACGCCGAGGGGATGGCCCCCTACCGCGAGGCCGGCGGCTTCGATAACATCGTCATCCTGGCGCCGGTGCCCGCCGTCATTGCCGGGGCCGCCACGGAGCTGGCACCCGGCGGCGTGATGAACATCTTCGCCGGGGTGCCCCGGGGTAAGCACGCCGAGATCGATCTGAGCGGTGTCTACCTGGCGGGCAAGCGCTTCATCGGCCACTCCGCTTCGACCATCGAGAATATGCGGACGATGCTCGAGCACGCCGAGACCGGGCAGCTTTCGCCCAACCGGTCCGTCGCCGCGATCGGCTCGCTGGAGGCATCCTGGGACGGCCTGAAGGCCGTCGCAGAGACCGCGTATCCGGGCAAGATCGTGATCTACCCACACATCAAGCCGCTGCCGCTCACCGCGATCCAGGATCTCGAAGGCGTGCTGCCCAGCGTCTACGCGAAGATGCGCAATGGACAGGAATGGACCACCGAGGCCGAGACTGAGCTGCTCCGGGTGATGCTCAACGACCGATGAACACGAGAAATCAGAGGTTCCCGCCTCCGCTGATGACGTCGGAGGCGGGCTCATTTGCCGAGAAGACCATCCGCGAGCGCAAGCCGCAGATCATCGCGCAGGTAACGGCGGATCACGTCTACCCGCCGGACATCCAAGCGTCCCTGGAGGCGTTCCGTGACGAAATCGCGGCAGAGCCCATCGCCCCACTGCCGGATTCGGTCGGCGAGCGCGGGCAGGCCGCGGCATGGCGCGCAGCCTGGGCGCCCTTTGAGGGCCGCACCTGGCGTGAGGTGCCCTGGTACTTCGCCGAGGCCTACTTCTACCGCCGTCTGCTGCAGGCCGTTCGGTACTTCGAGCCGGGCCCGTGGCAGGGCCACGACCCCTTTGGGCCGCAGAAAGCGGCGCAGATCGACCGTGCCATCAAGGCCCTGCAGCACCTGTGGCCCACGCTGGAGGGGCTGAGCCCTAACGACCGGCTGACCGCGCTGCTGCTTGCCGCGCTCTGGGGTAACCGCGCCGATCTCAGCAACCTGACCGTCGATCTGGGCGCACTCGGCGCCGGGTCCGCCGGAAGCGAACGCCATAACCTGGTCATCGACGACACCGAGGCCGCCTGCGCGCATCTCCAGCAGGCCGATCGCGTCGCCTTTATCTGCGACAACGTCGGCGCCGACTCACTCCACGACCTGGCGTTAGCCGATCACCTGCTGAGCCAGGGCTGGGCCTCGCGAGTCACACTCCATCTGAAAGCCCATCCCTTCTTCGTCTCCGATGCCTCGTCCGCCGATATCGAGCAGACGGTCGCCCAAATCAGCAAGACGGCACCCTCGGCGCTGTCGGCCCTGGGCGTGCGGCTCAGCCGGGCGATTGACGTCGGCACCCTAGAACTGGCTGACGATCCCTTCTGGAACGGGCCGGAACTCTTCGATGCCGTGCCGGAGGCCCTGCAAGTCGCGCTGGCCGAGGCCGACATCGTCATCCTCAAGGGCGACGTCAACTACCGGCGGCTCCTGGGAGATCGCCACTGGCCCTACCACGCCGACCTGTCCGAGATCGCGCGGACCTTTGCGCCGGGCATCGCCCGCCCCTTCCTCATCCTGCGCACCCTGAAGGGCGAGATCATGGTGGGACTTGCCAAAGGACAGGCCGCGGTTATGGCAGCCGAGGATCCAACCTGGCTCATCAACGGCCGACGCGGCATCGTCCAACTCGTCACGTAGACGTCATGACACGCACCTCCGGAAGCGAGTCTCGAAGCTTGATCAAGTGACCACCCGATAATAAGACAAACTGACACAAAGGAGATCCCATGGGAAAAAAAACCTTACAAGATCGCATCGCCCTCGTCACCGGTGGCGCCCGAGGCCTCGGCGAGGCCATCTGCAAACGCCTTGCCGACGAGGGCTGCCACGTCATCATCGCCGACGTTAACCTGGAGGGCGCGCAGGAGACCGCCGACGCGATCGAAGCCGCCACCGACCGGCGGGCCATCGCCGTCAGAACCGACGTCACCCAAG
>CAYMAQ010000211.1:0-7169 GCA_964388385.1 uncultured Anaerolineales bacterium | reverse complement strand
GGTGAGGTCGTTGATCTGGAGATGCCGGAGGGCGCTGCGCCGGACGAGATCTAGTCGGGACCTGGTCCTGTTTGAAAGTTGAGCCCTGCGGTCAGCCGACACGTCCGCTGATATAAGCCTCGGTCCGCTCTTGTTGCGGATTGGTGAAAAGTTGGTGGGTGGTAGCGTACTCAACTATCTCTCCCAGCCAGAAGAAGGCCGTCCTCTCCGAGACCCGGGCGGCCTGCTGCATATTGTGGGTCACGATCACGATCGTGTAGTTTTCCCTCAATTGGCGCATCAATTCCTCGATACGTCGGATTGCGATGGGGTCGAGGGCGGAGCACGGCTCGTCCATCAGCACGATCTCCGGTGCGACCGCAATGGTGCGCGCGATGCACAGGCGCTGCTGCTGACCGAGGCCCAGGTTCAAGGCGGGGGCGGAAGGGTCACCTTGAATCTCGTCCCAGAGGTCGACCTCCTTGAGGTAGGTTTCCACGACCTCGTCGATATCCACATCCATATTCAAGGCCCGAGGCCCCATGGCGACGTTGTTGTAGATTGATTGTGGGAAGGGGTTGGGCTTTTGGAAGACGAGTCCCACTTTCTGACGGAGCGCGACCACGTCGGTTCCGGCGGCGTAGATATCCTCGCCGTCGATGCGTATCTCGCCCTCCATCCGCGTGTCCGAGATCTCGTCGTTCATCCGATTCAAGCAGCGCAGGAACGTCGATTTGCCACAGCCCGAGGGACCGATGAGGGCGGTGATCTCCTTCTCCTCGATCTCGATGCTGATGTCGAAGAGCGCTTGATGCTTTCCGTAGAAGAAATCGAGATGTTTCACCTGAATGATCGGGTCCGGAACGGCGTTCATCGCACTCACTTTCTCGGGTTTTAGGGTCATCGATATCGATACCGATGAGCCAACCCCGGGAAGGCGGGCTCATCGATCTGCATCGAGAGTATAACGTAGGGCTTGTCGATGTCAACGAGAAAGCGCTGCCGGTTGTCGTTATTCGATCTCGGAGTAGAATTCATAGTTGTGTATAGACAACTTGCTTCTCTAAAATATCTTTGCCTCTGGCTGGCGGTACTTCTGTTGTTAGCCTTGGTGGGATGCCGCCAGGGAGAGACCTCGACTCTCGAATCGGATGGCGGCAAGCTGATTCAGAATAAGGGCTCGGACACCATCGTCAACCTCGCGCTGGCGTGGGCCGAGCGCTACCAACAGGTCAAGCCTGAGGTCGAAATCGCCGTGACCGGTGGGGGGTCGGGCACCGGATTGGCGGCTCTCGTCAACAACACGGTCGATATTGCCAACGCCTCCCGTGCGATTAAGCCCGAGGAGCTGGAGAATGCCCGCGCGAACGGCGTAGAACCCCAGGAGTTCGTCATCGCCCGCGATGCCATCGCGATTGTCGTCCATCCCAGCAACCCGGTGGATCGCCTCACGCTGCAACAGCTCTCGGACATCTTCAGCGGTAAGGTCGATAATTGGCAGCAGGTCGGCGGTGAGGATCGCCCGATCGTCCGTCTTTCCCGGGAGACCAACTCAGGGACCCACGTCTATTTCCTGGAGACCGTGGTCCGTCTGGGTGATAAGGACGACACCACGCTTTTCTCCCCGGATACGCTGCTGCTGCCTTCCTCTGAGGGTATCGGCGCGGAGATTCGACAGAATCCCAACGCGATCGGCTATGACGGTCTGGGCTATGTGACCGAGGATATGAAGACCCTTGAGGTGCGCGCCGATCCCGATGGCCCTTTCTGGGCGCCGTCGATTATGAATGTGAACGATGGGGTGTATCCGGTTTCGCGCAACCTCTATATGTACACGGACGGGAACCCAAATGAGACCATCGAAACGTACCTGGATTGGATCCGTTCGCCTGAGGCCCAGATGATCGTCCGGGAATTGGGTTTCGTGCCGTTGGTTGACGTGGAATGAAGAGGGGGGAGCGGAGGGTGTGGATCTTAGGAGTGACTGATGACGATTTCCTCTGAGAGAAAATCTACCACCGCATCGCGGCACCCGTCTGCGAGGCTGCTGGAGCGATTGATCGAGCGCGCGATTCAGGTCGCCGGCGTCTCTGCGATTGTTCTGGTCCTTATGATTTTCTTTTTCTTGATCCGGGAGGGCGTCCCGGCGTTCGTTGAGATTCCCCTCGAGGATCTCTTGGCCCGGCGCTGGTACCCGATCGAGGATTACTTCGGGTTGCTGCCCCTGATTATGGGGTCGTTGATCATCACGTTGGGCGCAGCGGTCATTGCCCTGCCTCTGGGGCTGGCGACCGCGGTCTTCATCGCGGAGATCGTGCCGGATTGGGCCCGCGAGATTTTGAAACCCGCGGTGGAGATTTTGGCCGGCATCCCCTCGGTGGTGATCGGTTTTATGGGGATGACCCTCTTCGCGCCGTGGCTGCGCCGCACTCTGGATATCCCCACGGGCCTGACGGCCTTCACCGGGATGATTCTCCTGGCGTGGATGGCGCTCCCCACGGTCGTCAGCGTCGTCGAGGACGTGATCGATTCCGTACCCAAGACGTACCGGGATGCCGGGTTGGCCCTGGGATTGACCCGCTGGCAGACCATTGTCCGGGTTGTGCTCCCCGCCGGACGCACCGGTATTCTGACCGCCCTGATGTTGGGCGTGGCCCGTGCGATCGGAGAGACGATGACTGTGATGATGGTGACCGGAAATGCCGCCCGGATCCCCGAGGGGGTAACGGACGTCTTTATGCCGGTGCGCACGATGACCGCGACCATCGCAGCCGAGATGGGGGAGGTGGCCCATGGGAGCGCTCACTATCACGTGCTGTTTGCGGTGGGGCTGGTGCTGTTTATCATCAGCTTTTTCGTCAACCTTACGGCGGCGATGGTGGTTTTCAAGGAGTCGGAACGATCCGAGCGCATGCTCTCGTAGCTGTGTTCCTGGGATAGGTGGCTAACGTATGATCTCCAGACAGATATCGCAACGCATTGCATTTGGGGTGATCAGCCTGGTCGCGCTGATTGTGATCGCGCCGATCATCCTGATGGTGGGGTACATCCTGTTCGAGGGAGTGAGTGCGGTCTCGTGGGAGTTTCTCTTCCGTATGCCCCGGGATGGGATGAAGGCGGGCGGGGTGCTCCCAGCGATTCTGGGCACCCTTTATCTGACTGTGGGGACCGCTCTGGTCTCGGTTCCGCTCGGCGTGGGCGCGGCGATCTATCTGGCGGAGTACGCAGCGGATAATACGCTCACCCGCGCGATCCGCATTGCCATCATCAATCTGGCGGGGATCCCCTCGGTTGTGTACGGTCTTTTCGGCCTCGGTCTCTTCGTGCTCTTTCTCAATTTCGGCACCTCGATCATCGCCGGCTCGCTGACGTTGGGGATTATGACCCTGCCGATCGTGATCAGCACGGCGGAGGAGGCTCTGCGCGCGGTTCCCCAGTCCTTCCGGTTGGTGAGTAACAGCCTGGGGGGCACGTCCTGGCAGACGATTCGTGAGGTGGTCTTGCCCCAGGCGCTGCCCGGCATTATCACGGGCGTCATTCTCGGCCTGGAGCGTGCGGCGGGGGAGACCGCCCCGATCCTCTTCACCGCGGCGGCGTTTTTTCTGCCCCAGCTTCCCAAATCTATCTTCGATCAGACGATGGCGCTGCCCTATCATCTCTTCGTGATCAGCACCCAGGTCCCGGGTATGCCGGTGCGCATCCAATACGGCACGGCGCTCGTGCTCCTGGTCTTCGTTCTCTTTATGAATCTGACTGCGACGTTGATCCGCCGGCATTACCGCCGGCAGCGGGTCTGGTGAGTCCGATGGATACCGGTGTCAAAATCCACATCGAAAACCTCTCGGTCCGGTACTCGGACGGCACGGAAAGCCTGCGAGACATTAACCTGGATATCTACCGCAACCAGATCAACGTGCTCTTCGGCCCCTCTGGCGGCGGCAAGAGCACGCTCTTGCGCACCATCAACCGCTTGAACGACCTCGTCGACGTGGCCGAGCAGCAGGGGCGTATCCTGTTGGATGGGGAGGATGTCCTCGATCCTGGCTACGACGTCATTCAACTGCGCCGGCGGGTGGGCATCGTGTTCGCGCGGCCGGTGCCGCTTCCTATGAGTATCTACCGGAACATCACGTACGGCCTGGAGTTGACGGGCGAGCGCGACCGAATGCATCTCGACACGGCGGTCGAGCGGGCCCTGAAGCAGGCTGCGTTGTGGGAGGAGGTCGCCGGCCGTTTGCCCGACAGCGCTTACGACCTCTCGGGGGGGCAGCAGCAGCGTCTGTGTCTGGCCCGCTCCCTGGCGCTGCAGCCCGAGGTGATCATGTTGGACGAACCCACCTCTGGCCTCGATCCGATCTCCACGTTCAAGATCGAGGAGACGCTCCAGGAGCTCAAGAACGCGTATACGATCGTAATCGTTCCCCACAGCGTGCAACAGGCCGCCCGGATTGCGGACTGCGCGGCCTTCTTTCTGCAAGGTGAGTTGGTGGAGTGGGGGGAGGGTACGGATCTCTTCACCGCCCCGCAGGACACACGGACGGAGGATTACATCACGGGCCGGTTTGGGTAGTACGTAAGCGCTTTTGCTTCCCCCCGTTCTGGCAGCCTTACGCCTCGTTATAGCCTGCTAATGCCAGTGCGCCGGGACCCGTGTTGATCCCGAGGACCGGTCCAGTGATGTGGATCAGCAGTTCCTTGGGATGGAATTCCTCGCGGATGCGGTCCGCCAGCTTTTGTGCCTCGTCCGGCACCCCACCGTGCATGACCGCGATGTGCAGGGGTTTGCGGGGGTCCAGGCGCTCGAAGAACCCCTCGTAGAGCGCCTGCATCGCTCGCCTGGACGTGCGAGCCGCTTTTTCGATCTCCACGGTGCCGGTCTCGTGGTTGATGAAGACGACCGGTTTGATCCGGAGTGCCATCCCCAGCAGCTTGACGGCGTTGCCGATCCGGCCCCCCTTGTGCAGATACTCGATCGAGTTCATATAGACTAACTGCGCCATGCGCGATCGGGCTCCCTTTGCAGCAGCGACGATCGCCTCCACGTCCCCGCCGGCGTCCCGGGTCCGGGCGGCGGCGAGCACCTGCCATCCCAACGACATCGACGGCCCCTTGGAATCGATCACGTGGACGGGCACGCCGCTCGCGGCGGCCGCCTGAAGCGCGGCTGTGTAGGTGCCGCTGAGCGCGCTGCTGACGGTGATCACGACGATGGTTTCTTTGCCCCCGCTCTGTAAAGCCTCGTACGTCTGCCGGAACGTCTCCGGTGTGGGGTGGGCCGAGGAGGGGTAGATCGGATCCTCGACCAGACGCCGGTAAAAGGCGTCGGCCTGCAGATCGATGCGGTCGCGGAACTGGTCCTCACCCCAGATCACGTAGGCGGGAAGTACGGTGATGTCGTGCTGTTGGATCAAATCCTCGGGAATGTCGCAGGTGCTGTCGGTCACGATGGCAATAGGTTTTGACGTCTTCATCTCGGGCTCCTTCCGGGTCTCCACTGCATTATATCCAAAATCGGCAGGAGATGGAGTGATCGCTATCGAGATCCCGCTGTGAGGTGGGGTCTTGCGGTGTGCGCGAATCCATGTTAGGATAAATACAGGATAGGTGACTCAAGGTCTTTCCCTGATGTATCCGGAGTGTAAATGCGCGATCTGTGGAAGGAAGTGCGCGGCCTTGTGATTGCTGCCCTTGTCATAACGATCTGGGCGAGTTCGCTGGTCGTGTTGTTGAGCAGGCCCCCCGCGTTGTTGCCCGTGTGGCTGTTCCCCCTCGGCACGGCATGGATGACCTTTCTTTACACGGGGCTCTTCATCACGGCCCACGATGCGATCCACGGCACGATCTGGCGGGGGCACCGGCAGGTCAACACGTGGATTGGGCGGATCGTGATGCTGGTCTATGCGCTGCTTCCGTACGATAAGCTGCGCGCTAAGCATTTCCAGCATCACAAAACCCCCGGACGACCTCAGGATCCTGACTACCACGGTGATCAGGACAATCGGCTCGTCCCCTGGTATCTGCACTTCATGCGTAACTATATGACAATCGGTCAATTGATCGGGATGGCTGTGGTGTTCAATGTGCTGCTGATCGTGGTTCGCGTGCCGGTGATGAACCTGATCGTCTTCTGGGCCGTTCCGTCGCTGCTCAGCTCGGTACAGCTCTTTGTCTTTGGCTCGTACCTGCCGCACCGGGAGCCGGAGGGCGGCTACACGAACCGTCATCATGCGCAGAGCAACGCCTACCCGTTATGGCTCTCATTCCTGACGTGTTACCACTTCGGGTATCACCTGGAGCACCACCGATATTCCAACGTCCCCTGGTGGCGGTTGCCTCAGAAACGGCAGGAAGCATAGCAATGTGCCGTTTCCGGGAGCAATGTGGGGATATCGATTTGACACTTCTCGGAATATCTGGTATAAAAATATGTAGATACGATGCAGGAACGTCCTACGTTTGTGGTTGGAGAGGACGCTTGGATGAGCTGCCGTCGAATCTCGGCGTCGTCTGAAACGAGGATGCTATGGGTGTCTGCATCTAGGACCACTGTTGTTGAAAGGAAATAGGAAACAATGGCTGAGCGAGAAACTGGTGTCGTGAAGTGGTTTAATGCTGATAAGGGATATGGATTCATCTCCCGCGAAGGCAAAGAGGATGTGTTCGTGCATTATTCAGCAGTGCAGATGGATGGCTTCAAGAAGCTGGTCGAAGGTCAGCGGGTGGAGTTCGGCCTCGAACAGACACCCAAGGGACTCCAAGCGGTTGCGGTCAAGCCTTTGGATAGTCCCGAGCCCTCATCATCATCACGCGTGGACGACTTCTACTCCTTCTAGCGTCAGACGATAAAGGTGCATAGGGCTGAGTATCCCTCCCCACGTGCACTTGTTTTCTCAGATGTGATAGAAGCGGTTGGAGAGTGCTGTTTGTCCGATAAGCCGCCCGGTCACCGGGCGGCTTTTTTTCATGGTGCGAAGCCCGTCACGCTCTGCACTCCCCTCGGGAGAGGGTCATACGAATATAGGGCAATTGCATTTAGGACTCGTCTATGCACACAGGGCTCAAAGCCCCGTTATTAACGATACTAACCTTTGCTAAGAGGGCGTCTGGCACCGAAACCACTCCTAAAGACACGGGGCTTTGAGCCTTTACTGCCAACTGCGATTGCCCTACATACGAATAGGTGTCGCCTT
>CAYMAQ010000210.1:0-7191 GCA_964388385.1 uncultured Anaerolineales bacterium | reverse complement strand
TTGATTGCTGAGATTAGTGCAGACCCTTCTATTTTGGAGAGTCGTTGGGAGGGGAGTAATGCCGGCTAACAAGTCGCCGAAGTTAACGTGGCTACTGCCGCGGTTGTATTGGGGTGGCTGGGGAGAGTCGGTGACGGGTTACGGAGGCCTTGGGCAAACCCGCCGTGTGGCTTAGTTCCGCCTGTACGCAGAGATCGGAGCAGAACTTGAGTATCCTCGCAGATCTGATCGAGGCGTTTGATCCCGAACACCCAAACTTCAGGCCAACGGAACTCTATAACGAGAGTTGGCTGCTGAAGGGATTCCTGCATCACGCTGCGCAAACGGACCTGGGCGATTCACCCTTCGCCTTCGCCGAGGGATCGACCTGGTTCTCGGAAGCATTGCTCCCCACGGTGTTCAAGGCCCGCTATCGCGGGGACCCCCTGGCGGAATCCCGCACGCGCGCGGATGGGGTGATCGGGCACATCCTCATCGGCGAGCAAGGGAAGGTCGACCTCGAACTGGACCCCGAGGCGACGCAGTTTGTGGTGATCGAGGCGAAGATCGGCGCGCCGCTATCCGTGGGAACGCGCAATGCCCCCGATTTTGACCAGGCAGCTCGGACGGTCGCGTGCATGGCCGAGGTGCTTCGCCAGGCTGGGATGCCCCCTGGGGCGATGGACGCACTTGCTTTTGTTGTGCTTGCGCCAGACGCTGCGATTGAGGCGGGCAAGTTCTCACGCGAAATGGACCGTGCGGGGATGAGGGGCAAGATCCAAGCGCGTGTTGAGGCCTATGAGGGTCACCTGGATGGTTGGTATCAGGCGTGGGCAGAACCCACGCTCGATGCGATATCACTCCACGCCGTGGGTTGGGAGCAAGCGATCCGAGCGCTAGCGCCCGAAGGCAGCAAGTCGTTGAAGGCATTCTACACCTTGTGCTTGGCCTTCAACGAGAGGTCCACTGCCCAACAGGCGCTGACGTGAACCCGACGCGCAGCCTACGGATCTGATCATGAATAACTAAAGCGTTTCTACGTTACATGGGCATCATGGAAAAGTTTAGTGATTCGTGTCCGGATCTGTAGCAGGTTGTTTTTCATGCCCGGTGCAACGCACTTGATTCTTGAACGGTCTCGTAAGCTTTTCCGTTCCTTCAGGTTGTTGCTCATTGATGATTGTGTCCGGGAGTGCATCGCACCTAGTTATCTGCGATATCCTGAGGCAATGAGACAGTATCAGAGGGTGAGTTGGAATACGAGCGAGTATTAAGGGAAGATGGGATATATGGAAGGAACAAGCGATGACCGTCAAACGCAAATTACGTCCTGTGCTGACATCGGACTGGTGGTTGATCGGGCCGAGTCCTGACCTGAAGGGCATCCTGCCCGGCGCAGACGCGTGGGAAATGAGCGATCATTCCGAGCATCGCCACGAACATAATGCCCCGGTGGATCATCATATGTTTCAGGATCCCACGGGCACGTGGCATCTGTGGGGATGCGTACGCCAAACGGTGGTGGGCAGGATTCTCTATCACTGGAAAACCGACGATTTCAGAACGTCGCCCTGGGCGTGTACGGGGGAGATTATGCGCATCCGCAGCGACTATGGGGAGAGTTACGGCTCGAGCCCCGGTGAGGGAGAAACAGACGGCAATCAGGCCGAGTGTATTCAGTCTCCCTACGTCATCAAGGTCGAGGGTGCTTTTTACATGTTCTACGGCGGAGGTGCAACTAAGCCCACCCCTGGCGAGGAGAAAGCGCTCAGGCACCTTCCCAAGTGGTATGCCTCCGGTTCCCAGATGTGCCTTATGACGTCGAGCGACGGCATCGCATGGACCCGTTACAGGAACGCGGACGGCAACAGCCGTCTGTTTATCGGCCCGGGGCCGACGCGCGACCCGGTTCTGATCAACATCGAGGGGCTCTGGCATCTCTATTACGCAGGAACCCAAAATGGGGACCCGGCTCAGCCCGTGTTCTGGTGCAGAACCTCCCGGGATCTGTATGCGTGGTCGGAGCCCATCTTGGTTCATCGGGATCTTGCGTATGGGAAGGGACGGTGGGACACGGAATGCCCGTTTGTCATCTTCAAAGAAGGGTATTACTATCTGTTCCGAACGGAGGATTATTATAAGTCCCTGACCCACGTGTTCCGGTCGGAGGACCCTCTCGACTTCGGCATCGGCGATGCTTCAGACAAGTATGTCGGCGTCTTCCCCGCAGCTGCGCCGGAACTGTACGAAATCGAGGGCCGGCACTATGTCTCGTCCAATCACAATCCTCCGCTCGGAACCCAGATGGCGGAGATGGCGTGGGTCGAGGATGAATAAGTCAAGGGAGGAGGAGTCCAGGCAGGGCAACGGTTATGAAGATGTGTTTGAAATTTCCGGGGATACGCCACTGAACGTCAAGGTGGACCGACGACATCCCAGCGGAGATACATTGGCATGGGATGTCGTCGAAGAGAGCGGGTGGCGTTAACAGACACCGATGTCGAAAAGCCGAACGGGTTCATTGCGCACTATCTCGCGTTGAAATGAAATAGGAGATATGAACAATTACTCAAAATTGCACCCTTATTCTGTGATAAAATCTTTAGGATACGAACTTCTCAAAAGACGGGGGGGTTTGACTTATCTGCTTTTTATCGGGTATCTGATAACCATCCATCCCGGTCTGCTGAGGCGATTAGCTAAGGTCTCGTTATCTAACCCAGATTCGCTTGTAGGTTGGGTATTTCTGCTGATCCCTTTGTTGGAGTCGGCTGGATTCTGGCTCAAGTTCCCCTATTTGTCTCATCATGCCCGTCATCATCCAAAGAAGCCATCCGACGGGACCGTTGTGGTTATCGTCTTATTGCCTATTTTGCACGTAGGAATGTCAGCCTTTTTGTTTTTGGTCGGAACGTCCATTGCTGGTGTTCATCCCGGGGATGACGCTCCCTGGTATTGGCATTTTCTTTATGTTGTTGGATTCTTCCTGGTTCTGATCAAGGAATTGGGATTTCTGGCTATGTTCTTATCGTTTGCAGGCATAGAATGGACCGCCCATCAGCGGTATCCGCCAGATATTATCTTGTTCAAGCGACTGCGGAAGACTATTCGCGAGTTTCGTATTCGACATCTTCTTGAAGATGCCATTGGGGATATTTTTCTCCTGGTCTTTTCATCGCTGGGTTACACGGCTTTGTGGGAATATATGGGGATGTCGTCCCCTTTTCATCCCCGTGTTGGTTTTTGGGAATATCTTTTCCAGCTAATCGGTGTTTTGGTTTATTTCATGGTCGTGATTCCTTCGCTTCAGGCTGTGTATCTTTTGCAGGACACTATCGTCCGAACCACAAAAAGACAAAAATTTTGGTCTGGGTTTCAATTTGCGCTGACCTTGGTTGCTGCTTTCTTGTCCATCGCGAGAGGTTGAAACATATGAATATCTTTGTTCTTGATCTGGACATTGAGACGTGCGCGCGTTATCACTGTGATCAACACGTGGTAAAGATGATTCTGGAAAGCGCTCAGATTGCCTGTACAGCACTCAATAAGAAAGGATTTGAGACGCCTTACAAATCCACCCACATGAAACATCCGTGCGTTCTATGGGCAGGGGCCTCCTTTTCGAATCTGCAGTGGCTGCTGAAGCTGGCAAGAGCTCTGAACCAGGAGTATCGATACAGATATCAGAAAGCTAAGGATCACAGTTCCCTTGCGGTGATTGATCAGATCCAGGGAATGACGTTTGAATCCATAGGACTGACTGAGTTCCCACAGGCTATGCCCAAGCAGTACAAAGTGCTCGGAGATCCCGTACAGGCATATAGGAACTTCTATGTCGGGGAGAAACTGAAGTTCGCTCGATGGACGAGGAGGAGAAGACCGGCTTGGATCGCAAGCATCGTGCGCCAACAATCGCTTGCAGCAGGCGCGGAGGACGGGGACAAGCCGTGATGCTGAAGTGGGCCGTCAGGAACACGACATCCCAGTCGACTATTGATATGAAGAGACCTATCCCTCGTCTGCCGCGCGGTTATCTTGGTGTTTGTGTTTATGGTAAAATCGTGGAGGCCCTGAATGGTTCCAGCCGAGGTTGCTCCGCTGTGCCACGCGATTGAAGCGGGGTGGGAGCAGGTGAAGCAGGAGGTATTGTGGGGACGTTGAGTGTTTTGTGTCCAGATCTGTATAGGGAGGGGTTATGAATGCAGGAATGACAGACGCATCCTATGACGTGATCGTGGTCGGCGGCGGGACGGCGGGCGTGATCGCCGCGACGCAGGCGGGGCGCGCGGGCGCGCGGACCCTGTTAGTGGAGAAGAACGGCATGCTCGGCGGCACGGTCACCGTGGGCGGCATCAACGCGCCGGCGCATTTCTTCGCCTGGGGCGAGCAGATCATCGGTGGCATTGCCTGGGAGCTGATGTGCAACACTTGGGAGGAGACCGGGACCCCGATTCCATCGGGCGACTATACCCGTAACAATGCCGGTCCGCCCCATCTGACGATGGATAAGGAGATCTTTGCGGCGCTCTGCGACGAGATGGTGCTGGATGCCGGGGCCGACTTGCTCTTCCACGCCATGCCCGCCGAGGTGTCTTTTGCGGACGATATGTGGACCCTCACGCTCTGTACGAAGACCGGGCTGCGCGAGGTGCAAACTCGCGTGCTGATCGACGCCACGGGTGACGCCAACGTCGTGGCCCTGGCAGGCTTTCCTCTCGTGCGGCCCGACGTGGTCCAGCCGGCGACGTTGAGCATGGGCTTTTCGGGGTACGACGTGGAGAATCTGGACTTCGAGGCGCTCAAGGCTGCTTCGGAAGAAGCGATCGCTGCCGGGGAGATCAAGACCACCGATATTTCCTGGCGGGACGACGGTCCGGAGGCGCTGCTGCGCAAGCACGGGGCGAACGGCAACCACGTGCGCGCGCCCGACGCGGAGACCAGCACGGGCAGGACCGCGGTGGAGGTGGAGGCGCGCCGGGCGATGCTGCGGGCGTACCGTTTCTTCCGGAAGCAGCCGGGCCTGGAGAACTTCAGCGTCGACTGGATCAGCCCGGAAGCGGGTGTCCGGGAGACGGTAACCATTGAGGGCAAGGCAACCGTGACGGTGGAGGACTATGAGGCCGGGAAGGTCTATGACGACGCGGTCTGCTATGCGTTTTATCCCATCGACGAGCACCTCAACGACGGCAAGGGTTTCAACGCCCGCACGCTTGGCCCTCAGGTGCTTCCGACGATTCCGCGCGGCGCACTGCTGCCGGCGGGAAGCCGATTCCTCCTCGTGGCGGGCCGCTGCCTCTCCAGCGACCGTGAGGCGAACAGCGCTCTACGGGTGGAGTGTCCGTGCTTTGCCATGGGCCAGGCGGCGGGCGCGCTGGCGGCACTCAGTGCCCGGCGGGATGAGGATCCTGGGGATCTCCCGCTTGAGGACGTCTATACGCTGCTGCGGGCGCACGATGCGATTATCCCCGGCGACGTGACGCTCGATGATTATGGATCTGATGAATAACTAAAACGTAGGGGCATCGCGTAAAAATTTAGTGATTCGTGTCCGGATCTGTAGGGATCTTCACAGCACACTATCATCAAGGAGACGACGATGACGTTCAACGACAATTATGTCACATATGAGGCGTTTGGCGCAGTCGGCGACGGAGTGACCGATGACCTGCCGGCGATCTGCGAAGCGCACGCGTATGCCAACGCGCACGGGCTGCCCGTCAGGACGAGGCCCGACGCGACGTACCATCTCGGCGGGCGGGCGCTCACCGCTATTATCGCCACCGATACCGACTGGAATACCTCCCGGTTTATCATCGACGACGGGGCGGTGATGGGTACTGCCGAAATCGAGGACTATAAGGCGCCCTTGTTCGAGGTGCGCTCGCGCCTCGAACCGGAGACACTGCAGATCGACCGGCTCGCCCGAGATCAGGCGCAGCTCGACGTACGGCCCGCACACGACTGTCACGTCCTGGTCGAGAACGACCTCAAGCGGCGTTACATCCGTCGGGGTCTCAACCAGAACGAGGGCGTACCTCAGCACGACTGTTTCATCCTGCATCGCGACGGATCGGTGGAGGGGGACATCGATTGGGACTACGCCGTTATCACCCGGATCGAGGCCCGCCCGATCGACGAGACGCCGCTTCGTCTGCGTGGCGGGGTCTTCACGACGTTCGCCAATCGGATGAAGCAGGAGAGCGGCTACAATTACTGGTCCAGGAACATCGTGATCACCCGGTCAAACACGGAGGTTGAGGGTTTGACGCACTACGTCGTCGGGGAGACGGCGGTGGGGCATCCCTACCGGGGCTTCCTCAGCGCCGAACAGTGCGCCAACATCACCTTCCGCGACTGCTTCGTCACCGGGCACAAGATCTACTCAACCATTGGCTCGGCGGGCAAACCGGTCAGTATGGGCTCGTACGATCTTCACGCCAACAACGTGGTCAATTTTCACCTGAGCAACTGTCGGATGAACCACATCTGCGACCGGACCCGCTGGGGTGTGATCGCCTCCAACTTCTGCAAGAACATTCTGCTCGAGGACTGCACCCTCTCCAGGATGGATACGCATATGGGCGTCTCCGGCACCTATACGGTCCGCCGCTGCACCCTGGGCCATATGGGGCTCAACGCCATCGGCCGCGGCCTGCTGACCGTCGAGGACTCCACTCTTTACGGCCGATCTCTGATCAATTTTCGGCGCGATTACGGGAGCACCTGGGAGGGCGACGTGGTGATCCGCAACTGCCGGTGGATTCCGGCGTGCGGCGAGACGTGGTGGCCGCACATGATCCAGGTGACGAACGATGGGATGCACGACTTTGGCTATCCCTGCTCGATGCCCCAGGAGGTCACGATCGACGGACTGTACGTTGACGACACGAATCACCCTGACGACTATGAGGGGATGTACTTTTTCACGGATCCCGACGAGGGGTACGTGTACGAGGACGCTCTCCCACCTGCTGCGGAGCGCCCCTTTCCGTACACGAGATGCGAGAAGGTGCGGGTGCAGGGCTTGACCACGGCCAGTGGGAAACGACCACGAATCTCGCCGAATGCGGACTTACAGCAAGCGATTGTCGTGGTTGAGGATGCGTGATTGAGGTCTTCTATTATGTATGCCGCGACCCCATTCGTCAGCGATCTTGGGTTTCTCTCGATTGCCGCGCTGATCCGGGCAGGCTTTGTGGTTCTCGTCCCGTT